>JANNMS010000126.1:0-82607 GCA_031398055.1 Saprospirales bacterium | reverse complement strand
CGATAAATCCCGAAGGGATTTTATGTTTTCAGGCGCGAGTTTTTACATAAAATCCCTTCGGGATTTGAAGAAAATGCCTTACTCTGTACTATAAACATGGATTCCCTTCGGGAATGGATTTTAATGCGTTTGACCTGAATATCAATGAAGATTTTGTCAGCACCAAAAATTATGTGCAAGCCTATTGGCTTTGCCGGGATACCGATGAAAACGACGCGGCTTTCGTGGCCCTGGCTCTGGAACTCGAAGCCGAACTTTGGACAGATGACAAAGCGTTGAAAAACGGTTTGAAAAAGAAGGGTTTTTGGCAATTTTTCAATCCCAAAAACTGAATTACATCAACCGAAAACTCGACGCCCCCAGCAGCCCATAATCGCAATAAACCGCCACGACGTAATTCCCTTTTTTCAATTTTTCATCCAATTCTTGGGTAAAAGCCATGCGTTGCGTTTCGCCCAATTCGACCGGACGAACGTTCGATGCGATGATTTCCACGTCGCCCGCGGGGGCTTTGATCGTGGCTTTTGTCGGGTTCTGGGTTTTTATCGGCACACCTTTTTCGTCGGTAATGACGAGGTAAAGTTTTTGCGCGGTGCGGTATTGTTCGGGCACGTCGGCGAGGTCAAAACTGATGTTCAATTTGTTGACTTTTTTGGCGCGGGTTGTCAGTTTACCGCGTTTTTTTTCGACTTCGACACGGAACGCGGAGGCTTTGAATTTCGCGGATTGCGTCTTTTTAATTTGGTCGGAAAGTTGTTTGGCGAGGTCGTCGACCTGCGCGGTGAGTTTTTCCTGCGAACCTTTCAACTCAGCATTTTCGCCTTTCAACATTTTATTTTCGCTGCGCAACGCTTCGTTTTCGGTGGTCAACATCGTGATTATCGTCTCACGTTCGGTTTTTACCTGTTGCAAAGCCGCGATTTCGCTGCGCAAAGCCGCCTCGTTTTTGTTGTTCGAGACTTGGATTTGTTTGACTTCTGCATTTTTTTTGGCCAAAAGATTGGCACTCGCCGCCACTTTTCCTTCCAATTCTTCATTTTCGGTGGTCAATTCAGCGAGCGAATTTTCCATCGTCGTCAAATCGTTTTGCAATTTTGCGCGCACGCCGACGAGCGAATCCAAGACGGCTTCTTGTTTGACTTTTTCAGCGGTCAAGACTTTGTTTTTGCTCCAATTTTGCCAAGCAAAAAAAGCGGCAACCATAAAAAGCAGGGTCATCAGGATGGCAAAAATGCGCAGGCCGGTGTTATTTCCTTGGTTTTCGTTCATCGGAAATTGAAATTTTTAATTTAAAAAAAATGATTTTGAAAAGATGTAGAACCGGGAGATTCGACGGACAAATGTATTAAAACTGTTGGTAGGCACTAACTTTGCAGATACTTTCTTTTTCAATCCAAAATTGTCTAAAACTTACTCACCAGATGAGATTTTCCTGCATTTTACCTTTGATTTCACTGGCAATTTCCTGCCCCGTTTTTTCGCAAAAAACGTATTTCCAACAACAAGTCAACACAAAAATCAGGGTCAGTTTGGACGATGAAAAACATCGGTTGGCGGGCAACATCGAAATCGAATACATCAACAATTCGCCCGATGCGTTGAAAGAAATTTGGCTGCACGTCTGGCCAAATGCCTACGCTTCGAGGACTTCGGCGATGGCCAAACAGTTTCTCCGACTGGGCATCGATAAATTTCATTTTGCCACCAACGACGAGCGCGGCGGCCTCGAAGACCTTAATTTTCAGGTAAATGGGGCGAAAACGCGCTGGTCATTTCACAAAATTTACAAAGATGTGGTGCAAATCCGATTGGCCGAAGACCTGCCGCCGGGCGGAAAAATCACGATTTCGACGCCGCTGAATTTGAAAATTCCGGCCTCGTTTTCGCGGCTCGGCCACGTCGGACAATCGTACCAAATCACGCAGTGGTTTCCGAAACCGGCGGTTTACGATTTGCGCGGCTGGCACGCGATGCCATATTTAAATATGGGCGAATTTTACTCCGAATTTGGAAATTACGAGGTGGAAATCACGCTGCCGCGAAATTATGTGGTCGGCGCGACGGGCGTTTGCCAGACCAATTTTGAACTCCAATTTTTAAAGAAAAAAACAATAGAAACGCAGGCCGCACTGGCTGTCGGCATTTCAAAATTGGCGGCTGCAGCGGATTCGTTTCCGCCGTCCGATTCTTTGACAAAAACGATTCGATTCACTGCCGAAAATGTGCATGATTTCGCGTGGTTTGCCGACAAAAGATTTATGGTCACGAGCGATTCGGCCGTTTTGCCGTCAGGAAAAGTGGTGCCAACGTGGGCGTTTTTTACCAAAAGTTCGTGGGAAACATGGCAGCGCGGGGCGTTTTTTGTGCGCCGTGCCATCGAATTTTACTCCAAAAATGTGGGCGAATATCCCTGGCCGCAGGCCTCGGCGGTCAATTCGGCACTTTCGGCGGGCGGCGGGATGGAGTATCCGATGATTACCGTAATTAATAATGAACGTTCGGAAAAAGCCCTCGACGACGTGATCACGCACGAGGTTGGGCACAATTGGTTTTACGGTTTGCTGGCCTCGAACGAACGCGATCATCCGTGGATGGACGAGGGCATGAACTCGTTTTATGAATATCGGTACATGAAACAACATTATCCAAGCGCGATGTACGAAGATATGTTGCCAAAATGGCTGTTGAACTCAAAAACGCAGGGCGAAATCATGCGCGTTGCTTGTTTGACGCTCGCCCGGCAGGGTTTTGACACGCCGCCCGATTCGCCGAGCGACGAGTTTTCGATGGCCAGTTACGGCGTGCAGGCCTACGCCAAAACTGCGCTATTTTTGCAGTGGTTGGAGCAATCGGTGGGTGTCGAAAAATTTGACCGAGCGATGCAGGATTATTTTCAAAAATGGAAATTCAAACATCCCTACCCCGCTGATTTTCAAAAAGTTATGGAAGAAAATGGCCTCAACTCTGGGTGGTTCATGGATGCGATGCGAACCACAAAACAAGCCGATTTTTTGATAAAAACGGTGGCAAAAACAGACGACGGCGAACTCCAAATTTGGGTAAAAAACAAGGGAAAATTGGACGCTCCGTTCGTCATTTCAGCTTTGAAAAATGGCGAAAAAATAGCAGAGAAATGGTACGAACCGCTCGACGGAAAAACAAACGTGCGGTTTCCGATGATCGATTCTGCCGACAATTTTGTGATTGATTTTGACAATGTAATGATGGACATCAACCGAAAAAACAACCTCGGTGGTTTGATGTCGCGTCCGCCGAAATTCAAAATTTTTGCTCCGTTCGAAATCCCGCGCCGCACGTTGATTGGCGTGCTGCCGTGGGTGGGTTGGAACAATTATGACAAAGCCCAAATCGGTGTCATTTTGTACAATCCGCCGTTGCCGGGGCAACGATTTCAGATTTATCTCGCGCCCGGTTTCGCAACGGGAACGGGTGAATTGGTCGGTTTTGGAGATGTTCGTTTTCGGTGGTTGCCGGATGAAAGCAAATTTTTTCGCTCCGTGACGATGGGTTTGATTGGAAAATCTTGGCACAACGCCCGCGAAAAAACGCCCGGTTATGACCTTCGATTTACCAAAATCCAGCCGTTTTTGCGGGCGGATTGGCAAACTCCCAGTCAATTAAAGTTTTGGACAAATGTCCGGTTGGCTCGCGTGACCGAGGAATACGCGGTTTTGCAGCCAGACGGTAGTTTTTTCAAAAACGAAAAAGGCACAGAATATCTCGGCGAAGTGAAATTCCATTTGGACAGAAACGCTAAAATTTATCCATCCGAAACCGAATTGGCTTGGGAAATCCGCAACCAGGATTCCTTCAACAGTTCCAATTTTTATCTGCGCAGCAATTTTTCGCACCTCCAAAAATGGTTTTATCAAAAAGGGAAAAAGGCCTCGGCCCGGTTCTTTTTTGGCTGGTTTTTGAACAGCAAATACACGAAAAGTAGTGATTTTGGCTTCGGAGCGACCGAACCGGTGCGCGGCTCGCTGTCGTTGAGCAAGGCTGGGTACACCGATTATTGGTTCGACGAAGTGTTTTTTGGCAGGACGGAGCAGACCGGTTTTCTGGCTCGGCAAATCAGCGAAACGGAGGGCGGTTTCAAATATGGTTTTGGGTCTGGGAACAAAAACGCGTCGGGGCACAGCAATCAAGTCGTTTTGGCCTTGAATTTGAAAACGGATTTGCCATTTAATTTGCCTTACGTAAAAAATGGGCTGAAACCATACCTCGATTTGGGGTTTGCAAAACGCCCATCGGGTTTGCGGGACGAGCAATTTTTCTGGTCGGGCGGCTTGTTGCTTTCGTTTTTTGACGAAAATTTGAACTTCTATTTTCCGGTGGTCAATTCCCAAAACTTGCAAGATTTGTACAAAAAAACGGAGGGCAAAAACTACATCGGGCGTGTTTCGTGGAGCGTGAAATTGAATGATTTGGAGCCGATTACGCTGTTGAATCGGATGTTGAAATAAATTTAGGGATGAGGAATGAGGGACGAGGGATGAATTTTAGAGTCATTCCTCGTCCCTCATTCCTCATCCCTTTTTAAGCCCAAACCTTGCAGCCCTCCGTGCAATTCGTGCAAATATCAATCTGGTCGCGCCCTTTCAAAATGGCTTTTCTGAAATTTTTATACGCCGCGCCGTGCCAGATTTGTTTAAAATCCGCTTTTTTCAGGTCGCCCAATTTGTGTTCCGCGTCTTTGTCGAAGCAGCACGGCACGACCACGCCGTCCCAAGTTATCACACAGGAATGCCACAATTTCCAGCAGTGGTTGACCAATTCGTGCTTGATTTCCCAGCTTCCGTCGCTGCGTTTTTGGTAGCGGCTAAACTTTTCGAGGGTCGGGATCAGCGAGTTACCGTGCTCATAATCATAGACTTGCGCGGTTTTTAACTTCACTTCGTCGATGCCGATTTCCTTCGCCAGCCGATAAATTTCTGGAATTTGATGCTCGTTCGGTTTGACCACCAAAAACTGGAAAATCAGGTGCGGGTGGCGCGTGCCGAGTTTCTTTTTCCATTTTACCATGTTCCGTGCGCCCTGCAAAACGTTTTCGAGTTGGCCACCGATTCGGTAGGATTCGTAGGTTTCCTGCGTCGTGCCGTCCACCGAAATTATCAGTCGATCGAGGCCGGATTCGATGGTTTTCCGGGCGTTTTCATCGTTCAAAAAATGGCCGTTCGTGCTGGTGATGGTATAAATTCCTCGTTCGTGGGCATGGCTGACCATTTCCAAAAATTTTGGGTTGATGTACGGTTCGCCTTGAAAATAAAAAATCAAAAATTGGAGGTCGCGGTGAATTTGGTCAATCGTTTTCCGAAAAAAATCGGCCTTCAAATTCCCGGTTTCGCGGGTGAACGACCGCAGCCCGCTCGGACATTCTGGGCAGCGCAAATTGCAGGCGGTCGTCGGTTCAAAACTGATGGTCATCGGCTGGCCCCACTGGATGGGCCGCCGCAACCATTTTGTCAAAAAATAGGAGGAAAGCACGAGTCCGTAGTTCCACGCGCGGCGGACGGTGAGTTTTTTTGCAAGCCTTAAAATGTCGTGCGGGTAAATTTTCATCCGGCAAAGTTAGCGGAAGTTCAATTTGGTGGAACAGGAAAACACCGGGCCCCGAAACGCCCCGACCCGTTATTTGCCCCTCGTTTTCAACTGCTCCAAAATCCACCCGCGCTCGGCGAGTGATGCTGTGTTTTCCACTTCGCTTTTCAATTTTTCAAAATCCGCCTCGCCCCGCAGCATCTGCCGTGTGAATTTTATCAGGTTCAAATAACTGTCGCGCTGGTACCCAATTTCGCGGTGCCGCTGCAAAAAAACCTGAAAACTGTCGAGCAAGGATTCGAGCGCGTCGGCATAATTTTTTTCAAAATAAATCCGCAGCAGCATCGAACGGGCATCCAATTGGGTCAAAACGTCCGAAAAATCGGCATCGCGCAGCAATTCCAGCGCACGGTCAAAGTCCGGCAAGCGGAAAAAATAGACCGCCAAATTGTACAACCAAGCCGCGTGCCGCTCGCGGGGTGGCAAAAACTGACGGTAATTTTCGATAAAATCCCTTGCCCAATCCAGTTCGCGCAGCCAAAGTGCAGCCGTCACCGCGTTTTTGTAGGTAAAAATCGAGAGCGAACCGTTTTCAAAAAGTGCCCGGTTTTCCAGCCCGTCGCGGTACAAATCGAACGCCTCGCGCATGAAATTTTTCTTCCCGACATTGATTTTTCGGATGCAAAAATTGAGCGCCAGCAAATACAGATCCCGCGCCTCGTTCTCCGAAAACAGCCCGATATTTTGCGAAAGCAGGTTTTTTGCCTCGAAAAAAGCCGTTTCATTTTCAGCATCGCGGAGCGCGGCGAGCAGTTTTTCATAAATTTCGACAGCGGGCGAGGCCTGCAAAATGGGTTCGGCCACTGATTTTCGCGCCCTCCCGAATCCAGTTCGGGACAGGCTGCCGACCGTCTGAAAAACCGCCGCGCTGCACTCAAAACGCAGCCGGTTCAACCGGTACGACATCGAAAAATGCGTTTCCAGTTCATCAAAAGGCAGGTCGGCGGAACGGTTTTGCTTGGCCGATTGCTCGTATTTTTCGCGCAGCAAAAGGTGCGATTGGTCATGAAAATGGGCATCGCGGAGCGGCTGCGATTCGAGCGCGGACTTTGTTTTGGCATATTCTTTTTCAAAAAGTTCGGGCAAATCCAGTTTCCGCAGGGCACGGCAAAGCAGCAGCCCGCGCCCGCCCGTCTCGTTTTGCCACTCGCGCCAAGCCAAAAAATCCAAAATCTGGCCGAGCAGCCACGACATCAAATGGTTCATTTTTACCTCGTCGAACGGCTGGCCGGGGTAGATTTTTGAATAAATTTGGGTTTTTGTCCACTCGCCCGACGGTTTTTCGGAGGGTTCGACGAGGTGCGAAAACAGCGCGGCGACATCTTCCCGCAAATTGTGGACGGGCGAGGCGAGCCATTTTCGCAGGTCGCGGAGGTCTTTTTTGTTCAGTTTTTCGAAGACTTGGAAAAGGGAAGAATTTTTCATTTTTAAAATCTGGCAAACCGCGCGGCCAAAATTTTGAGGTACCCGGCCTTCAATTTTTCGGACAAAAAAGAAGCGGCCACCAGTTTTTCCCATTCGTTCCTGATTTCAAAAAATTGGCCGAGCGTTTTCAAAACCAGCGGTTCGGGCAGCCCCAATTTTTCGCGCCCGAGGTAGTCCACGAGTTCGCGGCGTTGCAGGTTTTTGCGTTTTCCGGCCAATTTCAGGGCCATTTCTTCCTCGGTTTTTTCCAAAACGAGGGTCGAATTGAGCAAATCGTAAGCGGGGGAAAGTTCGACCCGGCCATTTCTGGTAATCAATGAAAAATTTTTGAGGTGCATGTCTTCGTTGCCTGTCAAAAAACAAAAAATCAGCAGGCGGTAAAATTTCAATTTTTCAGGCGCGGGAAAAGTGCAATGGGACTCGATGATTTTGATCGTTTTTTCAATCGTGTAATCATATTTCGTTTCGCGGGTCTGCCCTGCGAGTTGGGCAAAATCCTCGACCGGGATTTTCTCGTTTTTGCCCGCCCGATCGAAGCGTTTGATAAAATAACTGAGGCTGGCGTCCTTGCAAAAAACCATTCCGTGAAACGGCGTTTCGATGCCGACGGCGGCGGCCAAACGCATGGTAAGGTCTTCATTTTCAGGAAGTTGCAGGAAATTTTCGTGCTGTGGTTTGAGGATAAAACGACCATTTTTTTCCACCGTTTCGAAGGCCTGTTTTTTCAAATTCAGTACCACGCTCAATTTTGGCTGTACGCCTTGGATGGACATTTTGCCCATATTTTGGGTGGCTTCGAGCCGTTGTTCGGGCGCGGAAAACGGGAAATCCGACAAATCGGTCAGCGATTTGTGCAGCCGCCGCAAACCTTCAGGGGCGTATTTTTCAGTGCCGCAAGGCAAATAGGAAATCGGGCAAGTATTCATAAACGATGAACTATAAACGAGGAACGATGAACTTTTTGAACTGGAATGTTCACAGTTCATCGTTCATCATTAAATTAAAAGTGAGTGCGCCGACCAAATCATCCCCGACGGCTGCGAGTTGGGAAAAATAGTCGTCCCGGTCAATTTTCAAGCGTTTCAACATCCCTTCCAACATGATGCCTTCGGGCAGCAGCCCTTCCAAAAACGCCGGAAATTCCGAAAATGAGAACGACCGACCCGCCACCGGCAAGGTCAGCGAAACGGGCAGTCCGGAATATTCGGGCAGGTAATCGAAACGGTAAATTTTGCCTTTCTCGATTTCCTGAAAAATGCCCGCAACTTGTTGGTTTACAGCGATTTCAGCCTTTTTCATCTTCCATTTTTTTAGAAATTTCCTGTTCAAATTTTTGCATCATTGGGCTTTCCAAAACGATTTTGATGTTCAGGACGGCCAGAATTTTTTGCAGCGTGTCCAATTGGATGGTCGGTTTTCCCTGTTCCAAATCATAGACCACCGTTTTGCCCACGCCAGCCAGTTCGGCGCAGGCTTCCCGCGAAAGCCCGGCGGTTTTTCGGTGAAACAAAACCACTTGGCCGATTTTTTTTGCATCCATCTTTTACTGCTTTGACGGCAAAAATAGAAACAATTTTGACTTTTTTTACTAAAATAATATTCAAGTCTAAATAAATTACCGCTTTGGCAGTAAAATCAAATTGCTAAGTTTGCGAAACTTTTAAAGTTTCGTAAACGAGACCAATTTTTAGAAAAACAAACCTAACACCTTGAAAATCAATTTTCTAAAAAAATATTTCATTTTAGAAATCGCAAAAATTGTTTTTGGAAAACGACGGGCGGCTGGGAAACTTTGTGTCAAAATTTAAAGGATTATGAAAAAAGCAATCAACATTTTTCGGAAAATGCTGCCCGGGGTTTGGGCGGGGGTTTTGGTTTTGGGTTTGAGTTTTGGGGCGGCTGGGCAGGGGTGGGTTCGGTTTTTTGACCAATTTGTCCCTCAAAAGGTTGTTGAAAAACCCAACGGCGGCTTTTGGGTAGCCGGACTGGCAAACGACGGTGTGCAATTTCAGGTTTTTTCAATCGACAATTCAGGCCAAATTTTGGGCGATTCCAAATTTTCCCCGCCTTGCCAAATTGATAGAATTTTGGATATCGTTGCCTCGCCGGACAGTGGTTACACCATTTTGATGGCCTGCCTCAACCATGCCGCATTTGAAAGAAAACTGCAATTGTGCCACATCAACAATTTGGGTGTGCAAGTTTGGCAAACTGAAATTCCTTCGAGTTCAATTTATTCAACTGAGATTGCCGTTTTGCAAGATGGTTATTTCTGTGCAACAGGAAGCCGAGATTCTGTTTTTTTTCATCAAATTGGGTTCGATGGCAAATTGAATTGGGAAAAGTATATTCCAACTAATTTTGGAAATGCCAATAGTTTTGCTCATTATATAAAAAATAGTTACTTAAAAAATGGTCATTTAATAATTGAAGGAGTTATTGAAACTTTGGCCGACCCAACTTCTGCCAATTATTTGATTTTGAGCGACACACTCGGAAACGTTTTATGGAAACAAGAATATCAAAGTGATACGATTGTCGATTTGGTTGGAACTAGTTCAGATTCAACATTTTGGCTGTCAAAAAGTCCATTTTACATTCCCAATGCACCGTTTTTTGTTGAAAAAAGAAATCTTGACAATCAAGGAATTTGCTCTTCTCCGAATTTAATCTATGAAAAAAAAGTCTCGGCCTGTTCGGACGGGGGATTTGCATTTTTAGATTTCGCATTTTCATCTTATTATTTACAGAAAGTAAATTCAAATTGCCAATTTGAATGGAATTCCATCATTCCCTATCTCAAAAATGACCCGATTAAACAATTTTCGCCTACAAAAAATGGGGGCTTTTTGATACTTGCCCACCCCGCAGGAGGGCTCCAAAAACCTAAATTGATTGTGATTGACAGTCTCGGCCAAATTTACAACAAAGCCTTTTCTGGAAAAATTTTTGAAGATTCCGACTTCGATTGCGTCCCAGATTCTCTAAAAATTGGAATTCAAGATTGGAATATCGTTGCAACAAATACAGATTTTGGTTTCAATTTCTACGCCCGCACCGACTCCACCGGCCACTTTTGGATGCCCGCCGATTCCGGAAATTACGAAATCAAAATCACCAACCCGAACCCGTACCGCGAAACCTGCCTCGGCGACACCATCGCTACCCAACTCGCCGTTTTCGATACCGTTTTTCTCGAAATCCCTTACCAAACCATCGCAAATTGCCCGTTTTTGGAAACCGACATCGGAACTTGGGGACTCCGCCGCTGCCAAAACAACCAGTACACCGTCCGTTTTTGCAACACCGGGACCACCGCCGCCCTCGTCCAAGACGAGGCGCACGTCGAAATCACCCTCGACCCGGCGATGGATTTTGTCTCCGCCGGGCTGCCGCACACCGATTTGGGCAACCAAAAAATCCGGTTCGAACTCGGCGCGGTGCCCGTCAATTTTTGTGGGAGTTTTCCGCTAACCGTGTTTTTGCACTGCGATTCCGTGCCGCTCGGCGCGACGCACTGCGTCGAGGCGCACATTTTTCCCGACAGTTTTTGCCTCGCGGCGCAAAATTGGACGGGCGCGAACGTCGAGGTCGGCGGCGGCTGCCACCCCGATTCCGTGCGTTTTTGGATAAAAAACACGGGCACGGCGGCCACTTCGCTGCTCAATTTTATCGTCATCGAGGACAACATCATTTTTCGGACGGGCAATTTTCAGTTGCCGCCGGGCGATTCACTGCCCGTCACCGTGCCCGCGAACGGCTCGACGTGGCGGCTCGAAGCCATGCAGGAACCCAACAATCCGGGCGACCCGATGCCGTCCGTGACCGTCGAAGGTTGCGGCGAAAACACGGCGGGTGCCACGAGCATCGGTTTTGTTTCGCAGTTTGGCGAGGCCGACGGCGACCCGTTCGTGTCGGTGGATTGCCGCCAAAATATCGGCAGTTTTGACCCGAACGACAAGCAGGCCGCCCCGGAAGGATATGGTTTGAAACATTTTATCGCCGAAAATCAACCGCTCGAATATTTGATCCGCTTTCAAAACACGGGGACGGACACCGCTTTTCGGGTCGTCGTGCGCGATACTTTGCCGCCCGGACTCGACCCGTCGAGCCTCGTGCCGGGCGTGTCGAGCCATCCATTTCAGTTCAATTTGAAAGGTCGCGGCATCGCGGAATGGATTTTTGACCCCATTTTTTTGCCCGATTCCAACGTGAACGAGGCCGCGTCGCACGGTTTTTTGAAATTTCGGATTTTGCAAAAACCGGATTTGCCGGTCGGCTCGCGCATCGAAAACTCGGCGGCCATCTTTTTTGATTTCAACCCGCCGGTCATCACGAACCGCACTTTTCACACCGTCGGCAAAGATTTTATTTTGGTAAAATTGGACGAACCGGTGGCCGGCGGCGCACTTTTGAAAATCTATCCAAACCCAGCGGGGCAAGAAATAACCATTGAAATTTTGGAAAAAACATGGAAAAATGCCTCGTTCCGCTTGTTCGACGGGCGCGGGCGGACAGTTTTTCAACAAAAATTGAACGGGGACAAAACCGTGGTCGGGCTGCCGAATTTACCTGCGGGGTTCTACTTTTTTGAGGTTTTGGAAAATGGGAAGTTTTTGGGGAAAGGGAAATTGGTGAAAATCAGATGACACAACTACCATAAAAAACGTCCGGCGACACAAGCCACCGGACGTTTTTAATTTCAAAAAAAAGCAGTTTTTGACTTTCAATTTTAGAAAAAACCAACAATCGCAAATCAAAAACTTCCAATCCAAAGTTTACCGAAACCGCAAATGCTTGATTGAAAAATAGCAAATCGTCCCAAAACCAATCGCCAACATGGAGTGAAAAAGCAAAAACGCACGATTTCCAGTTTGGATTCCACCGATGACGGCACCCAAAAAAGTCAAAGCCATGACGCCTTCCATAATCGTAATCCATGAAATTTTGGAAGCCACGTAAGATGCTTTTATAAACGATTTTTGCTTGCCAGTCACGCCATATTTTGGTGTCCGAACGAAAGCCGAGGCCTTCCCGCGATAGCCTTCGATGACCGCGACAGCATTATATAATGACAATCCCATCGAAATCGGCAAAAACGAAATGAACAGGCCGAAAAATTTCACTTTATCCCAAAACGTGGCCGGAGCAGTCGCTTGGCTGAGTGCCGCTTGGACATTCGCAGTGTAATAAATTCCAATGACCGAAAACAAACCCAGCACCGAAAATGACAGAAAATGCGTCGAAATCCCCAAATCTTGGAAGGCAAAAGCCAACGGAATCGAACTCACCGCCGCGATGAAAACCCATAAAAACACGCCGTAGGCCAAAAGTTGCGAGGTCGCATGCAGCCGTTGCGTCAAATTCAGGGAGTTGTCGCCCCAGACCAATTTCAAAAGTTTGCGGGCATTTTGCGCGCCGCCTTTGTTCCAGCGGAATTGTTGGCCTTTCAAACCGTTCATTTCGACAGGCAATTCGGCGGGGCTTTCCAATTTCTCCAAATACTTGATTTTGTAGCCTTTAATTTGGGCGCGGAACGACAAGTCCAAATCTTCGGTCAATGTATCGCTCGCCCAACCGCCTGCTTCGGCGATGACTTTTTTGCGCCAAACTCCTGCCGTGCCGTTGAATTGCAACAACAAATTGCCGTAACTACGACCGGCCTGCTCGACCGTGAAATGCACGTTCAATTGCAGAGCCTGCATCCGGGTCAAAAAACTGTAATCTTTATTGATATGTTCCCAACGAGTCTGGACGATTCCGACCTGCGGGTCTTCAAAATACGTCATCGTGGTGCGCAAAAAATCAACGCGCGGCGCAAAATCGGCATCGAAAATAGCGATAAACTCACCTTTCACGCGCGGCATCGCTTCTTGCAAAGCACCTGCTTTGTAGCCTTG
Organism: Saprospirales bacterium; assembly: GCA_031398055.1. Lineage (GTDB taxonomy): Bacteria > Bacteroidota > Bacteroidia > Chitinophagales > Saprospiraceae > M3007. Next base: position 69,663 of record JANNMS010000126.1, on the reverse strand, counting down.
GCGATTGACACGGTGGACGTGTTCAATGTCAAAACCGGCGGCTTGTAACTCGGCCACTTTTTTGCGGACGATTTCTACCGTTTCGTCGGTCGAGTCGTCGAGGACTTGGATTTGGAAGCGATTTTTCGGGTATTCTTGCTGCGCAACGTAATCAATAATGCGTTCGGCGACGTACATTTCATTGTACATCGGCAGTTGGACGGTGACGAAAGGCACGTTTTGGTCGTCCGCCGCATATTTATCATAGATAATATTTGGGTTGTGCTTGTGGTGTTTTTTGTACAGATATAATAGGTGAAATTGAAGCAAACAATAAATAGTCACTGCCGACATGGCCACGAAATAAATCGTCAACATCAAATAACCAAAGTCAACTTTGGCTTGATATTGAAGTGCTTCGAAAAAAGAATGAATTCCAAACATTTTTATTTACGATTTTAAATTTTTCAAAATAGTCCAAATGATTATCCAACCTGCGAGAAAAGTACCACGAATTGTACCGGAAATTTTGCTTTTTCCAGCCGCCCGTTTTCGGTAGCGAACCGGGATTTCGGCGCAGTTCAATTTCATTTTTGCAGCGCGAACCTGCATTTCAACCGTCCAGCCAAAAGTTTTGTCCTGCATATCCATTGCCAGTAATTTGTCCCAGCGAATGGCGCGAAACGGGCCTAAATCCGTGAATTTTTGGCCAAAAAACAACCGAATCAAAGTCGGCGCGAGCCAATTTCCAAAACGCTGCGGCAATGTCATCGCGCCCGATTCCATCCCGCCAAGCCGCCGCGAACCGATGACCAAATCTTTTCCATCTTTCAAAATCGGAGCCACCACTTTTGGCAGTTCCTCTGGAAAATCCGAAAAATCGCCGTCGAGAAAAACCACGATTTCAGGTAGTTCGCCGGGCGGAAGTTTTTTCAAAAAATCCATGCCTGCGAGACAAGCAAAACCGTAGCCCGGCCTCGATTCATTAACCACAATCGCCCCGGCAGATTTTGCAACTTCGGCGGTGCGGTCGCGGCTGGCATTGTTTGCAACGATAATATGTCGCACCCAATTTTTCGGAATCGCAGCAATCACAAGTGGCAAAGACTTCTCTTCGTTGTGCGCCGGAATGATGACATCAATGAACTTTTGCTGCATAGCAATTTATTTCCAAATAAAATTTCCCGGCTTTTTCAATCACGATGCAAAGTTAGACGAACGGTTAAAAAAACGTTAAGAGAACTTTAAAATTTTCCTGTTAAAGTTTTGCAAACCGAAAAAACGAGGGAAAATGACCAAATAACTGAGAAGCACGGCAAGCAGCGCACGGAAAAAGTTGGGGAAAAATATTTCCCGTAAAAAAACAGACACATTTTCCCACCACGGCTTCATTTTTCATTTAAAATTTTCAGTTTTTTAAAAATCAACCCTAAAAAGTAGTTGAAAGATTGGAAATTCGCCGCCAAACCTCGCGGCAATGCTTCTTTTTTCTCAAAAAACTTAGCAGCCGCTCGGAAAACTTTGGCTGAGTTGAAAAATTTTTTCATTTTTTATTTTTACTAAATTATTGAAAATCAATGACTTAAAATTTATATGAAAAAAAATTTTAAAAAAAAGCAGCTCTGGTGGAAAAAAGTGGTAAAAAGTGGGAACAATGGCTTTATATTTGTCCCATCATTAAGGGGAATATTTCAAAAGGGGGACGGAAACTCATGGACTGCACACCTATGCGTTTTCATTCCCCTATTTTTTTGCCCAAACAAGGTTTTTGCAAATGAATTTACTCGGTGAATATCCAGTTTCGATTGACAGCAAGGCACGACTTCGTGTCCCGACAGGGCTGTTGAAGCAATTGGGCGTGACGACCGAGGGCGCGGGTTTTGAATTTGTGGTGAACAAAGGTTTTGAGGGCTGCTTGAATTTGTACCCGAAAGTCGTGTGGGACGAGGTGGCGGCGCGGGTGAATCAATTGAATAGTTTCAACCAGCAGCACCGGCTTTTTTCGCGGACGTTTTTTTCGGGGGCGTATCCGACGGCAACGGACAGTGCCGACCGCATTTTACTTCAAAAACCGATGATGGAATACGCAGGTTTGGAAGGCGAGGCGATTTTGCTTTGCATGAACGATAAAATCGAGATTTGGTCGCCAGCGGTTTATGAAAAATGGCTGAATGAAAACGAGGAAAAAGCCGCCGAACTCGCCGATGTGGTTTTGGGCGGTGGAAATGGCATCGCAAAACCAGAAGGCGAAGCAACGCAGGCATTTTAAAAAAACCAAAATATCAACCTCAAAACCTACTAATTTTCGAAATGCTTTAATGTTAAATAGTGTAATTCCATAACCGTGCAAAACAATTAGGTTCATTAAACAAATATACTGCGCTTAAAAAGGGCGCGTCTTTAAAAACGCGCTTCTTTTTTAAACTTTGTAAATTGTTTAAACTTGGTAAACTATTTAAACAATGTAAACCCTTTAAACCTGTCCGAAAAAAGATTTTTTGGCAACGGCACGATATCAAAACAATGTACCACACATCCGTTCTTTTAAATGAAAGTATCGAGCACCTCGACATTCGCCCCGGCGGGGTTTATGTGGATGCGACTTTCGGAGGTGGTGGCCATTCTAAATTGATTTTGGAAAAATTAGGAGGCAAAGGCCTTCTTTTTGGCTTCGATACGGACGAAGACGCGCAGAACAACAGTATGAATACGCCTTTTCTGAACGCTACCAATTTCGTCTTCGTCCTATCGAATTTTAGAAATTTGAAACGCAGTTTGCGAGTGGAAGGCCAAAAACCGGGGAAAATCAACGGTATTTTGGCAGACCTCGGCATCAGCAGCCATCAAATCGACACGCCGGAACGCGGTTTTTCGTACCGCTTCGACGCACCGCTTGACATGCGAATGAACAAAAACGACGGCCAAACTGCCGCAGATTTGTTGAACAATTCGTCTGCCGAGGAAATCCAACGGATTTTCAGCGAGTTTGGCGAGGTGCGGAATTCAAAAACTTTGGCTGCGGCCATCGTCGCATCGAGAAATCAGCGGCCAATCCGGACGACGAAAGATTTGCTCACGATTTGCGAAGCAAATATTTCGGGCGAACGGATGCGGTATTTTTCGCAGGTTTTTCAAGCCCTGCGGATGGAAGTGAACGACGAAATCGGTGCACTCGAAGATTTTTTGAAAGACAGTTTGGAAATGTTGGCTCCCGGCGGACGGTTGGCGGTGATTACTTTTCATTCGATTGAAGACCGATTGGTCAAAAATTTTATGAAAACGGGCAATTTCGACGGCGAACCGACCAAAGATTTTTATGGAAATATCAGCCGACCGTTCAGTTTGGTTTTGAAAAAACCGCTCGAAGCGTCGGCAGCAGAAACTAAAAATAACGTGCGGGCGAGGAGTGCGAAATTGAGGGTGGCTTCAAAACTTTAAACAGATGTTTCAAAAATTATTAGCCCAGTTGAATCTGAGCCAAGGTGCCACAAAACTGGTGTTCGGCAATTTTTCATACCTCTTGTTTTTGGGGTTTTTGGGCGTGATTTATATTGCAAATGCACATTATGCAGAAGGAAAAGTGCGGGAAGTTCAAAAATTGAAAAAGGAAATTCAGGAAGAAAAATGGGAATACATGTCCATCAAAAGCGATTTGATGTTTCGTTCGATGCAAAGTCAGATGGATACTTCGCTGGAAAATTCGGGGGTGGATTTGTTTCAGACCGGGCCAAAAGTGATTAAATAACTATGAACTATGAACGATAAACTATGAACCAATCGGAAGTTTATCGTTCAAAACGGTTCATAGTTTATCGTTCATAGTTTATAGTTCAAAAAAGTGTTTAATATTAAAAATGAAGTCCTCGTCCGAGTTTACATCGTGGCTGCGGCCGTGATGGGGGTGGCGATAATCATTTTTATGCGGTTGTACCAATTGGCGGTGGTGGATGCGAAAATTTGGAAAGCGAAAGCAGACAAAATGTACGTGAAAGTGGTGGACGTTCACGCCGACAGGGGGAATATTTTGGCGGACGACGGCTCGATGTTGGCCACTTCGCTACCCTATTTTGACATTCATTTTGATGCAAAAGCAGAGGGTTTGGACACGGCGGTTTTTATGCAAAATCTGGACAGTTTGGCGTGGATGCTTTCCACCGAAGTCAATAAAGAATTTACATACGGTGCGTGGCGGCAGTGGCTTTTGGACTTAAAAAATGCCCCGGACAATGCACCTGGAATTCGGTACATGCCGATTGCGACACGAGTTCCGTATTATAAAATGTTGAAAATCAAGAACTTCCCATTGTTTCGATTGGGGCAGCACAAAGGCGGGGTGATTATCCAACAACTTTCGCAGCGCGAACGACCGTTCAAAATTTTGGCGCAGCGAACGATTGGATATGTCCGCGAGGGCGCGATGCCGGTGGGTTTGGAAGGGCATTGGGACAAGGTTTTGGGCGGTTCGTTGGGCAAGCAAATGATGTTGAAAGTCCCCGGCGACGTGTACATTCCGGTGAGCGACATGGCGGCCATCGAACCAAAATCTGGCGACGATATCGTGACAACTTTGGACATAAATATCCAAGACGTGGCCGAAAACGCACTGCTCCGAGCCTGCGAAAATCACAACGCAGACCACGGTTGCGCCATCGTGATGGAAGTAAAAACAGGAAAAATACGCGCCATGGCGAACATTGGAAAAACGCCCGATGGCTGGTGGGAAACGTACAATTACGCCGTCGGGCAGCGCGTCGAGCCGGGTTCGATGATGAAATTGGCCTCGTTCATGGCGATGATGGAAGATGGATATTTGAAAGATTTTGATGAAAAAGTCCAAGTTTTTGGGGGCAAAGTAAAAATTTATAAAGAAACGCTGGTCGATGCCGAGCCGCATGGCCAAGACAGTTTGACGGTGCGCCAGATTTTTGAAAAATCGAGCAATGTCGGCACTGCGATTCTGACCATGCGAAACTATGGCGATGGCAAAAAAGCATCCGAATTTGTCGAGCATTTCAAAGATTTTGGTTTGAATTTGCCGACAGGCGTGGAAGTTGGCGGCGAAGAAATGCCTTTGATAAAAGAGGCTTGGGACAAACAAACTGGCTGGTCGGGAACCACATTGCCTTGGATGTCAATCGGTTATGAAATGTTGCTGACCCCTTTGCAGGTTTTGCAATTTTTCAACGCAGTGGCCAACGACGGCAGAATGATGAAACCGTACATCGTCCAACGGGTCGAACATTTTGGGGAAACGGTGCGGGAATTTCCGCCGACCGTCGTGAACCGCAGCATCGCCAGCAGTTCGACGATAAAACAGGCAAAACTGCTTTTGGAAGGCGTGGTCGAGCGCGGCACGGCCAAAAATATTCAGAGTCCGAATTATAAAATTGCCGGGAAAACGGGCACGGCGCAATTGAATTACCACAAATTCAAAGCGCAGGCGGGCATCAGGCATCAGGCTGCTTTTTGCGGATATTTTCCGGCGGAAAACCCGATTTATTCGTGCATCGTCGTGATTTCGGAGCCAAAACAGGGGGGATATCACGGTTCGGAGGTGGCCGCGCCGGTTTTTCGAAAAATCGCCGACAAGTGTTTTGCGATGAAAGCCGAACTCCACCCGGCGGTGAACGAACTGGAAAAACCCAAATTGGCGACGTCGGCCATGCCGAGCATCGATGCTGGGACACGCGACGACATCAAATCGGCTTTGAAATGGCTGAAATTGGATTGGCCGTACACCCCTGACAACACCGATTGGGTGGTTTTGAAAGCCCAACGCGATACATTAAATATGTTACCACGAAATATTCCCGACAAAACGATTCCGTCAGTGGTTGGGATGGGCTTGAAAGATGCGATTTATTTATTGGAAAATAGGGGTTGTCGGGTGGCGGCGCGAGGTTTGGGAAAGGTTTCGAAACAGAGCATCGCGCCAGGGAGCAGGGTGAATGGGCAGGTGATTACGTTGTGGTTGGAGTGATAACTTATTCAAAATCAACGTTTTCGTAAATATCTGCCATCGAAATTACAACCGGAACCGATTCAAATTTGACCATCGAATTCAAACCAAAAAACTCGGAATGGAGATTCCACGAACCGTTTTTGTCTTTTAAAAAAGTTTGAACGACTGGTTTGTCTTGATGTATTAAAACATATTCCCGGAAAGTTGGGATACTTTGATATTCTTTGAATTTTGCTTTTTGGTCATAAGATTTGGTTGATTTTGAAAGCACTTCAACTATCAAAACCGGATTTTTCAAAGCCTCGGCAGCGTCATTTGTAAAAACTGGTTTTTCACAAATTACACTGGCATCTGGGTAATTATAGGTTTGAAAAACGGGGATGAAAATTTTCATTTCAGAATTAAAAACCTCAAAACGAGGCTTTAATGGTCTAGTTGATAATCTCAAACAAAAGTAAACATTGCCTGAAATTTTGGTGTGAGGAGGTTTGCCACCGGCCATTGGTATTAGTTTTCCGTTGATGAAGTAATGTTTTTGATTCGTTTTTATCTCGTATTGGATGTATTCCTCGACCGTAAAACGGCGAGTTTTTGGAAAATCAACAGCAGTCGGATACGCGAGATTCGTCATTTTTGAAAAATTTAGAACACAAACCTACACCAAAAACCAGGAAAAAACTAACCCAAACTACCCGCGCAGGGCTACATTTTGAAAATCAATCGGTGAAAAAAATTGAAAATCGGACTTGTAAAAATTGTAAATCATTGCAGGATAAAAATTTACAAATTCAACTTTAAAAATTGTCATTCACCGAAATTATGATAAAAAAGTTCATTGAAATACTGGAAGGCGCCACCCCGGACGAAATCCGGGGCAATACAAATATTTCAATTTCGGCCATCCGTTTCGACAGTCGCGCAGTTGCTGCGGGCTTGCCCGGCCCGGGAGGGACGGGCGATTTGTTCGTTGCCGTGCGCGGTTTCGCGGCGGATGGCCATAATTTTATAGAAAAAGCAATTGAAAATGGAGCGGTTGCCGTCGTTTGCGAAGCATTTCCCGACAAAATGCCGCCCGATGTGGTTTTTGTGAAAGTCAAAAACTCGGCGGAGGTTTTGGGAAAAATGGCCTCAAAATTTTACGATTCGCCGAGCCAAAAATTGACGCTCGTCGGCATCACCGGAACCAACGGAAAAACGACCGTCGCCACTTTGCTTTGGCAACTTTTCACCGCGCTCGGCCACAAATCTGGCCTGATTGGAACGGTAGAAAACCGAATCGGCGACGAAACCATCGCGGCCACCCACACCACGCCCGACCCGGTGGCTTTGAATTTTTTGTTAAAAAATATGTTGGACAGCGGTTGCACTCACGTTTTTATGGAAGTCAGCAGCCACGCCGTCGAGCAAAAACGCATCGCCGGATTGCATTTTTCGGGCGGTGTTTTTACAAATTTGACCCACGACCACCTCGATTACCACAAAACTTTTGCGAATTATCGGGACGCGAAAAAGCAGTTTTTCGATGATTTGCCCACCTCAGCCTTTGCCTTGACGAACGCCGACGACAAAAACGGCAAGTTCATGCAACAAAACACAACCGCGCGAAAAACGAGTTTTGGATTGAAAAACACGGCCAATTTCAAAACTAAAATTTTGGAAAACAGCCTGACCGGGCTGCATTTGCAAATGGACGGCGTTGAAATTTTTGCCCGAATGATTGGCGAATTCAATGCCTCGAATTTGACAGCAGCCTACGCCGTCGCCCGCGAACTCGGCGTTCCGAAAATGGACGCGCTCACCGCACTTTCAAATTTGCAGGGCGCGGAAGGCCGTTTCGATTACCTCAGCCACCCGACCAAAAATTTTATCGCCATCGTTGACTATGCCCACACGCCCGACGCGCTCGAAAAAGTGCTTGAAACCATTCAAAAACTAAAAAAGAAAACCTCAAAAATCATCGTCGTGACCGGAGCGGGCGGCGACAGGGACAAGACAAAACGACCAATTATGGCTCAAATCGCGGCAAAATGGAGCGACCAACTGATTTTGACTTCCGATAATCCGCGCACCGAAAATCCTGCCCAAATTTTAAAAGATATGGAAGCGGGACTTTCACCCGAATTTTTGAAAAAAACTTTGACAATCGAAAACCGCGAACAGGCGATAAAAACTGCCTGCCGACTCGCCCAACCGACCGATGTGATTTTGGTGGCGGGAAAAGGGCATGAAAAATATCAAGATATTATGGGTGTGAAACATCCATTTGACGATAAAAAGGTGTTGATTGAAAGTTTTGAGGGTTGATTTGGTTGATGAAGTTGATTTTGAAATCAATTTTATCAATACTAATCAACCCAATCAACCCTAAAATATAATAGTGGAGGGACTATTATTTTGAACAGCAAAAGTTGGCGGGGCGATGAAAAATCGCCTCGCAACGCTGTCGAACTCCACATTGTCGGAATCAGAATTTACAAAATTTTAGAATTTCCATAATTTGGCTGATGTTCAATTCTGCTAATTCTAAAATTCTGTAAATTCTGATGCCGACAGTAAAATCAACCTGTCAACTAATCAACCAATTAACGATGTTGTATCATTTATTCCAATATTTACAGGAAAACCACCCCGAAATCCCTGGCGTTGGACTGTTTCGATTTATCTCTTTTCGAGCCGGAGCAGCCGTGCTTTTATCATTGATAATCAGTTTGTGGTTTGGTGGGCGGATAGTTCGTTGGTTGCAAAGCCTGCAAATCAGTGATGAACAACGGAATTTGGGTCTCGCCGGAGAAAATTTGAAAGCCGGAACGCCCACGATGGGCGGTGTGATTATCATTTTGGCGACGCTCATTCCGTGTTTGCTTTTGGCAAATTTGACCAATATTTATATCATTTTAATGTTGGTTTCCGTAACTTGGTTGAGCATTATTGGATTTGCGGATGATTATATAAAAGTCTTTAAAAAAGATAAAAAAGGTTTAAAAAGTATTTTTAAGGTGCTGGGGCAGATTGGTTTGGGTTTGATAGTTGGGATAACGATGTTGAAAACAGATGAAATTATGGTTCGTTTGCCAGAATCAGTGGCGATAGAAAATGACTATAAAATCATTTCAAAATCAATTATAATCTATGATAATCAATTGAAGGACAGTGTTCAAACCGTGCATTGCAACGCACCGATAACGAATGTCCCGTTTTTGAAAAGCAATCAACTGGATTACTCTAAATTCTTGTGGTTTTTGGGTGAAAAAACAAGCCGTGATTTGGTGTTGTTGGTGTTTGTTTTATTTGCTGTTTTAATAATTACGGCAGTTTCAAACGGTGCGAATTTGACAGATGGATTGGACGGACTTTGTGCGGGCGTTTCGGGGATTGTTATCGCGGCTTTGGGCGTGTTTGCTTATGTGAGTGGCAACTCCAATTTTGCAGAGTTCTTGAACATCATGTTTATTCCAAACATGGGCGAATTGGGAATATTTGCCGCTTGTCTTTTGGGAGGTTGTATTGGCTTTCTTTGGTACAATGTTTATCCTGCAAAAGTTTTTATGGGCGACACTGGTTCTTTGATGTTGGGTGGAATTATCGCCACGATGGCCATGGTTTTGAGAAAAGAACTATTGATTCCGTTGTTGTGCGGTGTGTTTTTGATAGAAACTCTATCCGTAATCTTACAAGTTTGGTATTTTAAATGGACGAAGAAAAAGTACGGCGAAGGCCGACGGATATTTTTAATGTCGCCGCTGCACCATCATTTTCAAAAGAAAGGTTTGCATGAAGTCACGATAACTGCGCGGTTCTGGATTGTGCAGATTTTATTGGCCATAGTAACTGTTATTACATTGAAAATCAGATAATTATGCAAAGAATCGTCATCCTCGGCTCTGGCGAAAGTGGCACCGGCGCAGCAATTTTGGCCAAACAATTAGGCCACGATGTTTTTGTTTCCGATAAAGGATTGATAAAGGAATCATACAAAAAAGAATTGTTGGAACACGGAATTGAATGGGAAGAAGGCCAACATTCAGAAGATAAAATATTTAATGCCAACGAAATAATCAAAAGTCCGGGCATTCCTGAGAAGGCAGATTTGATTAAAAAAATAAGAGAACGCGGTATAAATATTATTGGAGAGATAGAATTTGCTTTTCGCCATGCTGGAAAATGCAAAATCATCGCAATCACTGGTTCGAACGGAAAAACAACCACAACAACTTTGACACATCATCTTTGTGAAATAGCAGGTTTGCAGCCAAGACTTTGTGGAAATGTCGGTTTTTCGGTCGCAAAATTGGTGGCAGACGATTTAAAAACAGGCGAAATCAATAATCCAATCCGGCTTTTTGTTTGTGAAATAAGCAGTTTTCAATTGGATGATTGTCAAACATTTAAACCGGATGTTGCAGTTTTATTGAACATCACGCCCGACCATTTGGATAGATATGATTATAAATTAGAAAACTATGTGCGTTCTAAATTTTCAATCATAAAAAATCAGAGCCGAACCGATGTTTTTATTTACAATTCTTTTGACCCAATAGTGAAAGATTTTATGCGGGATAAGAATTTTAAAATAAAAGCTAAAAAAATCCCAATCCGCAAAAATCAATTAGAACAATACAGAAACCTATCGAATTTGCGCGGTGTGCATAATTTTTTCAATTGTGCTTGTGCTGTTTCTGCTGCAATTTCGGTTGGTGCAAATTATGAAAAGATTTTAGGAGGTTTAAAAACATACAATCCCCCACCCCATCGATTGGAAATTGTCAAAGAAATTAACGGCATCGAATACATCAACGACTCAAAAGCAACTAATGTTGACTCTGTTTTTTATGCTTTGCAAGCATTGGATAGACCGTTAATTTGGATTGTTGGCGGCACAGACAAAGGCAATGATTATTCTCCAATTTTAAAATTAGTCAAGAACTCAGTAAAAGCAATTGTTTGTCTCGGCGTTGATAATTCTAAATTATTTGAAGTTTTCGGTAAAATGAAAAAACCAATGATTGAAGCCAATAGCGCAAAAGAAGCAGTAGAATTGGCCACAAATTTTGCAAAACCGGGCGATGTTGTATTATTAAGCCCGGCTTGTGCAAGTTTTGATTTATTTAAAAATTATGAAGACCGCGGCGACCAATTTAGAGCCGCTGTCTTATCCCAATAACCCAATATCTCAATATCAAAATATCTCAAATCATGTCTTTTGATACACGATTACTATCCGAACTTCGTGGCGACCGCACTATCTGGGCAATAATTGCCTTGTTGTGTATCATTAGCATTTTTGCAGTTTACAGTGCAACAGGTTCGTTGGCTTGGACAGCGAAGGGCGGGAACACGACTTTTTATTTAGTTACCCACGTTGTCCGGTTGGCTTTTGGCTTGTTATTGATTTACTTATGCCATTTGATGCATTATCGAAGGTATTTGAAAGTTGCGCCGTATTTGATGTTGATAGCCGTGCCGTTGTTGTTTATAACCTTGTTTTTTGGTGTTTCATTGAATTCTGCGGCACGTTGGATAGAAATTCCGGGACTTGGTTTTAGTTTTCAAACTTCTGATTTTGCAAAAATTGCCTTGTTAACTTATGTTTCCCGTGAATTGACGCGGCACCAAGATTATATCCAAAGTTTTGAACAGGCTTTTGTTCCAATTTTAGTCCCTGTTCTGATTATTTGTGGATTAATTGCGCCCGCTAATTTATCAACAGCCTTGGTTTTGTTCGGGACTTGTTTGGTGTTGATGTTTATCGGAAGGGTAAGCATGAAATACATTTTCTTATTGATAATGCTCGGTGTTGTGTTGTTTGCTTTATTGATTGCAATTGGAAAATTATATCCGGGAATAGTGCGTGTTGAAACTTGGGTTTCTCGGATAACCGAATATTTAAACAATCCAGACGGCGGTTATCAAGTACAACAGGCCAAAATCGCTATTGCAAATGGCGGTTGGTTTGGCGAAGGCCCTGGAAATAGCATTGCCCGCAACTTTTTACCTTATGCTTATGCCGATTTTATATTCGCTATTATCTGCGAAGAATATGGATTGATTGGCGGCGGTGTTGTGTTGGCGTTATTTGTCTTATTGTTTTTAAGGTCAGTCGTGTTGGTTACAAAAAGCCCAAAAGCGTTCGGTACATTTTTAAGTATCGGTTTAAGTTTGAGTTTAACGGTTCAGGCATTGGCAAATATTGCGGTATCTGTTCATCTTGTTCCTGTTACTGGTTTGACTTTGCCGATGATTTCGATGGGCGGAACGAGTATTATTTTTACAAGTATTTCACTGGGAATGATTTTATCAGTCAGTAAATACGTTGAAAAATTAGATGAAGAACTTTAAAAAACTATGAACTATAAACTATGAACTATGAACTATGAACTATAAACTATAAACTATGAACAATTTAAAGGTTCATAGTTTATAGTTCATAGTTCATAGTTCATAGTTCTAAAAACATTGGATAATGAAAAACGACGAACCATTTCGGGTAATGATAACCGGCGGCGGCACGGGCGGGCACGTTTTTCCGGCCATTGCAATTGCTGATGCGATTAAGAAAATAGCACCACAAACGGAGTTTTTATTTGTCGGCGCGGAAGGCAAAATGGAAATGGAACGTGTGCCAAAAGCTGGATATAAAATCGAAGGTTTGCAAGTGTCTGGTTTTCAACGTGGCTGGTCGTTGGAAAGCATTGCGCGGAATTTGAGTTTTCCGTTTAAATTGATTACAAGTGGTTGGAAATCAAGACAATTGGTAAAAGATTTTCAACCAGATGTTGTGATTGGAACGGGCGGATATGCCAGCGGAACGGTGATGCGGGCGGCTCAAAATCTGGGGATTCCCACATTGATTCAAGAACAAAATTCTTACGCTGGAATTACCAATAAAATCCTATCTAAAAAAGCCGATAAAATATGTGTGGCTTATGATGGATTGGAAAATTATTTTCCAAAAGACAAAATAGTGTTTACTGGAAATCCTGTGCGGACAGACATTTTGGATATCGAACACAAGAAAAGCGAGGCTTTAAATTACTATGGTTTAAAGGAAAATAAACGGACAATTGTCCTGCTTGGCGGTTCGCTCGGCGCAAGAACTTTGAACAATACGATGCGCGACAACCACGAGTTTTTTGAAAAAAATAAAGGTGTGCAAGTCCTCTGGCAGTGCGGAAAATTTTACAAAGATGAATTTGAAAATTGCCCGACCGCGATGCTCGAAAATGTGAAAATCACGGCTTTTTTGGATAGGATGGATTTGGCCTACGCTGCGGCAGATGTGGTAATTTCGCGTGCCGGGGCATTGAGTATCAGCGAGTTGTGTCTTGTTGGAAAACCTGCGGTTCTCGTTCCGTCGCCCAATGTCGCGGAAGACCATCAGACAAAAAATGCGGAGGCTTTGGTTTCAAAAAAGGCTGCGCGGATGGTTTCGGATGCCGAGGCGGGCGAAAAAATGTTGCCAGAAGCAATGATGATTTTGGGAAATATCGGATTGTCATTTTCGCTGAGCGAAAGTATCCGGCAACTCGGCAGGCCACAAGCGGCCGAAGACATTGCCCATTTGGCCATTCAATTATCTAAAAAATGAAAGAACTTTTAGAATATAAATTATTCGAAATCGCAGGTTTTTCGCTGTCGGTTTATTCATTGATTTTAATTGTTTTAATTTTTCTGGGGGCGCGGAGTTTGGTTTATATTTTTAAAAGATTTTTAAAAAAAAGGGCCGACCGATTGGGCATGGATTTGGGGCGACAGGAATCTTTTTCCTTATTGTTTCAATATGTAATCTGGCTGGCGGCTATTGTTTTGATTTTGGGCGCGGTTGGTATAAAATTGACTTTTTTATTGCTCGGTTCATCGGCTTTATTGATTGGATTGGGTTTGGGTTTGCAAACTATTTTTTCAGATATCGTTTCTGGGATTTTTCTATTGTTTGAAGGTACTATTGAAATTGGAGATGTTGTGGAAGTCAATGGAATGGTTGGAATTATTGAAGAAATTGGGTTGCGGACTTCTAAATTTAGAAATAGAGATGATAAGATTATGATTATCCCCAATCACCATTTTATCAATGAAAAAGTTATCAATTGGACACACAATGAACGCCATGCCCGGTTTGCTATCCAAATAGGTGTTTCTTATCATTCAGATATGGAAATTGTTAGGAAATTATTGATTGAATGTGCTATGAATGATAAGGATGTAATTACTGATAAAACTGAATTGTTGCCGGATGTGCGAATGACTGGTTTTGGAGATAACGCAGTCAATTTTGAATTGCTTTTTTACAGTGAAAACCTATTCCGGATAGAAACTACAAAAAGCAATTTACGATTTGCCATTTGGCACGCACTCAAAAAACATGAAGTCGAAATCCCGTTTCCACAAATGGAATTGCATTTGCGGAACGTACCACAATCAAACCCGTCGGAGCAAATCAATCGGACAAATCCAACAGTCAACTAATCTATCAAAATGCAACTCGAAAATATCAAACGCATATATTTTCTCGGAATCGGCGGTATCGGGATGTCGGCTTTGGCTCGATATTTCAAGTTGCACGGCGCGGAAGTTTTTGGTTATGACAAAACTGAAACTGATTTGACGTGTGCTTTGGCGGACGAAGGAATGGAAATCCATTACGATGACGACCCTGAAAAAATACCGCAACACCTTGATTTAGTGGTTTTTACGCCTGCGATTCCGAAAGACAGCCGTGAGTTGAATTTTATTTTAGATAAAAATTTACCGTTAAAAAAACGCGCCGAAGTTTTGGGAATCATCAGCCGCAGCAAAAAGACAATTGCAATCGGCGGAACGCACGGGAAAACCACGACGACCACGATGGCCACCCATTTTTTGAGAAATTCAGATGTGGATGCGACGGCTTTTTTGGGCGGGATTTCTGGAAATTTGAAAAGCAATTTTATCGAAGGCGCGAGCGATTGGGTGGTTGTCGAGGCCGATGAATATGACCGAAGTTTTTTGCATTTGAACCCCACGATTGCGGTGATAAATTCAATGGATGCCGACCATCTCGATATTTATGGGACGGCGGCGGCGGTCAACGAGGCATATCGAAATTTTGCGAAAAATGTCCAGCCGGGCGGTTTTTTGCTGGCAAAAAATGGGTTGCCGTTGGATTTGGTCAAAGAAGAATTTTGGCGAACGGGCAGGCATTTTTACACTTTTGGAATAGAAAATGGCGATTTTTCTGCCAAAAATTTAAGGATCGAGGACGGGCGGATGGTTTTTGATTTGGCCACGCCGGATGCTTTTTTTAAAAATTTGAAGATCAGTTTTCCCGGTCGGCACAATGTTGAAAATGCGGTGGCAGCGACGGCGGCGGCACTTTTGGCGGGCGCGAATCCGAAAAAAATCCGCCGGGCGTTGGGCAGTTTTAAAGGCGTGAAAAGGCGTTTTGAGTTCATAATTCGTCGCTCTGATTTTGTTTTTGTGGACGATTACGCGCACCACCCTGCCGAATTGATGGCCACGATTTCGGCGGCAAAAATGCTTTTTAAAGATAAAAAAATAACAGGCATTTTTCAGCCGCATCTTTTTTCGCGGACGAATGATTTTGCGGATGAATTTGCAACTGCGCTCAATTTGTTGGACGAGGCGATTTTATTGCCAATTTATCCAGCAAGAGAAAAATCAATTCCGGGCGTGACTTCGGAAATGTTGGTTGAAAAAATGCGTGCAGCGGGAGCAAAAAATGTGTCGGTTGTTGAGAAATCTGAACTGCTTAATGTATTGAAAACCAAAAACTTAGAGGTGCTTTTGAGTTTGGGAGCGGGCGATATTGATGGACTTGTTCAACCAATTAAAAAAGCATTTTTAAAAAGATAAATTTCTAATCATCAGTCGAATAGCCGACCAATCAACCAATAACTAATCAACCAAAAAAATGGGCTTATTTAAACTTCGCTTGCCGCGCCTTCGATACGACCGGGTTGGTTGGGTGTTGTTTTTGGTGGTCATTGGGTTGATTTTGCTGTCGTCGGTGGGTAGAAAAAAGAACAGTTTCGCCGAAGAAACCGAGGTTGAAATCGAGCCGCTGCCCGGAAATGTAAAGTTGATAACCGAACGCGATGTCAAAACGGCTTTGGTCAAGCACTTCGGAAACACGATGCAGGACGTCCAAATCCGCGATTTGGAAATAGAAAGCATTGAAAATATGCTCGAAAAAGACCCTTTTGTGTTCGATGCAAACGCTTTTGTTGACCAACACAACAACATCCGGGTGCGGATTCAGCAACGCGAACCGCTGCTGCGGATACTCGACAACAACGGCGGCAATTATTATTTAGATAAAAACGGGGCGAAAATGCCGACTTCTAAAAATTTTGCGGCGCGGGTTTTGGTGGCGACGGGCAACATCCCACCTTATTCTGATGATTTTTTAGAGAAAAGGAAGAACCCGTTGAAAGATGTTTTTACGGTGGTCAATAAAATTCAAGACGATAGTTTTTTGAAAGATTTTATTCAGCAAATTCATGTGAGTTCAACAGGCGATATCATACTTGTTCCATTGATTGGAGACCAAAAAATCATACTCGGCTCGGCAAATCGATTGGATTCTAAGTTATCGAGATTGAAGATTTTTTATCAAAAAGCAATGCCTTATGTCGGTTGGAATAAGTATAAGACAATCAATTTGAAATACAATGGTCAAGTTGTTTGCAAGAAATAGAAATTAAACGCCTTCCAGATTTTAATTGAAATTAGAGAAATGAATCTTTTTCAATATTCGGATAACCAATTTAAATGTTATCCATAAAAAAATTGAAAATTGTGTGTAATACTTGGTTTAAAAAAGATAGAAACAATAAAACTAAAAACTACTTTTGTTCCGAGAACTTGGAGCAATTGGTTCAATAAATTTTTAGACAAACTTACTTACTGGTTGAATTAAGAATTAGGAATTAAGAATTAAGAATGTTAATCGTTCATAGTTCATAGTTTATAGTTCAACGTTCCACCGAAAACCATTTTATTCTTATGAAAGATTTCGTCCCTCAACCCAGCGACGTTGTCCTCGCACTTGACATCGGCACTACCAAAGTTTGCGCGCTGGCTGGCCGCAAAAACCAACACGGAAAACTCGACATTCTCGGCATGGGAAAAGTCGAATCGGCGGGCGTTTTGCGCGGCGTCGTCTCCAACATCGAAAAAACGGTGTCCGCCATCCGCGAAGCAGTTGACATCTGCGAACGCAATTCCGGCATGAAATTCCGCCAAGTCCACGTCGGAATTGCCGGGCAACACATCAAAAGTTTGCAACATCGCGGCATCCTCACCCGCGACAGCGACCACATCGAAATTCACCAGCGCGACATTGACCGCCTCGTGAATGACATGTTCAAACTCGTGCTGCCGCCCGGAGACAAAATCATCCACGTCATCCCGCAAGAATTTACGGTGGATAACGAACAAGGCATCACCGACCCCATCGGCATGTGCGGCGTGCGTTTGGAAGCCAATTTTCACATCATCACCGGGCAAATCACGGCGGTCAACAACATATTTCGCTGTGTCGAAAAAGCCGGTTTGAAAGTTGCCGACCTGACCCTCGAACCCATCGCAAGCGCGGCTGCCGTGCTTTCAGATGAAGAAAAAGAGGCAGGCGTCGCGCTCGTCGACATGGGCGGCGGCACGACCGACATCACGATTTTTCACGACGGAATCATCCGGCACACCGCCGTCATCCCGTTTGGCGGCAACGTCATCACGGCAGACATCAAAGAAGGCTGCACGGTGATGGCTCCACAAGCCGAAAAATTGAAAGTAAAATTCGGTTCTGCACTCGCCGACGAGGTTTTTGACAACCGAATCATCACGATTCCGGGGTTGAAAGGCCGCGAACCGAAAGAAATTTCAGAAAAAAATCTCGCCCGAATTATCCAAGCCCGGAACGAGGAAATTTTGGATTACGTCATTTGGGAAATCCGCCGCAGCGGTTACGAACGCAAATTGATTGGCGGAATCGTGCTGACCGGCGGCGGGGCGATGCTCCAAAACATGGAAAAATTGACCGAATTGCACACCGGA
Organism: Saprospirales bacterium; assembly: GCA_031398055.1. Classification (GTDB taxonomy): domain Bacteria; phylum Bacteroidota; class Bacteroidia; order Chitinophagales; family Saprospiraceae; genus M3007. The sequence continues at coordinate 51,671 of JANNMS010000126.1, read as the reverse complement.
ATGACTTGCCGAATTGGCCTGCCGGTCGAACATCTCGGACACGGATACCGCGAGGCGGTGGCCAGCCCGATTTTTTCAACTGGCATCGGTTTGATGTTGAAAGGTCTGCAAGATGTTGAATTTGGACGGGTCGAAATGGCCGAAGCCGCACCTGCCGTTGCTGCCGAAACGGTTGTCGAAACTTTGGTTTCGCGCCCCGAATCAAATGCAGGGGAAGAGAAATCTGGCGGATGGCTCGAAAGCATTTTTACCAAAACGAAAGAATGGTTCGAGGCCGAGCCGGATTATGATTTGAATCATAAAAAATAAGTAATGAAATTAATGCTCGCATTCATCGCCGGAATTTTCCTGTTAATCATTGGATTTTCATTTTTGAATTTTCAGGGAAAAACAGGCACGCCTTCCATTTTCCCCAAAATTGGCGTGGCGTTGAGTTTTATCGGCGGCGTGTTATTTGTCGGAGCATTATTTTTTCAAATGAAAAATAACAAGCAGGACGAGATTTGACATTTTTAAAAATGTCAAATCCAGAAAATCCAAAACCCCAAAGTTTTTTCAAATTGAGTGAAAACGCTATTTACTAACCACTAAAAAGAGGAATTATGTTGTTCGAAAATTTTTCGGAAGAACCCTCCATCATTAAAATAATTGGTGTCGGCGGCGGCGGAAGCAATGCCGTGACCCACATGTTTAAACAGGGTATCGTCGGCGTGGACTACGCCATTTGCAACACCGACGCGCAGGCGATGAACCTTTCCCCCGTCCCGACGCGCATCCAACTCGGATATTCTTTGACCGAAGGCCGCGGTGCGGGTTCGAAACCCGATGTCGGCAAACGCGCTTGCATCGAAAGCATCACGGACGTGACCCGTTTTTTGGAAAACAACACCAAAATGGTCTTCATCACCGCCGGAATGGGTGGCGGAACGGGCACCGGCGCGGCTCCGATTATTGCCAAAACTGCGCGTGAAATGGGTATTTTGACAGTCGGAATTGTCACTTTGCCGTTCACTTTTGAAGGTCGGACGCGGGTGACGAACGGTTACGAAGGCCTCGCCGAACTCCAAAAAAACGTGGATTGCCTCGTCGTCGTTTCGAACGACAAACTGCGGACGATCCACGGAAATCTCTCGATTTCGCAAGCATTTTCAAACGCCGATAACATTTTGTGCACGGCTGCGAAAGGCATCGCCGAAATCATTACCGTCCCCGGTTACGTCAACGTGGATTTCGAGGACGTGAACACGGTGATGCGCGACAGCGGTGTTGCAATCATGGGGACTGCCGTCGCCGAAGGCGAAAGCCGCGCCCGGATTGCGGTTGACCAAGCGTTGAATTCGCCACTTTTGGAAGATAACAATATTCGTGGGGCAAAAAACATCCTCGTCAACATCACTTCCGGGGCAAAAGAAGCGACGATGGACGAGATTTTTGAAATCACAGAATTTGTCCAAGAAGAGGCCGGAGCGAGCGCGAATTTGATTTGGGGCAATTGCTACGACGAGCGTTTGGGCGACAAAATCGCGGTGACCATCATCGCCACCGGTTTTGAACAATCCGAAAAACGCCCGCCGATTCCGGGTCTTCGCACCGAAACCCGTCCGGTCAACCACCGCGTTCACCTCGACGATTTTGTAAAAAAGCAGGCGCCTTCTCTTTCGGACATCACGTCTGAAAAAATGGAAACCCCGGCGGTGGGAAAGGCTGGCACGCCACTCGAATTTGAGTTTGATGTCCGGGAAACGGTCGCGCATCTTCGCAAAACTGGCAACGGTTTCGATTCTTTTTTGACAAAAGAAGAACGTGAAAAAGAGGAACTCGAACGCCGCCGGAAAAACGAGGAAATCCTCCGCAAAAAAGAGGAAGCACGAAACCGCCAACTCAACATCGTCAAACTTTCGTCGCCGCAAACGGTCATTGATTTGGAAAATCAACCGGCGTATTTGCGCCGAAATATCAGCCTCGACCACGTTTTGGATTCTTCTTCAAATGAAATGTCGGGTTGGACTATCAATTTGGAAGATGAACCGGAAGTCAGAATGACTGGCAATTCATTTTTACATGAAACCGTAGATTAAATTTCAAAATCCTATTTTTACCAAAAAATAGGATTTTTTTTTGAAAAAAACCGCCAAGCCAAGACTACTTTTGTAAAAAAATTGAAGGAAAAAATGACGACGACTCTCGAAATTTCTGAAAAAATTTACTCCGTCGCCGAGTGGCTGGAATTGGAGAAACACTCCGAAATACGCCATGAATTTTACTACGGAAAACTAATACCAATGGCAGGTGAAGCAAAACGAGCAAACAAGATTGCCAAAAATATCTTGAAATTAATTGACGACCCACTCATCGAAAAAAGGTTCGAGGTTTTCAGCCACGACGTGAAAGCGGAGGTCGTTCCGAACGGCATTTATCGCTACCCTGATTTGGTGGTCGCGCCGGACGTGGACGACGAAGACGATTACATTGTCAAACACCCGGTGATGATGGTTGAGGTGGCTTCCAAAGATTCAAAAACCCGCGACCGCATCAAAAAACGCAAAGAATACCTCGAAATCCCTTCGATGTGGTACTATCTCATCATTGACCAAGACGAAATGCTCGCCGAACTCCACGTCCGCAATGAAAACGGGCAATGGGCGCGGGGGCTGCACCTGACAGAAGCCAGCGATTTGATTGACCTACCAAAATTCAATATTAAATTTGAGTTGGGAGAAATTTATAAACGAGTAAAATTGACCTGAAAAAAATTTATCAAAATCAAATCAATATCAAAAAATGAAAAAAATCTCAACTTTCACAGCCCTATTTTTTTGCTTTTGGACAAGTTTGAACGCGCAATTGATTGCCGATTCGAAAAGTTTTTTGTCCAAAAAGGAGGTTTCAAAATCAACAAAACTCACTGCCCCACCCGCCCTTCGTTTGCCTTTCGATGCCTCGGAATACGATGATTACGGCGGAAAATTGGGCATCGGAATTTCAATTTTCAATGGTTTTGCTGTGCCGTTTCGATATTATGTCAACCCAAAAAATGTGGTCGAGGCGAGTATTGGCAGTGCCGGGGTGGCCATTTTTTCGGACGATGGCCAAGATTTGGAACTGGAATCCATCGAATCGGGCTTTCTTTTTGGTGCGGGCTACACTTTTTTCAACAACCGTTTTTTGAAGGAAAAGAAAAAAAGGAACAAAGTCCGGGCACACGGCGTGGCCGTCCGAGCAAATCATTTGTTTGGAAATTTCAAGACCACTTATGCTTCACTCGGCTGGGCGATGGAGACTTTCAAAGAAAATAGGAAGGGCAGTTCTTTCATTTTTGAACTGGGTTTGCAGGGTACTTTCCCCGATTTTGTGTACAATGGGCGGGTTTTCGAGGATGCCAGACCCGGAATTTATCTCCGCTGCCACTGGAATTTTTTCTTGAAATAATTTCTGCAAAACTGGTAAAAAAGTGAAGCGGCCTGCGGCAGAATTTGCCGCAGGCCGCTTTTTTTCAACAATATTCTTGTCAAAGACCAAGTTCCGAAGATTTAATTTCTACAATTTCGCAATTTACTTCTGCCCCCATTTCACTGTTCGGAGCATGCAACCCCAAAATTGCTCTTGGAGCAACATCTATAAAAACCACTCTCGAACTTTGCCAAATCGTACCGTTTTTTCTGATATAATCAACTCTGACTTCAACAAAATCAAGCGTGTAATCAGAGTTATTTGTCAATCTAATTTCGCAATCAGTAATTCCACCTAAAAATATTCTTTTAAATTTACCGACACTTGCATTTACCATTTGCCTGATATTTTGTCTATCCCTCGCCTTTTGCTCTTGTTGAACATCCACGAAACTGGCAAGATTTTGTGAAAAACTTCTTTGTTCTTTATATTTAAAAATGAAAAACATGGTCAAAATAGCAAGCACAATAATAATTAACCATGGCAATGGCTTCCTTTTTGATTTTGAAAAATCATGGTTCACACTTCTAATATTTTGAACAGGCAATGGATTTGATTGCTTTGGTAATGGCGGCGGAGTTTTTTTCGCAATTTCATTTATTTCAGGAATTTCGGTGGCCAGAACCCATTCATTTAATCCCTCGTGCCAAACCATTGCCGTGGAATTGATTTTGATTTTTTGCAACTCTTCAAAGGTTAATGGTCCTTCTTGCTTACCGTTTTGGTTGATGTAATACTCTTTCATGACGCAATTTTTTTTAGAATTAGGGGGCAAAGTAAAACACCTACGTTTTGCTGCCAGTCGTGGAAATGACAAATAATATATTTATCCATTTTTATCTATCACCCCAAAATCGCAGGCCGCTGCGAAATTTCATGATAACAAATCACGCCCTCCCCAAAATAGTGGTTCACCATACTTTTTCGCGTCAAATTGGGATTTCCAATCGCCCCGCCGCCGTGAATCAGGTTCGCGTGCCAAATCAAAACGTCGCCCGGTTTTGCATTGAAATAGCGTTTTTCAAAATGATTTTCCTGTAAAATTTCTTCGATTTTGTCCTCGTATTTGGCGTTCGAGTCGTTACCGATGGTCAAAAAAGTATTGCCAGAATCGTAATCCGGCGTCATCAAATAGGGCAAACGGTGGCTTTTCGGGTAAATAATCAACGCGCCATTTTCTGACGAAGTCGCTTCCAAAGCCGTCCAAGTCGCAATCAAAAAACCTTCCGGCGCGGTGGTCATGTGAATCGAATCGGAGTGCGCCCGCTGCTCGCTGCCTTTTATAAAATTGATGGAATGAAAAGGCACAACTTTCCGACCCAACAAAAAACCCAACAGTTGCAGCAGTTCCTGATTTTTGAAAAATTGGCAATCGGCCATGTCTGAAATTTTGGGCAATTCCATGATTTTCCGACCCGTGTAATTGAAAGTTGCCTTCCCAGATTTTAACAAATTTTCAATTTCCAAATTCAAATCCGCGACCTCTTTTTCGGTGTAAAAATTTTCCAAAACGAGGTAACCTTCATCGACAAAATGCCGGATGGCGGCTTGATTTTTTTCGCTAAATTTCTGAAAATCAGGATGTTGCGCCAATTTTTTGAGCGCATCGGATTGGTCGAGCCAAGGGATTTCATCGAAGTTTTTTCCCCGAAAATCCTTGCTGCCGAGGGGTGCGAGGATGCTTTTTTTCAGGCCAAATTTTTGGTACAACTTGCGGTTGGCCGCCAATTTCCGGCGGTTCAAAAAGTTGTGGACGACGTACACCAATTTGAAGTTTCGGAGGACTCCGGTGTATTTTTCGAAGAGTTTATTCAGCATAATTTTTGGAGGGCGGAATTTATTCCGCCTCGTTTTTTTGAAAAGGCGGAATAAATTCCGCCCTCCATTTCCTTTTTTGAGCAAAAAAATTACTCAATCTTTGTGCAAAATTTCAATCATCATTCCAAAAAAAGATGAAAGTAACAGAACGTTTTAAGAAAGCCAAAGGTAAAACGCTGATTTCGTTTGAAATCCTTCCGCCGTTGAAAGGTGCTTCGATGTCGTCCATTTTTTCGTCGCTCGATGCTTTGATGGAGTTCAAACCTCCATTTATTGACGTGACTTACCACCGTGAGGACTTTGTTTATATGAAAAGACCGAGCGGATATTATGAAAAAGCGGCCATCCGAAAACGTCCCGGCACGGTCGGGATTTGCGCCGCAATTATGCACAAATATGCTGGCGTGGACGCCGTGCCGCACCTGATTTGTGGTGGTTTTACAAAAGATGAAACTGAAAATGCGCTGATTGACCTCAATTTTTTGGGCATAAACAACGTACTCGCGCTGCGTGGCGATGCCCGGCAATTTGAAGATAAATTTTACCCAGAACCCGACGGCCACAAATTTGCCATCGATTTGGTCAAACAAATTGACCAGATGAACCATGGAATTTACCTCGATTCGAGCATCACGAATGGCGACAAATCCGATTTTTGCATCGGCATCGCGGGCTATCCGGAGAAACATTTTGAAGCCCCGAACCTCGAAAACGACCTGCATTTTATCAAACAAAAAATCGACGCCGGGGCGGATTACATCGTGACCCCAGATGTTTTTTGACAACTCGAAATTCTTTGAATTCGTGGCCGCCTGCCGAGCCATCGGCATCGAAGCCCCGATTGTTCCAGGGCTGAAACCATTGACCAAAAAGTACCAATTGAACGCGCTGCCGCGCAAATTTTTCCTCAATTTCCCGCCCGATTTTGTCCATGCCGTCCAAAATGCGAAGGACGACGAGGCCGTTCGGCAGGTCGGAATCGAATGGTGTGCGCAACAATCGAAGGAATTGAAAGCCGCTGGCGTGCCGTGCCTACATTATTATACGATGGGCGACACGGAGACGATTTCGAGCATCGTGCGGCACGTGGCGTGATTTTGATTAGTTTTGTGAAAATTTTAAAAAAAAGATGACAGAAAAAATTTTACTGAAAAAAATTACCCAACCGATCCTGGCTGAACCAGACCAAAAACTCTATAATTTTTTGAGCGAGAAACAAAAAAACGACACGATTTCGGAAACCGGCCTGCGGAAATTAGAAAATTTCGTCCGATTGAGCGAGAAAAACGGTGAGACACGGCAGCAAAGTTTGGAGGCACTTTCGAAAATGCGGGGCGTTTCGGTGGAAGAATTGAGCGTGCAATTGGGTATTTAAAACACATAGGCACATAGGTTTTTTCACATAGAAAACATAGGTTTTAGATTTTTAAAAACTATATTTTCTATGTGAAAAAACCTATGTGTGCCTATGTGTTTTAACCTACCCATCCAACCTTTTTTCAAAAAAACGACCCATCTTGGCAGCGTTCGGCGAACGGCCACCGTTTCGGTTTTCAGTTTTTGACCGGGCGCAACTCACCCGATTTTTTTACACCAGCGGAAATCGACAGATGGAAATTGCATTCAAATTAGCGGCTGCCGAAAGCCCCGAACACCAATTCATCGCAGCGCTCGCCCGGCAAGACCGCGGCGCACAACAGCAACTTTACAAAGAATATTACGGCAAAATGATGGGCATCTGCCTGCGCTACGCCGGGTCGAAAGACGAAGCCCTCGATTTGTTGCACGAAGGATTTATCAAAGTTTTTCAAAATATCGGACGGTATTCCGTTGGCACTTCGCTCACGGCCTGGATCCGCACGGTCATGGTCAATACTTGCATTGATTTTTACCGAAAAGCCGTCCGCCGCCGCACCGACGACCTCGACACGGTGTACACTTTGCACACCGACGACCCGGATGTTTTGTCCAATTTGACGGAACAAGAAATCCTCGTCGCTGTCCAAACTTTGAGTCCAGCCTACCGTGCGGTGTTCAATTTATACGTTTTGGAAGGCTATTCGCACAAAGAAATCGGTGACGCGCTCGACATCACGGAAAGCACCAGCCGGAGCAATTTGGTCAAGGCGAGAATCAAATTGAGGGATTATTTTACTGAAAAAAGAATGAAGTTTGATTGATAAAATGCGTTTATCTCAAATTTCTAATTTTTAATTCCTAATTCTTAATTGAAAAAAGTGGATAGTTTTTTTGAAAAAATAAAGTCTTCGCTCGAAAATTTGGAAGTGCCGTTCGAGCCGGAAACTTGGGATTTGCTGACCAAAAAGATGGAAGCAGGCCAGGCCATTTCCGACCCGATGGATGTGGCCGTGCGCGAAAGTTTGGGAAATTTTGAGGTGCCGTTCGAGGCTGGGTCGTGGGATTTGTTTTCCAAAAAATTGGATGCCATCGAAAATCCAGTCGGCGTGGCCGATGTTGACAAAGTTGTGGCGCGTGGTTTGGCAAATTTGGAAGCCGATTTTCAGCCCGGCCACTGGGATTTGATGTCCCAAAAATTGGACGAAAACGAACGCCGCCGTCGCCGGATGCTTTTTGTAAAATTGGCGGAAGCGGCAATTTTCCTGCTTTTGGTTTGGAATTTGGCGGATATTTTGCCGGGCGGAAAGCAAAAAACTGCGCCATTTTCCAGCAAAAAAGAAATGGCTTCGGCTGAAAATTCCAGTGAAAATCCGAGTTCGGTTTTTGAAAAAATGGCGGCCACCGCGAAATCTATTTTGCCAAATTCATTTTCAAATGCTGTTTTGGAAAATGAAAATTCGGGGGAAAATCAATTTGCAAATCAACTTTTGAACGGGGAAAATTTGAGTGAAAATGAAATTTTACAAAACCCAAATTTGACGGCGCAAACCATTTTTTCAGAAAATGAAAATGCCGCTGCCGCAAATCCTGACTTCCAAAAATACGCCTCGAACTTCCTGCCTTTTGGCGCACAACTTTCTGAAATTCAACACGATAGAAATATTGACTTCCAAAAATTGACGGTAAAAAACAAGAAGGAAAAGCATTTTTACATTTCAAATTATGCCACCGCCGCTCGGCAAAAAGTGAACACGCCATTTGACGAAAAATTTGACAAAGCGGCTTATTCTCAAAAAACGAACAGTTTTGGTGGCGGTGTGGCGCTAGGTTTTCGGAAGAAAAAATGGGGCGCGGAAACTGGTTTGGTTTACACTTCGACGAATTATCACCCAGAAAAAACGCTCGAAATCACGGGCGGAAATGCGCTCGCCGGGTTCACCGGGATTTATTTGTCGGAGATTGATTTGGACGTGGTTTCAGTTCCGGTTCAGGCAAACCGCCGTTTGGCAAAATTTAAAAAAGTTGAAATCCGAGCGACGGCTGGGGCGACGGCACATTTTGCAACGGCAACTGCGCATCGATATCGTGAAATTAAAATCCCTGCGACGAGCGGTGGAAATTTTCCAAACCGGACCGCCGGTCACGAACCCGGAAAAGGCATTTTTGAGGGTGGAAAATTTTCCGAAAATACATGGCTGACTGCCGAGGCTGGTGTCCGTTTGGAAGTTCCGGTGGGCAAAAACGCGGCTTTTTTCGCGGCAGCGGATATTTCAAAACCGATTGCTGGAAACATTTCACCAAAAAATGACCGGATCGGCGGGATGAATTTTTCGGCGGGCGTGATGGCGAGGTTGTAAATTGGTTATCGGTTGATTGGTTATTGGGTAATTGGTCGTCCCAAATTGGGTACGTTTTCAAAATGCGAATGTCATCGGATTGCCGAGACATTCGCATTTTAGTTTTGGAAAACGCGGCAGAAATAAGCAGGTCGGGGTAATTTGCGGCTCGTTTTTTACAATTTTAAAACTACCCCTTTTCAGTATGAAAAGATTTTGTTTGCTAGTCAATTTTCTGTTTATCCTTTTTTTGACCAATTCCCAGGCTCAAATTGTCATCACGCCCGTCGTCGAAAACGCGGTTTGTGGCCAGCCAAATGGGAATATTTTTTTGGAATTGGACGGTGGCGTCGCGCCGTATTCTTTCAGTTGGTCGGGCGGCGAGACGACCCAAGATTTGACAGACGTCCCGCCCGACACGTACTCAGTGACGGTGACAGACAACGCCGGAAATACCGCCGAAATCACCGCCGAAATTGAGGATACCCAAATCACCATCAATATAAATGGTGTGGTTGACCCGAATATCGGCTGCGCGCCCACTTTCACCGGGGCAATCAGTTTGTTGGTTAGCCCAGCTGAAAATTACAATTATGCCTGGTCGAACGGCGAAGAAACCGAAACCGTGGCCGATTTGGCCCCCGACGATTATAGTGTTACGGTCAGTTTAGGCACGAGTTGTGTGCAAGAAACCTTTTTCACGGTGCCCAATCAGGCACTCGTTCCCGTGCTTTCGCTTTTTGAAACCACGCCTGCCTTTTGTGGAAATCCGACGGGCAGCATCACGGTCGAAGTGGAAAAAGGCAACGATCCGTTTGAATTTCATTGGTCGAACGACAGCTTTTTCCAAAATCTGGGAAATGTCGTGGCCGGCACGTACACCCTCACGATTACAGCGCAGGTCGGTTGCACAGCGACCATTTCGGCGACTGTTCAAAATGAAATTTTTGATTTTGACATTGCTGACGTGGTCAAAAACTCCACGTCCTGCCTCGCGCCCGACGGTGAAATCACGCTGACACTTTCGCCCGCCGAGGCTGATTTACCCGAAAGTTTGCATTATACTTTTTTGTGGTCGAACGGCGACACGACCAATCATCTCCAAAATTTACCAGCAGGAATTTATACCGTGACCGTCAACCCCGGCGGAACTGGATGCGAACAAACGGTTTTATTCGAAGTGGAAAATGATAGCCAATTGCCGGAATTTATCACCGTCCCTGCCCCAGCGACTTGCGGTTTTGTAAATGGAAATGTCAATTTGACTTTATTTAATAACAACAACCCGCCGTACACTTTTTTGTGGTCGAACGCGGCAGTCACCGAAGATTTGAGCAAAGTGGCTGCCGGAAATTACAATGTTACAGTCACGAACAATTTGGGATGTTCGGACACGATGAACGTGGTTTTGCCAAATCTCAATTTGCCCATCAATTTCACGACCGCCGTCAAACCCGACACGTCTTGCGTCAACGCGACGGGCAGCATTGATTTGACCGCTTCCGCAAATTCAAATTATACCTACGTTTGGTCAACCGGGGCGATGACCCAAGATTTATCGAACCTCAATTTTGGAACGTACACCGTGACTATTTCCGCTGGCGGAACTTGCGTGACCACAAAGGCTATCCCGGTCTCGAATTTGGTCAATTTGCCCATCGTCAACGAAACCATCACCGCCGCGGCTTGCAACATGACCGACGGTTCCATCAATTTGGCCGTCGGCCCGCCTGCCCTCGCACCTTTTGTTTTCAATTGGTCAACCGCCGCCACGACCCAAAACATTTCAAATCTCGCTGCCGGAAATTACACCGTGACCATTTCGGCGGCCAACGGATGTTCTCGCGTGGCGACTTATCAAGTGCCGAGTGCCAATCCAAATTTGAAAATATTTTCAAATAATATCACGCCGACCGCCAATTGCGCACCGCCCGACGGGGCGATTGATTTGAGCGTTGACCCGGCGGCGGCGTACACATTTCTTTGGTCAAATGGTCAAACTTCCGAGGACATCACCGATTTGCTGCCCGGAAATTATACGGTTACCGTTTTTCCGCCGGGGCCAGCGACTTGCCCGGCAAACGCAACTTTTGTCGTGGCCGACAATCGGGATTTGCCAATCGTCGAGACCATTTTAAATCCTTCAAAATGTGGTTTGGGCAACGGAATCATCAAATTAGCCGTGTCCGCCGGCACGCCGGATTACACTTTTGAGTGGACAACCGGGGACACAAAACAAGACCAGCACGGGCTGAAACCTGGATTTTACGACGTTTCGGTCACCGACAAAAACGGCTGCACTGTCGTGGTGGACAGCATCGAAATTGAAGAAACCAGCATAGATATCACCATAAAATCAACCATCCAACCAAACACAACTTGCGACCCATCCAACGGCGCAGTGCTTTTGGACATCACTTCGAGCGACCCAAGTTTTTCAAATTTCACTTTCATCTGGTCAAACACCGCCACCACCGAAGACTTGATGAACTTGTCTGGCGGAAATTTCACGGTGACGGTCACGGCCATCGGCAACTGTTTTCAATTTGCAGATTTCACTGTCCCGTCCACCGCCGCAACCCCCGACGTGACCTTCCAAAAAATCGAAGCCCGCTGCGGCCAAGCGACCGGAAGTATCAATATTACAGTCACCGGGGCAAGCCCGTTTACCTACATTTGGTCGAACGGGGAAATCACGCAAGACATCACGAACTTGATTCCCGGCGATTACACCGTGACCGTCACCGATAAAAATGGCTGTTCCGCCACCAAAACCATCCCAATCGAAGACAAACCAGTCATCATTTCCATCACCGGAACGGCCATTCCGAACACAGCTTGCGGCAGTTTTAATGGAAATATTGACATCACCGCCTCGCCCGTCACCCCAAATTACGTTTTTAAATGGTCAAACGGCGCAACGGCCCAAGACCTCACCGGCATCCCCGGTGGCACGTACACCGTGACCGTTTGCCTCGGCACGACCTGTTCGGAAGTCAAAACTTTTACCGTCGGCGAAACGCAAACGACGCCCGTGCTTTCCGGTTTGGCCATGCCAGACACCTGCGGCGGCAGCGTCGGGCGCATCAATTTAACAGTTTCGGGCGCGGGAAATTTTACTTTCAATTGGTCAAACATGGCGACAAGCGAAGATTTGACCAACCTCGTGCCGGGCAATTACACCGTGACCGTTTCGAGCGCGACCGGCTGCACGGCCACCCAAACTTTCACCGTCGGGACCAGCACGAGTTTCAGTTTGACCGGGACGCCCGCCGACAACACGAATTGCACGAACGAAAACGGCTCGATAAATTTGGTTTTGAACCCACCCGTGCCGACTTCCGGAAATTATATTTTCAATTGGTCGAACGCGGTGACGACCGAAGATTTGTCCAATTTGCCGCCCGGCGATTATTCTGTTACCGTCACCGATGCCGCAAATTGCTCCTCGACCGCCACTTTCTCGGTGGGAAATGACACCGCGCTGCCGCAAATTTCAGGCACGGCCATCGACGTAAAATGTTTTGGGGACGCGACCGGCGCGATTTCGGTCACCGTTTCCGGCGGAACGACACCATATATATATGTCTGGTTGCCGAATGTGCCGACGCCGTCCGACCCAAAAAATCTGCTGCCCGGAAATTACAATTTGACTTTGACCGACGCGGCGGGCTGCACCTCGACCGCCAATTTTTCAGTTGCCCAACCCGCAGCCGCGCTCAATTTGATTTGTGAAAAAATAGCAGATGCCACCTCGCCCGGCGCGACTGACGGCTCGGCGAGATTGACTTTGGCGGGCGGCACCGTGCCGTATTCTGTGGATTTGCAACCGGGCGCGCCGCAGACGAACGTGCCTGCCGGAATTTTAAATTTAAATAATTTGACCGACGGAAAATATGACGTGACCGTCACCGACGCGAACGGCTGCACGACGATTTGCGATTTTGAAATTTTGTCTTTCAGTTGCGCGACCGCCGTCGGCTCGATGGATATTTTACCAAAAAATTTATGCGGAACGGGTTGCATTTCAGCGGTTTACAACACGACTGGGCAAAATTTGGAAGCCGACGACGCACTCCAATTCATCCTGCACACCGGCAACGGGGCAAATATTTTGGGTGAAATTTCGCGCAACGCGACGCCTGATTTTTGTTTCGATGCCTCAAAAATGACTTTCGGAACGCCTTATTTTATTTCCGCCGTCGTCGGAAATGCTTTGCCAAACGGCGATGTGGATTTGACGGATGCCTGCACGGGCGTTGCCGTCGGCACGCAAATCACGTTTTTTGAAATTCCAAAAGCCACGATTGCTGCGCCGACCGATTTGGATTGTTTGAAAAAAACGGCCACGCTCGTCGGTTCGTCGAGCATCGCGGGAAGCAGTTTTTTGTGGTCGGCCAGCGGCGGCGGACAAATTTCGGGGGCAAATAATTTGGCCACCGCGACGGCTTCGGCGGCTGGAAATTTTCAATTAATTGTCATTTCAAATGGCTGCGCGGACACCGCAACGGTCGCAGTTTTGGATAAATCGGTCATCATTTCGGCGGCGATTTCGGCAAATCCGGCGGCGGCAACTTTGGATTGCAATTTGAGAAATATTGATTTGACAGGTTCCGCGGGCGGCGGTATTTTCGATTTTTCATGGTTTTTGAATGGCAACCAAGTTGGTGGCACCGCAAATTTCACGGCAAATCAGGCTGGAAATTTTCAACTCGTCGCGACCGACCCCGCAAATTCCTGCGCCGACACAACAGAGATTGAAATTTTGGACATCGCTCAATTTCCACCAATTTCAATTTCTCAAAATAATGATTTAACCTGTCGAGACACTTCGGCCATTTTAACTGGAAATTCAAATTTACCCGGAATCATTTTTAATTGGGTAAATATCGTCGGCACGGACACGACGGTTTTGGCGGCAGGTCAAAATTTGACGGTGAACCAGCCCGGCCAATATTTTTTGACAGGTTTGAACCCTGCGAACGGCTGCAAAAACATCATTTCTCAAAATGTTTTGACCGATTTGCAGCCGCCGACCGCCGACGCCGGGCAGCCGTTTTTGTTGGATTGTTTGAGTGCCACAAAAAATTTGGACGGCAGCGGCTCGACTGGGCAAGGCAATTTGGATTTTTCGTGGACGACCGCCGACGGCAATTTGGTTGCTGGAAACACTTCCGCCACGCCTGAAATTTCAATCGCCGGAATTTATGAACTCGTCGTGACCGATTCAAAAAACGGCTGCACGAATGCCGATGAAGTTGAAATCACTTCGACCGCGCCGTCGCTCGACCCGCAAGTTGTTCAGCCAAAATGTGCGGGCGACCTCGGTAGCCTGAATTTTTCAAAAATTTCGGGCGGCACCCCACCCTTTTTGTATTCGGTGGACGGCGGCGCGACTTTTACAAATCAAATAAATTACCCGAATTTAGCGGCCAGCACGATTCAAGTTGTGGTGCAGGACGCGCTCGGTTGCGAGGATTCGACGACCGTTTTCATCACCGCACCGAACCCGCTGACCCTCGTTTTGCCCGGCGACACGACCACTTTTGCGGGCATTTCTGTTCAAATTTTTGCAAATTCGAGCGTCGCGGCAAGCAATTTGGCGCAAATTATTTGGACGCCGTCCGACAGTTTGAGTTGCTCGGATTGCCTCGATCCGTTCGCCGAACCGAAACGCACGACGCTGTATAAATTGGAAATCGTGGACTCGTCGGGCTGCCGGGCATCGGACGAAATCATCGTGAAAGTGGAGCGCGGGAAAGTTTTTGTGCCCAATATTTTTTATCCAAAAAGCGAAATTGGCAACGAACTTTTCACGGTTTACGGCGACATCCGCAGCGTGCGGCGTGTGTTGACTTTCCAAATTTTTGACCGCTGGGGCAACAAAATTTTTGAAAACAACGACTTTTTACCCAACGACACGGCAGCAGGATGGTCTGGAAAAGTGAAAGGAAAAGGCGAAATGACGCCCGCTGTTTTTATTTGGTACGCCAAAATTTTGTACTCGGATGGGTTGGAAGAGGTTTTGAAGGGGGATGTTTTGGTGAAAAGATGAAATTTGAACGTCAAATGGAACACGGACGAAACGGGTTTTCATCTGTGTTCCATTTTAAAAACCCCCAAATCCACCTTACTTTTGTAAAAAATAAAAAAAATGGTAGCATCCTTGCGCGCCCAAAATCAAGGCAAATCGGCCAAATTTCCACGAAAAAAAATACCAGATTATCTCGTTCGCGAGGTGATTGACGGCATCCCGTTTTACTATCGGGGTTTTAAACAGGTTCTCAACAAAACAAAAACTTTGGAGGAAATTATGAGCGACTCTGGACTTCAACATTTTCTAAAACTATTTCTGTACGACCTTTTGAAAGATGGTTTGGATAGAAAAAAATACCGCGTCGGTGCCGGTGAACTTGGTTTGCACCCAAATTTGAAAAGCAATATGGGTTTGGACGTAACGGTTTTCGACCGCACGGTTTTGACACCCGACAAAATCTCCCGAAAATTTGTGGAAGTGCCACCAAAATTTGTCATCGAGGTGGATGTCAACGTTGAATTACCTGATTTGGATGGCGACATTTTTCAGGAATATATTTTTCCAAAAATCAACCGCCTGTTTTCGTTCGGCACGGAAAAAGTGGTTTGGATTTTTACAAAAAGCCGAAAGGTTTTGTCGGCGATACCAAATGAAACTTGGCAACTTTTTGATTGGGAAAAAGATGTCGAGTTGTTCGAAGGCGTTTCGATGAACCTCGCCAAATACATTGAAATCGAAGGATTTAACCTGGATATTTAAAAAGAGCAGCATTCCACCATCATTTTGAACAACTATGATTTACAAGATTAATGATTTACACCATCTGAAATTCACCTAAAATTCATTTGGAAAACTGGTAATAGTCATGCAAATTTGCTTCATCTACTGAACAACAAATTTTCACCAAATTTTCCAAATGCCAATGATTGACCAAAAATTACACGACACTTTTTTTGCCCCCAAACCCCGCGCTGTTGCTTTTTTTTCTCGTCCCGCGCCTGATTTCCACTCCCGATTAAAACAGGAATTGGGCATCATTTTCTGATTTTTCTTTTTTTAGCAAACTCAAAATTGCTGTGCCGTCGTGGCATGGACGAAATGGAAATTCGATTTTGAAACAATTTTTCTTTCACAAAAGCATCCCTGCTTTTTGTGATTATTCACCATCCTTAATTTTTTAACAAACAAATTTTTACAAATGAAAATCATCACCAAATTGTTGCTTTTTGCATGCGCAACCCTCACTTTGAGCCTTTCCGCTCAAATTATCGAACACACTTACGACGGCCCGCCGGGCGGAAATGATTCTGGTTGGAAAATCGTCTCGCAACCCATGACTGGCTATGTAATTACCGGGAACAAGTTTTTTCAGGCCAACAACACGAACATCACGATGCTGAAATTTGCGGAAAAAGGCGGCCAAGAATGGGTTCGCACCCATGCCACGGGGTTCTCCCAAGTCAATACTTTTTGGAAATCTTGGACAAAAAGCGGTAATCCGCTGGGCTATTTCGTGGTGACGTCGGGCACAAAAGGTGGCCAACACCAGTATTTCGCCATGACCACCAACAATACCGGGATGAAAGTTTACGAAGGTTCGGGTCCACTCGACAATGGCATCCAATTCGGCGGTGCCTGCCAAGCGACCAACGGCGGCTTCATTGCAGTCGGCTCCAATAATTCTGGCAATGCTATCGCCGCGAAATTTACTGTGCAAGGTGCATTGCTTTGGATAAAAACCTTTTCGCCCGGTTTTGCATGGTGCGTGCAGCAGACTTTGGACGGAAATTATGTGATGGCCGGCTCCATGCACATTTGGAAATTTGACACCTACGGAAACCAGATTAGCCAAGCAAACATTAATTTACCGCTTTCGCCGGATGGTTCAGCTTACAGTTATGGCGAATTTGAGGAAATTTTGGTTTACAAAGATGGCACCGGTTTTCTCGTGACGGGTTCGGCTTTCAGCAACCAATATTCTGCGCCGTACATCGCCCGTTTTTCAAATTCACTCGGTGCGCAAGGCAGTTCCGCGCCCGACGCGACGAACACGGCTTTGCCTGGAACTCCGGTCGCATGGATAAATAATGCGGTTCATTATGGCTCCAACAATCAAGCCGTCGTTTCGTGGAGAAAAGGCCCGGTTTCGACTGGCGGCGTGCTGCGCGGCACCATCACCAGCAGTTCCGGCTCGCCCGGCTCGGTCGGAAATTTGGGTGGTTCAGTTTTGGTGCAGGAGGCTTTTATGGTAAAAGATCATGGCAACAGATATGTTATCGGCGGCACGGCGGGCGGTTACAACGGTTGGTTTTCATGGATTTCGACGGCAATTAATGTCGCGCCGCCGCCGGTTGCCCCGACGGAAGGTGAAAATTTGGCAAACCAATCTGTCCCGCCGCCCACTGAACAGGTTTGGGTTAGAAATTCTGTACCGAACAAAAACGTGCTACCTAATTTTTTACCAAAAGATGATATCAATCCAACTCCAATTTCACGGCGATTTTATGTTGATTTAAATATTTTTCCAAATCCTGCGTCCGGGACGGTGTTCGTTGGCGGCCCGATGGAGGAAGGTTCGATGGTTCAATTATTCAGCACGAACGGCCGTTTGGTCAGTGAACGTGCTGCAAAATCGGGTGAAAAATTGCTCGAATTCGACATCGCCGCATTGCAAGCAGGCGTCTATTTTGTAAAAATGACCGATGCACGAGGCACCGTTTCTAAAAAAGTAGTGGTTGAATAGAGATGCTTTTTCATTGATTTTCAGCCTGAAATGGCTGATTTTCGGGTAGTTTTGAACTCCTGTCTTCCAGTGAAGGCAGGAGTTTTTTGTTTTTTCAAATAAGCACTTCAATCTTTGTCGCCCAAAAAATCAAGAAATTTGTCAAACCGCTAAAATTTTTAAGCTAAAAAATCAGATGGAAAACTTCCAAACCAGTCACCGCCGCCGCCGAGCCAACCCGCACATCCGCGAAATCGCAGCTGATGTCCATCTTTCCCACAAAGAATTTATCCAACCGATTTTTGTGGACGAAATACTCGCCGACCGCGTCGAAAATGAATTTATGACTGGCGTTTTCAGCGACACGCCGACCACGGTTTTGCGGCAAATTGAAAATGACTTGAAAAACGGCGTGTCCAAATTCCTACTTTTTCCCGTTCCGGAAAACCGCTACGAAACGGATTTCAAGTTCGATTTCGCCGCAAAAACAATTGAAAACATCAAAAAACAATTTGGAAACGACATTTGGCTGGCCGCCGATTTGTGCCTTTGCAGTTACACGACGCACGGCCACTGCGGAATTTTAAATGAAAAACACGACCATATTTTGAACGAAAAAACCTGCGAAGTTTTGGCAAATTATGCTTTAAATCTGGCAAAATCGGGAGCCGATTGCATCGCGCCGAGCGATATGATGGATGGCCGAATCAAAGCCATCCGCCAAATTTTGGATAAAAACGAGGCCGAAAACACAGCAATCATGTCATACTCGGCCAAGTTCGCTTCCAATTTTTACGGCCCGTTCCGCGATGTTTGCAAATCTTCCCCGGCAAAAAACATAGTTTTGAAAGACCGAAAAACCTACCAAATGGATTTTCGGAACGGCGGCGACGCCATTTTGTCGTCACTGCGTGATGCCGCCGAGGGCGCGGATATTTTGATGGTCAAACCTGCGCTACCGTATTTGGATATTTTGACAAAATTGCGGCAGCAAACTTTGCTACCGATTGCGATTTATCACGTCAGCGGCGAATTTGCGGCCATCGAACTTTTGGCAAAAAATGGTTTGATTGACGCCGACGCCGGCCATTTGGAAATCTGGACAGCCTGCAAACGGGCGGGCGCGTCGGTCATCATTTCGTACAAAGCACGGCTGGCGAAGCAAATCCTAGATTTCTGAAACCAAATTTTAGGCTGCTATTTTCCTTTTTATTTATTCTGAATTTTTCAGAGACAAACCAATTTTAAAACAATCTATTGATTTAAAAATTCTGCGGTTTACTTTTTGCAGAATCAAAGTTGGTGGACATACCTTTGCCCTATCAATTCTTTCCTCGAAGGGGTTGTTTTTACACGATTTTATAAAGAGACGCAGAGAGACAGGCTCGTTGAAGCGTCGGCAACCGTTTAAAAAACAAGGTGCCAAATCCTGCCAAAATTTTTTGGGCATATAAAAACAGTAACTCGTTTATCATGCAAGTCAAATTCAACAGCGCAGCGACACCGAAATCCAATTTCGTTTCCCATTTTGCCTTCTCTCCGAAGGCCACTTGCTGCTGTCATTGTTGTTGTTGTTAATTCTCTTTCCGTTTTCCAAAATCTAAGTTGGGCATTTTAACGGACTCCCCGGCGGGCTGCTGCGGGAGGAATTTCCACACATTCTCTACCAAGTTTTACCAAAATTTTTTCACCACTTCCATCTTTTTTGGATGCTGATACGGCACAGGTATCGGGTTGTTTTTTCACATAAAATTTTGGTTATCAATTAATTATCAAGAATATGCAGACCAATTTAAAATATTCTCTCGAAGAGATAAAAAGGGCATTAGACCCGATGATCCTGGTCGAACGATTGCGTTTTTTGGCCAACGCCTACCGCGGCCAAATCGTTTTTTCGACCAGTTTTGGCATCGAAGACCAAGTTTTGACCCACCTGATTTTTTCAAATAATATCCCCATCCGCGTTTTCACGCTCGACACTGGGCGGAATTTTCAGGAAACGTACAGCACTTGGCAGCGCACGCTCGAAAAATATCAAGCCAAAGTCGAGGCGTTTTTTCCGCGAACCGAGGCCGTGGAAAAACTTTTGAAAGAAAAAGGGGCGAACAGTTTTTACGAATCCGTCGAAAATCGCAAGGAATGTTGCTTCATCCGAAAAATAGAGCCGCTGAACCGTGCCCTGAAAAACCAAAAACTTTGGGTCACCGGAATCCGCGCCGAGCAATCACCAAACCGCAACGACATGGATTTTTTGGAGTGGGACGAAGCGCACCAACTGATAAAATTCAACCCACTTTTCGATTGGAGTTTTGAAGAAATCAAGGCTTTTACCGATGAAAATGGCGTTCCAGTCAATCCGTTGCACAAAAAAGGCTTCGTTTCCATTGGTTGCGCACCCTGCACCCGAGCGATTTCGGAGGGCGAAGATTTCCGCGCCGGGCGTTGGTGGTGGGAAGATGCCTCGAAAAAAGAGTGCGGATTGCATTTGAAATAGTTATTGGGAAATTGGTTATTGGGAAATTAGTTATTAGATCCGCCCAATAACAAATAACCAATTTTCCAATAACTAATAACCAATAACAAATGAACCAAAAATTGAGCGTCGTCGGTGCCGGTTGCGGCGACCCCGATTTGATAACTTTAAAAGCCATCAAGGCTTTGAAATCGGCGGATGTGGTTTTGTACGATGCTTTGGCAAATGAAGAACTGTTGGAGTTCGCGCCCGTTGCTTTGAAAATTTTCGTCGGAAAACGGCGTGGCGAGCAGGCATTTTCACAAGAAAAAATAAATGAAATGATTGTGGAAAATGCCAAAAAACACGGCCACGTCGTCCGTTTGAAAGGCGGCGACCCCTTCGTTTTTGGTCGCGGACGCGAAGAAATGTTGTTTGCCGAGTCGCACGGCATCGAAACGGAATACATCGGAGGTATCAGCAGCGCGATTGCGGCAGCGGCGGCGGTCGGAATTCCAGTGACTTTTCGTGGCGCGAGCCAAAGTTTTTGGGTCATCACCGCGACGACTGAAACCGGAGAAATTTCAAACGATATTTTGCAAGCCGCAAAAACGAACGCGACGGTTGTGATTTTGATGGGTTTGGAAAAACTGGAAGAAATCACGGCCATTTTTTCAAAAGAAAACCGACAAAAAACGCCCATCGCGATTGTCCAAAATGCTACGCTGCCGACCCAAAAAAGTGTTTTTGGAGAAATAGAAAACATCCTTGAAAAAGTAAAAATATCGAAAATCGAACCGCCCGCGGTCATCGTGATTGGCGAAGTGGTTCGGTTGGCTCAGTCTGGGAGGGCGAAATTTATTTCGCCCTTTACTACTCCAAAACGTTGATTATCAATTATTTGAACTTCAATATCGCGAAATAAATTTCGCCGTCCAAACTTCAAAAAAATGGCAAATTTTGAAAATACAATCGAGCACCTCGCCCTGCCAATCGGCTTGGACACGGCATCGTTGCAAAATTTTACGGAAAATCTAGACGACCGGCAATTGCTTTGGCTGAGCGGCTATTTTCATGGCCTGTCGGTGGCCAAGCATTCCATGAAATTTCCATCGCAAAACGGCCAATCGGGTTTTCCGGCGGTCGAGCAAACGATAAATTTCAACCACCTGCCGCCCCAATTTCAGGCCACCGTTTTGTTCGGAAGCCAAACAGGTAACTCCAAAAAAGCAGCCCAAAAATTGGCGGAAGCATTGAAAACCAATGGTTTAGAAGTTGTGCTTGCCGACATGACCGAGTTCAAACCTGCCAAATTGAAAGAAGAAAAACTATTTTTCGTCATCGTCAGCACGCAAGGTGAAGGCGAGCCGCCGACGGCTGCAGAGGATTTGCATCGCTTTATTTTTGGGTCGCGCGCACCAAAATTGAAAGCCGATTTTCAGTTTTCCGTGCTGGCTTTGGGCGACAAATCCTATTCCCAATTTTGCCAAACCGGGAAAGAATTTGACGAGCAACTCGAAAAATTGGGCGCGAAACGCCTCGCCCCGCGCGTCGATTGCGACGCAGATTGGCAAGACGATGCCGAACGCTGGATTGAAAATGTCATCCACAATTTGCCCAAAAAATTGAACGGGCAAGCGGCCAATTTTTCGCCATTTTCTCAAAATGGGTCGGCTGTCCAATTTTCGCCATTTGTCAAAAATGGACTCGCCGCCGCGCCAAAACCGCTAGTTTTTGATAGAAAAAATCCTTTTGAAGCCGAAATTTTTGAAAAAATCCAACTGAACGGACGCGGCTCGACACGCGAAACTTGGCACCTCGAAATGGGTTTGGAAGGTTCAAATTTGAAATATTCGCCCGGCGACGTGCTGCACGTTTTGCCGACAAATTCGGAGCGTTTGGTTTCTGAAGTTTTAAAAATTTCAAAATTATCACCCACCGTTTCCATTAATTTTGGAAATGAAAACTTGCCGTTTGGAAATATTTTATTGGAAAAACTGGAATTGTCCACGCTCAACCGCGACGTTTTGCAACGTTATTTTGACTTTACAAAAAATGAAAAATTGGGCAAAATTTTGGCCGATGTCAAAAATTTACCGCAGTTTTTTTGGGGTCGGGACATTGCGGATTTGCTCACAGAATTTCCCGCGGACGGTTTGACGGAGGAAATTTTGGTCAAAATTTTACGAAAAATTCCAAGTCGTGCCTATTCGATTTCGTCCAGTTTGGCCGCGCACCCCGACGAGGTTCATTTGACGGTCGGCGCGGTTCGTTACGAAAATTTTGGACGAAAAAAACAAGGCGTGGCTTCCACTTTTTTATCTGACCGAGTTCAAATTGGCGAAAAAATAAAAGTATTTATCGAAGAAAACGAGTTTTTTAAATTGCCAAAAGACCAATCTGCCCCAATAATTATGGTGGGCGCGGGAACTGGAATTGCACCTTTTCGGGCATTTTTGGAAGAGCGAACGGAGCAAAATGCGGCTGGAAAAAACTGGTTGTTTTTTGGGAACCCGCATTTCAAAACCGATTTTTTGTACCAATTGGAGTGGCAACAATCTTTGAAAAATGGGAATTTGACGCATCTTGATGTTGCGTTCAGCCGCGACCAAAAAGAGAAAATTTATGTCCAGCACAAACTTTTGAAGCAGTCCCGGCGCGTTTTTGATTGGTTGGAAAACGGCGCAAATTTTTACGTCTGCGGCGACAAAAACCGGATGGCCGGCGATGTTGAAAAAGCACTGGTTCAAATTGCAATTCAGGAAAGCAGTTTTTCCGTCGAAAAAGCCACCGAGTACGTCAAGGATTTGAAAAAACAGCGCAGGTACTTGGAGGATGTTTATTAACTTTTTGACACATAGTTCACATAGGTTTTTTCACATAGGAACATAGGTTTTTATAGAAAAATTCTATGTTTTCTATGTGAAAAAACTATGTGAACTATGTGTCAAAAACCATCTTTTAAACTTTAAATTTTTCTAAAAATGTCTGTCCGATTAGGCGACCTCGCCCCCAACTTTCAAGCCCAAACCACCGCCGGAGAAATCGATTTTTACGAATATCTCGGCGACGGCTGGGGCATTTTGTTCTCCCATCCTGCCGATTTTACGCCGGTTTGCACGACAGAACTAGGTCGCACGGCGCATTTGGCCGCTGAATTTGCCGAGCGGAACACCAAAGTTTTGGCCGTCAGCGTCGACCCGCTCGACAAACATTTCGATTGGGTCAAGGACATCAACGAGACGCAAAAAGTGGAAGTTGATTTCCCAATCATCGCCGACCCCGACCGCACGGTGGCCACTTTGTACGACATGATTCACCCGAATTCGTCGGAAAATTTCACCGTTCGTTCCCTTTTTATCATCGGCCCGGACAAAAAAGTGAAATTGATGATTGTTTACCCCGCTTCGACTGGACGCAATTTTTGGGAAGTCCTGCGCGTCCTCGACTCGCTGCAACTCACCGCAAATTACTCGGTTGCCACCCCCGCCGACTGGAAACATGGCGAAGACGTGATTGTCGTGCCCGCCATTTCGACCGCCGATGCGGAGAATAAATTTCCGAAAGGTTTGAAAATTGTAAAACCATATTTGAGATATACCCCACAACCCGATATTTAGTTATTGGTTATTGGGGAATTGGTTATTGGTCAACCCAATCACCAATTCCCCAATAACCAATTTCCCAGTAACCAACCACAAATGCTAAAAATCGCCATCCAAAAATCAGGTCGTCTCCACGAAGACAGCATCAATTTGCTGCGCGACGCGGGCATTGATTTCAGCAACGGGCAGGGTCGGCTGCGCTCGGCGGCCAGCAATTTTCCGTTGGAAATATTTTTCCTGCGGGACGACGACATCCCGGAATACGTCGCCGACGGCGTGGCCGATGCCGGAATCGTGGGCGAAAATGTGTTTTTGGAAAAAGAAAAACCCATCGAAATCGCCGCGCGGCTCGGTTTTGGCCGCTGCCGATTGAGTTTGGCGGTGCCGAAAAACATGGATTTTCAAAATCTCGACGACCTGCAAGGCAAGCGCATCGCCACGACTTACCCGAATATTTTGGGCAAATTTTTGGCAAAAAACGGCATCGAAGCCACGCTCCACGAAATCAGCGGCTCGGTGGAAATTGCCCCGTCCATCGGTTTGGCAGATGCGGTTTGCGACTTAGTCAGCAGTGGTAGCACGCTGTTAATCAACGGGTTGCGCGAAGTTTCGACCATTTTGAAATCGGAAGCCCTGCTCGTCGCCGCCCGTCATCTCGACCCCGAAAAAGCCGAAATTTTGCGACGGTTGAACTTCCGTTTCGATGCCCTGCTCCGCGCAAAAAACCACAAATACATCCTGCTCAATGCCCCAAACGAACAGCTGCCAGAGATTTTGGCACTGCTCCCCGGCATGAAAGCACCGAGCGTTTTGCCGCTTGCCGGTGGCGGTTGGAGCAGCGTTCATTCGGTCGTGGCGGAAGACCAATTTTGGGAAATTATCGAAAGTTTGCGGGCCGCTGGGGCGCAGGGAATTCTTGTTACGGCGATTGAAAAAATGATTTTGTGAGTTTTCTGCTGTCCGAAGTCTCAGACTTCGGGCGGATATCATGCGGTCTCCGACCGCTCAACCTGCAAAAAATGCGGTCAGAGACCGCGTGATATTTATCCGAAGTCGGAGACTTTGGACGGCAATCGTTCTCGAAAAAATGATTTTTATGACCATCATCGAATATCCAAAACTAGAAGATTTGGGAAAATTGCTTGCCCGGCCAACCGCTGATTTCGAGCGGTTTCGCCGCGACGTTGCCCCGATTTTGGCAGCAGTTCAGACGGATGGCGACGCGGCGGTGCGGTTTTTTTCCAAAAAATTTGATGGTTTTTCAACCGAAAACCCAGCCGTATCGGCAGCCGAATTTGACGAAGCCGAAAAAAACATTTTCCCAAATTTGAAAGCCGCGATTCGGCAAGCCTACTCAAATATTCGTCTTTTTCACGAACGCCAGCGCGAGCCAGAAATCGTGGTCGAAACGATGCCCGGCGTGATTTGCCGTCGGCGAAGTGTGGCCATCGAACGGGTTGGATTGTACGTTCCGGGCGGTTCGGCACCACTTTTTTCAACCGCTTTGATGCTCGGAATTCCGGCTCAAATCGCTGGTTGTCAAGAAGTTGTGCTTTGCACGCCGCCCGATGCGACTGGAAAAATCCACCCAGCCATTTTGTTTGCCGCTCGACTTTGCGGTATTGAAAAAGTGTTCAAAATCGGCGGAGCGCAGGCCATCGCCGCGATGGCTTTTGGCACCGAAACCGTCCCGAAAGTTTGGAAAATTTTTGGCCCCGGAAATCCCTGGGTCACGGCTGCAAAACAACTCGTTTCGCTCGACGGCACGGCGATTGACCTGCCCGCTGGCCCATCGGAAGTGGCAATTATTGCCGACGATTCGGCCAATCCAATTTTTGTCGCAGCCGATTTATTGAGCCAAGCGGAGCACGGCGCGGACAGCCAAGTTGTCCTGTTTTCGCCAGATAAAAACTTGATTCTGAATGTTTTAGGTGAAATAAAAAATCAACTCGCCGACCTGCCCCGCCGCGAAATTGCCGAAAAATCACTGGCCGAAAGCCGTGCTGTTTTGGTGAAAAATTTGGACGAAGCCGTCCATTTTTCAAATTTCTACGCCCCCGAACACCTGATTTTGCAGACCTGCGAACCCGAAAAATTGGCCGCAAAAATCACGAACGCCGGGTCGGTTTTTCTCGGCCATTTCACCCCCGAAAGTGCGGGCGATTATGCTTCCGGGACAAATCACACGTTGCCGACGGCGGGTTTTGCGCGGGCGTTCGCGGGCGTTTCGTTGGATAGTTTTTTAAAAAAAATCACTTTTCAGGAAATTTCTGCGGCGGGTTTGGATTTGCTTGCGCCGACGGTGGTGGAAATGGCGCGCGCCGAGGGTTTGGAAGCGCACGCACGGGCGATTTTGTGGAGGTCGAAATTTATTTCGACCCAACTTTTAAAGTCGAAATAAATTTCGACCTCCAAATTCAAATGATTGATATTCAAAAACTTGTGCGACCAAACATCGCAATTTTAAAACCATATTCCTCCGCCCGCGACGAGTTCAAAGGCAAGGCAGACGTGTTTTTGGATGCCAACGAAAACAGTCTCGGCAGCCCGATTTCCGGAAATTTCAACCGATATCCCGACCCGCAACAAACGATTTTGAAACAACAAATTGCCGCGCTGAAAAACATCGCCACCGAAAAAATTTTCCTCGGAAACGGCAGCGACGAGGCGATTGATTTGCTGTTCCGCGTTTTTTGCGAACCCGGAAAAGATAATATTTTACTGCTGCTGCCGACCTACGGCATGTACGCTGTGCAGGCAAATATTCACGGCACGGCAATCAAAACCGCAAATTTGACCACCGATTTTCAACCTGACGAACACGAAGTTTTTTCAAATATAAATGCCTCGACGAAACTCATTTTTGTCTGCTCCCCAAACAACCCCACCGGAAACACGATGCCTAAATCATTCATTTTCAACTTGTTGGAAAAATTTTCGGGCATCGTCGTGGTGGACGAAGCGTACATTGATTTTTCAGAAAACGCCTCGCTGCTCGAACATTTGGACAAATTTCCGAACCTCGTCGTTTTGCAAACTTTGTCAAAAGCATGGGGTTTGGCGGGGCTGCGAATCGGCATGGCGTTCGCAAATCCATCGATTATTCAACTTTTGAACAAGGTAAAATATCCGTACAATTTGAGTTTGCCGGCCACGCGGTTGGCTGAAAAAGCATTGAAAAATGAAAAGGTTTTTCAAAAAAAACTCAAAATCCTGAAAAACGAACGCGAACGGCTGGCCGACGCGCTGAAAAATTTAGATTTTGTTGAAAAAGTGTTTCCGTCGGATGCCAATTTCCTGCTCGTCCGGGTGCGAGATGCCGATGGTTTGTATGATTTTTTGGCAAAAAATGGCATCGTCGTCCGCGATCGCAGCCGCGAAATTCATTGCGAAAATTGTCTGCGAATCACCGTCGGCAGCCCTAGCGAGGTGGATATTTTGATAAAATTTTTGAAAGAATTTCAATGAAAAAGAAACTGCTTTTCCTCGACCGCGACGGCACAATTATCGTCGAGCCGCAGCCCGACCAACAGGTGGACAGTCTCGAAAAACTCGAATTTTTGCCCGGTGCAATTTTCGCGCTGGCTCGTTTGGCGCGCGAAACTGATTTTGAATTTGTGCTGGTCACGAACCAAGATGGCCTCGGCACGGCATCATTTCCGGAGGAAAATTTTTGGCCTGCGCAGGAAAAAATGATAAAAACTTTGGCTGGCGAGGGCGTTCATTTTCGCTCGGTTCACATTGATAAATCTTTTCCAATAGACAATTTGCCGACCCGAAAACCGGGCACGTCGATGCTCACGGAATACCTCCCCGTCCGACCGCCGGGCGGGGACGGCGAGTTTGATTTGGAAAATTCTTACGTCATCGGCGACCGTTTGACGGATGTTCAACTGGCTGAAAACCTCGGCGCGAAGGCTATTTTCATAAAAAGTGCCCTGCAAAATGGCGATTTTCTCAATGAAAATGTCTTTGTCGCCGAAAATTGGGAACAAATTTACCAGCACCTCCGCCTGCCGCCCCGCTTCGCCGAACACCGCCGAACGACCCGCGAAACCGATATTTTTATCCAATTAAATCTCGACGGCACCGGCAAATCTGACCTCAAAACTGGCCTCCATTTTTTTGACCACATGCTCGACCAACTGGCGCGGCACGGCAAAATTGACCTCAAAATCGAAGCCGTCGGCGACCTGCAAATTGACGAACACCACACCATCGAGGACACCGCGCTGACCCTCGGCGAGGCGTTCCGGCGTGCGCTCGACGACAAACGCGGCATCAATCGCTACGGTTTTTGCCTGCCGATGGATGACGCGCTGGCGCAGGTCGCGCTCGATTTTGGTGGCCGACCGTGGTTGGTTTGGGACGCGGTTTTTCAACGAGAAAAAATCGGCGACGTGCCGACCGAGATGTTTTTCCATTTTTTCAAATCGTTTTCCGACGCGGCGGCCTGCAATTTGAATATTCAGGCGACGGGTCAAAACGAACACCACAAAATCGAGGCGATTTTTAAAGCCTTCGCCCGTGCCATCCGAATGGCGGTGCGGCGCGACCCGATGGATTTTGAATTGCCCACGACGAAGGGCGTAGTTTAATGGTGGGCGGAATTATTGAAGTTTGAAAATAAAACGGCATTATCCTAAAAATTAACCGCGGTGTCATTCCGTAGGAATCTGCCCAAGATTTTCAACAATTTTAAAAAAAATCGTGGTGCATTTTGGGCAGATTCCTACGGAATGACACTCAAAAAAGAAATGTTACTGCCGTTTTATTTACAAACTTCAATTATTCCGCCTTTAAAAAACGGGTCGAAATAAATTTCGACCTCCAAAATATGAAAATCGCCATCGTAAAATACAACGCCGGGAACATCCAATCCCTCCTTTTTGCCCTCGAACGATTGGGACAAAAAGCAGTTTGGACAGACGACCCCGCCGAGTTGCGAGCCGCCGACCGCGTCATTTTTCCGGGAGTCGGCGAGGCATCTTCGGCGATGCAGTATTTGAAAAAACGTGGTTTGGACGAGGTGATTTGTTCGTTGCAGCAGCCAGTTTTGGGCATTTGCCTCGGCCTGCAATTGTTTTGTCGGCATTCGGCGGAAAATGAAACTGACTGCCTCGGCATTTTTGAAACGGACGTTTTGAAATTTTCAAGTGCAAAAATGAAGGTGCCGCAAATCGGTTGGAATCAAATTTCAAACCTGAAAACGCCACTTTTTTCGGGCATTCCGGAGAACAGTTTTATGTATTTCGTGCACAGTTTTTTTGCTGCAAAATCGGAAAACACGATTGCCGAAACGGAATATGGTTCGACATTTTCGGCGGCTTTGCAAAAAGAAAATTTTTATTCTGTACAATTTCACCCCGAAAAATCTGGTAAAATTGGCCAACGAATTTTAGATAATTTTTTAAAAATAAAATAAATGCAAATCATCCCCGCGATTGATTTGATGGATGGAAAAGCCGTTCGGCTGCGGCAGGGCGATTTCGGGCAGACCACAATTTACCCGACTCCGCCGCTCGATTTGGCCAAAAAATTCGAGGCCGTCGGGCTGCGTCGATTGCACATCGTTGACCTCGACGGGGCGCGGCTGGGCTGTCCGAGGCATTTGAAATTGCTGGAAAAAATAGCGGCGGCAACTGATTTGCAAATTGATTTTGGCGGTGGTTTTCGTGAAATCCAAAACTTGCGCGATGCCGCGAACGCCGGGGCAAATTGGCTGACCGTCGGCAGCATCGCGGTGCTCGAACCGGAAATTTTTGCCGAGTGGCTGGCCGAGTTTTCGCCCGAAAAATTTTTGGTCGGAGCCGATGTTCGAGACGAAAAATTGGCGGTGCGCGGCTGGCAGGAACAAACTGAACTGGGGCTTTTTGATTTTTTGGAAACGTTGAAAACGGCTGGGATTCGACAAATTTTCGTCACCGACATCGCGCGGGATGGCGTTTTGGCTGGGCCAGCGACGGCACTTTATGAAAAAATTTTGGTTCAATTTCCTGATTTTCAATTGATTGCCAGCGGCGGGATTTCCAATTTTGAAGATTTTCAAATTTTGAAAAATGCGGGTTGCGCCGGGGCAATTGTTGGAAAAGCATTTTATGAAGGGCACATTTCGATAACCCAAATGGCTGATTTTTTAAAAGTTCATAGTTCATCGTTCATAGTTCATCGTTAAAAAAATTGTTAGCAAAACGCATCATCCCCTGCCTCGACATCAAAGACGGACAAACCGTAAAAGGTGTTCAATTTGAGAACCTCCGAGCCGCCGGCGACCCCGTCGAACTGGCCGTCGAATATGCCCGGCAAGGCGCGGATGAACTGGTTTTTCTCGACATCGCGGCCACAAACGAGCGGCGCGGGACGCTGGCGGCACTCGTTCGGCGGGTCGCGGCGGTGCTCGACATTCCTTTTACGGTGGGTGGTGGCATCGGTTCGGTGGGGCAAGTTGAGGCACTTTTGCAGGCCGGAGCGGACAAAGTGAGCATCAATTCGGCAGCAATTCGTCGCCCAGAATTGATTGAAAAATTGGCGCAAACCTTTGGCAGTCAATGCGTTGTGTTGGCTGCCGATGTTCGGCGCGACGCGGCGGGCGTTTGGAAAGTTTATTTGAACGGCGGTCGGATTGCCACCGATTTGGTGGCGATGGATTGGCTGCGGGAAGCCGTCGAACGCGGTGCTGGCGAAATTTTGCTGACCTCAATGGAGCACGACGGGATGAAAACTGGGTTTGCTTTGGAATTGACAAGGGCAGTTTCCGAAACGCTTTCGGTGCCGGTAATTGCGTCCGGCGGCGGCGGAAAAATGGAACATTTCCGGGACGTTTTTGCCGTCGGAAAAGCCGACGCGGCACTCGCGGCCAGCGTTTTTCACTTCGGGGAAATCCCGATTTTTGATTTAAAATCTTATTTGAAAAAAAATGGAATCTTCGTTCGCAGTTGACCGGACAATCAAAATCGAGCCGGGTTTGGAAAATCGCTGGGAAAATTTGAAGGTAAAAACGGCTGCGGACGGCCTCGCTCCTGTCGTCGTTCAAGATTTTTCGACGGGAAAAGTGCTGATGCTCGGTTATTTAAACGCTGATTCTTGGCAAAAAACACTCGAAACGGGGCTGGTTACTTTTTTCAGCCGCTCGAAAAACCGGCTTTGGACAAAAGGCGAAACTTCGGGAAATCACTTGCGGTTGCTCGACGCCGCGCTGGATTGCGACCGCGATACTTTTTTGTTGAAAGTCGAAGCGGTCGGGCCAGTTTGCCACACGGGGACTGAAACTTGCTGGGCGGAAACGGCGAATTTTGATTTAAAATTTTTGGAAAAAATCATCCGAGAGCGGCAAAAAACCAATCCCGAAAATTCGTACACGGCTTCACTTTTTTCAAAAGGTTTGGAAAAAATCGCCCAAAAAGTGGGCGAGGAAGCCATCGAAACCATCATCGAAGCACTCGGTTCGAACCGTGAAAAATTGCTGAACGAATCGGCGGATTTGCTTTTTCACCTGCTGGTTTTGCTAGCGGCGAAGGATGTAAAATTGGCGGAAGTGGAGGAAGTTTTACGGCAGCGGCATTCAAAAAGAGGTTGATTTTGCCATTGTTGGCGTCCTCGCCAACAATCAATTTTAAAAAAATCAAAAAAAAAATTGTTGGCGAGGACGCCAACAATGGCAAAAACTTTAAAAAATGGCAGAAAATATAAAACTCACCGAAGTCGAAATCGCAAAAGCCAAAAGCAATTTCCTGCGCGGAACCATCGAGGAAAGCCTGAAAAATGAAATCACGGGCGCGTTTTTTCACGACGACACGCACCTGATAAAATTTCACGGATTTTACCAGCAAGCCGACCGCGACCTTGACCCGGAGCGAAAACGGCAGAAACTCGAACCGCTTTTTTCGTTCATGATTCGGGTGCGCGTTCCGGGCGGCATCGCCACGCCAAAACAGTGGCTGACGATGTCCAACCTCGCAAAAATTTATGGAAATGACACTTTGAAATTGACCACGCGGCAGGCGTTTCAATTGCACGGCATTTCAAAAAATGATTTGAAAACCACGATTCAAGGTTTCAACGACGTGTTTTTGGACAGCATCGCGGGCTGCGGCGACGTGAACCGCAACGTGATGTGCAATCCAAATCCGCAAAAATCGGCTGCGCACCAAGAAATTTACGCGTCGGCGGTGGCCATTTCCAATCATTTGACCCCGAAAACTTCGGCGTATTTTGAAATTTGGCTCGACGGCCAACGAACTGACGAAAATGGAAATGTCTCGCCCGAGGCGAGACCAAAACCAAACACGACCGCCGTCATCTCTAAAAATATCGGCAGTGATGACGAGCCGATTTACGGAAAAACTTACCTGCCGCGAAAATTTAAAATCGCGATTGCCCTGCCGCCGCACAATGATTCCGACATTTTTGCAAACGATATTGGACTGATTGCCATCGTCGAAAACGAGGTTTTACAGGGTTTCAACGTGGCCATCGGCGGCGGTTTTGGGATGACTTTTGGCATGCCGGACACGTATCCGAGGCTCGCGGAAGTCATCGGTTTTGTTGAAAAAAGCAAGGTCTTGGACGTTTGCGAAAAAATTATGACCGTCCAACGCGACTGGGGAAATCGCGAAAACCGGAAATTTTCGAGGCTGAAATACACGATTGACCGCGTCGGTTTGGGCGTTTTCAAAAATGAAGTTGAAACGCGGTTGGGTTTTCAATTTGAAAATGAAAAACCCTACCATTTTTCTGAAAATGGCGATGATTTTGGCTGGTCAACGAACGTGAACGGCCATTTCAATTTGACTCTTTTTATCGAAGGGGGGCGGATTCAGGATACTGAAAATTATCATTTGAAAACGGCTTTGGCGGAAGTCGCCGCGCTGGATTTTGGCGATTTTCGATTGACCGGCAATCAAAATTTGATGATTTGCGATTTGTCCGCAGACCAAAAAACGCAGGTCGAGGCCATTTTGGAAAAATACGGCGTGCTCGAATTTACCTTTCGGCAAACGGCGTTGCGGCACCATTCTTTGGCTTGCGTCGCGCTGAACACCTGCACTTTGGCGTTCGCCGAGGCCGAGCGGTATTTGCCAAGTTTGATTGACAAAATTGATTTCATCATCCGCCAAAATGGTCTCGAAAACACGCCGATAAATATCCGGATGACGGGCTGCCCGAACGGTTGCGGGCGGCCATATTTGGGTGAAATTGGGCTGGTCGGGCGGTCGCTGGGGCGTTACAATTTGTATTTGGGCGCGGCGCACAACGGTTCGCGGCTGAACAAACTTTACCTCGAAATGCTGGATGAAGAAGGGATTTTGGCAGCTTTGAACCCCATTTTGGTTGATTTTTCGCAAAATCGCGCGGATGGAGAGCATTTTGGGGATTTCGTGATTAGGAAAAATTATGTGAAAACGACCGCGAACGGGCTGGATTTTCACTCGTAAACTCAAATATTAGAATCAGAATTTGCAGAATTTTTGAATTTTTAGAATTGGCCAAATTTTGAAAATTCTAAAATTCTGCAAATTCTGATTCCAACAATTTATTATGAACCCACTTTTTCCCATTTTTTTAAAACTAAACCAGATGCACGTCCTCGTCGTCGGCGCGGGAAATGTGGGTTTTGAAAAAATTTCGGCCTTGCTCAAAAACAGTCCGGAGGCGAAAATCACGGTGGTCGGCGAGCGGATTTTGCCGGAATTGCGTGCGTTTTGCCGTGATTTTCCAAAAGTTCAGATTTTGGAAAAAACAGTTTCACCGGAAGATGTCGTTGGAAAAAATTTGGTCATCGCCGCGACCGACCAAAAATCGGTCAATTCTGCGGTGAAAAATTGGGCGGCGGCGCGCGGGATTTTGTGCAACGTGGCCGACACACCCGACGAATGTGATTTTTACCTCGGCTCGATTGTCCAAAAAGGCGATTTGAAATTGGCGATTTCGACCAACGGAAAATCGCCGACGATTGCAAAACGTTTGAAAGAAGTTTTGAATGAAAATTTGCCGGACGAGTTGGATGAAATTTTGCAAAAAATGCCGCTGATTCGGGAAAAATTGAAAGGCGATTTTTCGGAAAAAGTTAGGATTTTGAATGAACTCACGGCCAATTTGATATGAAAATTGAAACTAAAATTGATAATTATCAAACCATTTTAAGCCAAAAACTGGCTGGTTTGAAAGCCGAGGGCAACTACCGCTATTTTTTGAACATCGAAAAATCGGCGGAAAAATTCCCGTTTTTCACTTTTGAAACGGAGGATGGCGAGGTCAAATCGGCGATAAATTGGTGTTCGAACGACTATTTGGGTTTGAGTACCGAGCCGCGAATCATCGAAAAATACGCTGAAACTGCTCGAAAAAGTGGCGTAGGCAGCGGCGGCACGCGCAACATTTCAGGCACGACGATTTTTCACAAACAATTGGAACAAGATATTGCCGCTTTTCACTGCCGCGAATCTGGGCTGATTTTCAATTCCGCTTTTTTGGCAAATGTGGCCTCGCTTTCAACTTTGGGCAGGGCGTTCGAGGGCTGCGTTTTTATTTCCGATGAAAAAAACCATGCTTCGATTATCGAAGGAATCAAATTGAGCGGCTGCCAAAAGTTGATTTTCAAACACAACGATGCGGCAGATTTGGAACGTGTTTTGAAAAAATTGCCCAAAAACCAATCGAAAATCATTGTTTTTGAATCGGTTTACTCCATCGAAGGCACGGTCGCGCCGATTTCTGAAATCTGTCATTTGGCAAAAAAATACAATGCCCTGACGTATTGCGATGAAGTGCACGCGGTCGGTTTGTACGGAATTTACGGTGAAGGTTTGGTCGCGGCGGCGGGCTGCAACGCCGAAATTGATTTGATAAATGGCACTTTTGCGAAGGCTTTTGGCTGCATCGGCGGCTACATTTCTGGGGAAAAAACGTTGGTTGATTTTATCCGAAGTTTTGGAAAAGGCTTCATTTTTACGACCGCGCTGCCGCCGTCGGTTTGCGCAGCGGTGAGCGAAAGTTTGAAAATCGTGCAGGAAAAAACTTCGATTTTGACCCATTTTCATCAAAATATCCACGAATTGCGACAGATTTTGCGCGGTTTTGAAATCCCGTTCGACGACAATCCGTCGCACATCACGCGGATTCCGATTGGCGACAGCCGCCGTTGCAAAAAAATTACGGACGCGCTGCTCCACGATTTTGGCATTTATTTGCAGCCGATAAACCCGCCGACCGTGCCGCCCGGCGAGGCGTGTTTGCGGGTGATTTGCTCGGCAAAACACACCGGGCGGGACATGATTGGCCTTGCAAAAGCACTAAAAAAAGTACTTTAAACACATCTTTTTAACCACAAAGGCACATCAGAAAACATAAGTTTTAAGTTGAAATTTTTAAAACTTATGTTTTCTGATGTGTCTTTGTGGTAAAAATATTATGATGAAAATAGTCAGTCGAAACTCAAAATTGGCCTTGATTCAATCCGAAATTGTTCGAAAACGGATGGAAAAGGCATTCCCAAACCTCGAAATTGAAATCCTCGCCAAACCTTCCCGCGGCGACCTCGACCCCGAAACTCCGATTTTTGAAATGGACAGCCGCGACGTTTTTACCAGCGACATCGACGAAATGATTTTGGCGAGAAAAGCCGATTTCGCGGTGCATTCGATGAAGGATTTGAGCAGCGAAATTTTGGACGACCCGGCGTTTTTTCATGCCGTCGTCGAACGCGAACTGCCGCACGATGTCGTGATTTTCAATAAAAATTGTCGACAAAAAAAGGTTTTAAAAATTGGAACTTCGTCGCTGCGGCGGGCTGCACTCGTTCCGCGTTTTTTAAAAAAGTCATTGCCATATTCTGTTGAAATTAAAATTTTACCAATTCGCGGGAACGTGGACACGCGTTTGCAAAAATTAAAAAATGGCGATTTTGATGCCATCGTTTTGGCTTTTGCGGGTTTGAACCGGTTGGCAAAAAATGATTTTTCATTTGCCGCCGGGCTGCGCGAGGACTTTGACTTTATGATTTTGCCACTTTTTGAATGTCCACCGGCGGCTTCCCAGGGTGCTTTGGCGGTTTCATGTTTGCGGCGAAATTCGAAGGCGGTGGCGATTTTGAAACGGTTGAACCAAGTAAAACTTTACAAAAAACTGGATTGGGAAAGGCAGATGATGAAAAAATATGGCGGCGGTTGTCATCAAAAATATGGCGTGGTGGTCATTGATTTTAAAGATGGGCGTTTGCTGAATATTTCAGGTTTTGATTCAGTGAACCAACCGATTGATGATATTTTATTTGAAATAAACTTTATCCTGCACGGTAAAAGCCTGTTTTCTGCCAGCGATTTTATGGGCGATTTTTTTGAAAATGACTTTTTTGAAAACGTGGATTTTCAAATTTTGGAAAATAAAAAAGACATTTTCATCTCACATCACCGAGCCGTTTTTGATAAAAATTTGACTGAAATTTTAAAGCAAAAAAACGTCTGGACGGCCGGGACAAAAACATGGTTTGAATTGGCAAAAAAAGGGATTTGGGTGAGCGGTTGCTCGGATGGTTTTGGATTTGATTTTTTAAAACCACTTTGGAAATCCGATTTGATTGACGTTTTGGAAAGCGATATTTTGACAATTACCAATGAAAATGCAGCCGAAAATGCCACCGAAAACCGCTCGATTTTGGCAACTTACCGATTGAAACCACTTTTTAAAAAGGAAATTTTGGACAGGTTGCGCAGTGCGGATGCCATTTTTTGGACAAGTTTTGCGCAGTTTGAATTTTACCAAAAATTTGTAAAACCGGGTGCGTTTCATCTTTGTCCATCGGGAAAAACGGCTGATTTGATTCAAAAAACAGGCGCGAAACCGATTGTTTTTCCAACAATCAAGGCGTTTCAGGTTTGGCGGAAAACTGGATTTTAGTTTCAGATTGGTACTTTTGCGCCATGTCTTCATTGATTGAACTTCCATATTTGCCGCCCGTTTCGTGGCTCGCCGTCGCGCACCAAAATCAGCCCGTGATTTTGGAGGCTTGCGAAAATTATCACAAAGGAAGTTACCGAAATCGCTGCCACATCGCCGGGCCGAACGGGGTGCAACGCCTCACGATTCCGTTGAAAAAAGGGAAAAACCAGCAGACGCCGATCCGGGAAGTGGAGATTTCGTACACCGAAAATTGGCAGCAAATCCACTGGGGAAGCATTGTTGCAGGCTACGGGCGGTCGCCGTATTTTGAACATTTTGCCCCGGCGTTCGAGCCATTTTTTCAAAAAAAATTCAAATTACTTTTTGATTTCAACATCGAAATCATGGCCGTTTTGCTCAAAAAAATGGGTTTGGACATTGATTTTTACCTTTCCACAACTTTTACCGAAAAAAACGTCGGAACGCCGGGCGATTTTCGGGACGCCATTTCTCCAAAAAAAATGACGCCGCCGGAGGTTTTTTTACCAAAAAAATACGCGCAAGTTTTCAGCGAACGGCATGGCTTTTTGCCCGACCTTTCGAGCCTTGATTTGCTTTTTTGTTGTGGGAAAAATGTGGATTTGCTAATTCATTGACTACTTTTAAGCGAACAATCTCAAAATTTTTAACTCAAATTTGAAATATGCCACTCCTTTTTGTAAAATATGCAGCCGTCCCGGAACTCGGCGTTTTCGCCGAAATCGGCACGTCCGGCCTGAAAAAACAAGTCAATACCGTGCTGCTCGGCACTTGGTTGGGCGTGACCGAGGAATCGGGCAATTATTACAAAGTGACGACGGCGGGCGACGATGGCTGGGTCAAAAAATCCGAAACCACCGACCTGCTCCACCTCAAAGTTTTTTACATCGATGTGGGCCAGGGCGATGCCTGCCTGCTCGAAATTGATAAAATCAGGTTCCTGGTTGATGGCGGGCCGAACTCCAATTTTCGAAATTATCTGACCAAATGGCAGTACAAATACCTGCTCGACGCGAACCAAAAAATCCACATTGATTTTGCGTTTGTCAGCCATTTTGATGCCGACCATTATGATGGTTTGACGGCGATCGTTGCCGACGAGCGGTTCACTTTCGGGAAAATTTACCACACCGGCATCGCCGTTTTTCATTCGCAAAAATCACCACGACCCGCTGGTTTTGATGAAGATTTGGGGAAAACTTTCAAAATCGGCAGCAAAAAATACCTCGAAACTACTTTCAACTCGCTGGCCGATTGCCGAAATCTTTTGGCGCAAGGCGGTTTGGGAATGGGTTTTCAGGATTTTTTGGAAGCCGTCGTCGGGGCTGCCGATGCCGGGCGACTGGCCGAAACAAAATCTTTGAGCAGTGCGGACAAAAACCTGTTTTCGCAAAATTTGAACGGCCAAAATTTCGCGCTCGAAATCCTCGGCCCCGTCAAATCGAAAGCGGATGGCAAGGACTGTTTTGCATGGTTTAAAGATTCGTCGGTCACTCGAAATGGGCACAGCATCGTTTTAAAATTGAGTTACGGAAGTATTTCCTTGCTTTTTGGCGGCGATTTGAATTCGGATTCGGAGACCCATTTGATAAAAAATTACGGTGCGACGAACCCGTTTTTGGTGGATGTGGCGAAAAGTTGCCACCACGGTTCGAGCGATTTTACGGAAGCATTTATGGAAAAAATCAGCCCTTTTGCAACCGTGATTTCGTCCGGCGACAACGAAAGTTACTCGCACCCGCGCGCCGACGCCATCGGCTGCGCTGGAAAATATACCCGCGGGCCACGCCCGAAAGTTTTCAGCACCGAACTGGCGCGTTCCATCAACAAATCCGGCGACATCCTTTTCGGCATGATTAACCTGCGCAGCGACGGCCAAATTATCCACATGGCGCAAATGAAAGAAAAACGGTCTGCCGGAAGCGTCTGGGATGCCTATTCTGTAAAATAGTTATTGGTTATTGGGTAATTGGGAAATTGGTTACTGGGAAATTGGGAAATTGGTTATTTGGCTGAACCAATAACTAATTTCCCAATAACCAATTTCCCAGTAACCAATAACCAATAACCAATCAACCAATCACAAAATGTCAAACATTCTAAACCAACGCATTCTCGGCCTGCGGGCGCAAGTCGAAGAAATTGTCAAAGACCTCCATTCGTTGAGCCGCGAAATCGGCCACGACGACCTCACCAACACCGTCGGCGAACTCCGAAACCGGATGACCGAGCCATTCATGTTTGTCATCGTCGGCGAGGTGAAAGCCGGAAAATCGAGTTTTATCAACGCCCTGCTCGACCCCGAACACCTTTTTGGCCGCGACATTTGCGCCGTCGCACCGCAGCCGATGACCGACACGGTGCAGCAGATTTTGTACGGCGAGCACGAAGAAATCATCGTGGTCAATCCTTTTTTGAAAAAGGTGCTTTTGCCGCTGCCGATTTTGAAAGAAATCGCCATCGTGGACACGCCCGGCACGAATTCTATCGAAGACAAACACCAAGAAATCACCGAGCGATTTGTCCCGGCGAGCGATTTGGTGATTTTTGTTTTTGAGGCAAAAAATCCGTACCGGCAGTCGTCGTGGGATTTTTTCGACTTCATCCACCGTGATTGGCACAAGAAAATCATCTTCGTTTTGCAGCAAAAAGATTTGATGTCGCCCGAAGATTTGGCGGTCAACGAACGCGGTTTGTTTGCTTTTGCACAAAAAAAAGGGCTAAACGAGCCGCTGATTTTTTCGGTTTCTGCCAAAAATGAATTGGATGGAAAATACGACGCGTCCAATTTTTCGACCGTCCGAGATTACATCCGGACGCACGTGACGGGCGGTCGCGGCGGCGCGATGAAATTGAAAAACAACATTTCAACGAGCCTAAATATCCTCGACCGTTTTCGGATTGACCTCGATTTGCGCTCCGAACAATTTCGCTCCGATACCGCTTTTCGCCTCGACATCCGCCAAACTTTGGACAATCAGGAAAAAAAATCGAACCACCACGCTGCACAATTGATTGAAAATTTGTTGAATGGCTACGACCGAACCACCCAAAAAATTGGAGAAGAATTGTCCGACGGCTTGTCGTTTTTTCCGATGATAAAACGCTCGTTTTTGGGCATTTTTTCAAAACAAACCTCGATAAAAGAGTGGCTCGAAGAACTTTCAAAAAAATTGGAACTCCAATTGAACGCCGAATTGCGGACGAAACTGAACGACGGCGTCCTCGATTTGTCCGATTCAGTGCAGCAAATGGCCAAAATGATTGACCTGAAAATCCGGCAATCCAAAACTTTGGTGGCCAGCGACCGCTACATTTTTGAGGATATTTCGGACAAACGTGGGGCGACTTTGAAAGAATTGCAGGAGGCATTTTCAAAATTCATGTCGCGCAGCGAAAATTTTGAGGACACACGGCTTTTCCCCGAAAACGTAGCCGTTTCGCCAAATATCGCAGCCGGGAGTGGCGTGGCGATCATCGGTTTGATTTTGGCGGGCGTGACGCAAATCACAGTTTTGGACATCACCGGGGGTATTTTGTCGGCGGTCGGTTTCCTTTTTGCGGGTTTGACGGCAGGCACGCAGCGCAAAAAAATCGTGAACGGCTATTTTGAAGAAATCGCAAAAGGCCGCGCGCGGATGGAAGAGGAATTGCAAAACAAGTTGAAAATGTATGTTCACACGATAAAAACGCGCATCGGCGACAACTTTTTGGAACTCGATTCGCTGCTCGAAAATGAAAATGTGCAGATTGGAAAATTGGAAAACCAGTACGTTTCGATTCGAGAGCGATTGGAAAAAATCGATTCGGAGATTTCGGTGGACTGACTTTTTCCCAATTTCAACCCTATTTTTGTGTAAAATTTTTGAATCTAAATTTTATGAACGCAACAAAAATTCAAATTCAGGAAGTCGAAGCAGTCGGTGGGCAGGTCTCCGATTTGACCGTTCCCGATGCTTTGATTTATGAAATGGTCAACGGCAAACCGATTTATTACGCCGGGTGGCGGGATGTAATTATTGGTAAAAAACAAATTGAACAAGTTATGGCCAGCTGTTTAATTCAATCTTATCTCGTCGGCGAGACGTTCGCCGCAGCGCATCGGCAACTCCGAAAAAAATATATTCTCGGCACGAACGAAGCCGGATTGAAATTTCAAAAAGGCGATTGGCGGGCGGCGGATATTGCCATTTGGACAAAAGAATCGTTGAAAAACACGCCACTTCATGCCCATTATTCCGAAATCATCCCAGAAATCGTCATCGAAGTTGATACAAAAGCCGACCTCAGCGACCTGCCGAATTACTATTTTGACAAGACAAAACAACTTCATGAAAGGGGGGTGCGCCGCGTCATCTGGATTTTAACCTCCTCCGAAAAGGTGATGGTGGCCGAACGCGGGCAAGCATGGACGGTGGACGATTGGTCAAAAACCGTTGAAATTGTAGACGGTTCAACGGTCAACGTCGGTGAATTGATAGCAGATTATGATAATTCAGAAATTTAAACGTGTGGATTTGAAACTGTGATTATTTTCTTTCAAAAAATTTAAATCATGCGAAATCTCGTTGAAGAAATGCCATACGTTTTGCCGCCCGACATTCGTCGGCAAAAAGCCATGGAGGCTTTGGAAAATTATGTCAAAAAAGGTTGGTCGCTCGAAACCGATGCCTTGCGAAAACATTTTTCCGATGTCCGATTGGCAGACATGGTTTTGGCGATGTATTTTAAATTAAAAGGACTGGAACCCCTTCCACAATATGCAGAATATGAAGAAATCACTGAATCCACCGACGAACTCGTCCACTAAAATTGACGACAATTTTGA
Source organism: Saprospirales bacterium (assembly GCA_031398055.1). Classification (GTDB taxonomy): domain Bacteria; phylum Bacteroidota; class Bacteroidia; order Chitinophagales; family Saprospiraceae; genus M3007. Next base: position 10,149 of record JANNMS010000126.1, on the reverse strand, counting down.
AATCGTGCCATTTTCAGAAGTGGCGGTCGCGCTAGAAAAATTCATCAAAAGCCAAACCGACGCCGATTTTCTGCTCGAAATGGTGCACCGCCTCGACCCAAATATCACTTTGCGCGAGGCAATTTTGAAAATGGAAGCACTTCGACGATTGGAAAATGGGGAATAAAAAAAGCCATTCCCCCCCAAAAAAACGCCCGATGCAAACCAGCATCGAGCGTTTTTGGAGGGCGAAATTTATTTCGCCCATTTTAAGTCGGAATAAATTCCGACCTCCAATCACATTTTCACCACCCGCAAAACCTCGCTCCCATCCTCGCCCTGCATCCTCAAAAAATACACGCCGCTCCGCAAACCTTTCAAATCAACTGGCAAAGTTTGCTGGCCTGTCGGCAAATTTTGTGCAGGCAAAACCGTCCTGATTTTCCGTCCCAAATTATCGAACAAATCAATGCTAATTTCTTGATTATCAGGAAGTTCAAAACGCAAAACGGCTCGGTCGGTCGCTGGATTTGGCAAAATGGCGAGGTCAAAATTTACCTCCGAAATATTTTTCGTGCCGACAATCGTTTCGCTCGGCGGCAGCAAAATATTGTCCACAAAAGCTCGGTCGCTGCCATCGCTGCCGAACTGGTCTTTTTCATAAATCCACGAAAGTTTGTGCACGCCTTTTGAAACCGGAAAAGTCACTTCCGCCCAAGCCAAAACGCCTGTCCATTTTTCAATTTCCACGTCGTCAATTTTAAAACAGAGAAAATCGTAGCCATCCTCGCAACTTACCCGACGGGCGAACGACACCGTTCCGGCCTCGGTCACATTCAAATTGATGGACATCACCGATTTTTGATTGTGCGTAATCGTGCCCGACCGCGAGCAATACAAACCTTCATAAACTCCGGTCAATGAAAGTTGCCACGGCTTGTTGCCGCCTGTCATTTCCCACGGAAAAGTCGTGAAATTGTGCGCTTCCCAATCTTCCAAAATGGCATTTATCAAAATCGCGCCGGTCGTGTTTTGAGCCACGTATTTTCCCGCAACTACTTGATAATCAAGGACTGCGGTGCTGCTTTTCGGTGCGTCGGCTGCCACGTCAATTGTAAAAAAAGCATCCGCCGAGCCATTTCCAGCAGCCAAAATGCCCAATTGAAAAGGTGCAGAAATGCTCAAATATGGATTGCTCGTCGTCAAAATTCCCGTCGCCAAAAGCGAGTTGGCGTGGCCTTTATTTAAATTTGAAATGGTCACGGTTGCTTTTTCGCCGGAGTCGAGGCGACCATTTCCGTTGCCGCCGGGCGCGGCGTCGTCAATTTTGAAAGCAGGAACTTCGAGTTTTGGCGCGTTCAATTTTACCGGCACGGCGATGTCCAAACCCATCGAATCCGAAAAAATAATGTGCATTTTAAAATTTGCAAAAGTCCCATCCACCACATCGTCGGCCACCGAAAAAGCAAAAACGGCATCGCGTTGGACAGACGTCGAATCTTCGATGTCGCCAAAATCTTCATCCGAATTGAGCACCGTGATTTTCGGGTCGGCAATTAAAAGTTTCGCCGACGTTGCCGTCGCCGGGACGAGGCCGATATTCGCCAATTGCACGTTCATCCATATTTTTTCTCCAAAATCTGCCTTGCCGTTTGAGTTTCCAGCCTTGTCGTCAAGTTCGATTTTTTGCAAAATGACAAACGGGCCGGACGCTGGAACGACCGCCACTGGGCCTTGATATGGAATATAATTAAATTGTGTAGCCGTCACCGTGATGTTGCCGACGTTGGTCAGCGGGTCAAAATTGATGACCGCCACGCCGCCCAAAACCACGCCCGAGCCAATCGCTTTGCCATCAAAAAACAAAGTAATCAAAGCACCTTCCACATCGCAACTCACTGAAAGCGAGGAAGTTCCGATAAAAACAGAAGGCGAATGATTGGCCAACAAAACTTGCGGCAACCGCGTCCGGGGCATCACCGACGGGTCGGTAAATGGGTTCCAAAAATCGGCCATCAACTCGCCGTCGTTGGCGTAGGCCAAAATCATTTTGGCATTTCCAACAGCCAGCATCGCGCTCGCCGTCGGGGTCAAATTCACGCCGTCGGCATCCAAAAGATATTGATTCATGCCATCTTGGCCTTCCATCGGCGGTGCCCAACTTTGATAATCGCTCGACATAAAAGAGCAAATCGCGCCGGTCGGTTGGCCGCTCGCCGGGTCGCTCGAACGTTGCATCGCCTCGCCGAGGCAATCGCCGCCGGGAATCGTGAAATTGCCAGAACAGCAACCGACGATAATAACAAAAGGATAGCGACCAACATTTGTCATTTGTGAAACGGAAGTCACGTCAAAATTGCCGGTGACGACGCCCTGCTCCCAGCCGTGCCCCGTGTAATTCCACAAACCGACGCCGCTGCCGTTCATCACGGCCAGCAAATTTTGCGAGTTTGGATCGCCATTTTGGTCGGCAGACGGGTCGTCGGGGGTCGGCGAAACAGCCGATTGGCTGCCTTCATAAAATTCGTAGTATTTTTCAAAACCATCGGCGAGGTGTTTTGCTTTCCATTCGTTGCCGTGTTCGTAGTCAATTTGGCCGTCGTCGCCGATGCCCGCACCTTGATTCGAAGCAGCGGCCATGCCCGTCGCGCACCAATTGTTATCGGCGTCCACGACTGGATTTTTTTCGTATTCCAAATTTCGGGCAACCATCAATTTCAATTGGTCAGGCGTCGAGGCGTGCAGCCGACCGACCAAAATTTCGGGCAAATGGTCAGCGCCAGCTTGATATCCGAGGCAATTGTCGCAGGCGTACCAACCGCCGTTTTGCCGCATTTCGGGTTTGAAATCGTTTTCGTCGCCGACGATCATTAAATAGGTGTAGCCTTCGGTGGCATATTTTGCAGCGACGAAATTGTGGATTTCCGTCGGTTCGCTCGACCCGATTTCAGAAAGTTGAACGACTTCGACTGAAATTCCGCTTTGCATTTTCCAAGTCAAAAGTGGTTCGAGTTCGGCCTGCAAATCGTCGCGGACGATGACCAGCATTTTTTCCAAAACGCCGCCGCCCGCGCCTTTTTCCTCAATTCTTGCGGTTGAAAAATTGAGAAAAGTTTTTGAAAAAATTTGTTGAAAAACGCGACTGGAATGTGTTGGCGACGCGAGCAATTCATTTTCGCCCTGTCCGTCGGCAGCCACGACACGCAAAGTCATTTCAGAATAAACGCGCAGTACTTTTGTTTTCGGATTGTATTGAAATGGGTAAATCCAAACCGACTGCCCGCGAACTTCCCGAAAAATGAACGGCTGCTGCAAATCGGCCAAGCGTCCGGGGAAAAATTCATCTTTTTCGTAGGCTGCGCCAAAATGAAAAGGCACGGCCGCCGGGTCAATTCGACGGCTCAAATTGCCTTTCGATGGCGAAATTTGGATGCCAGAAATTTCGGTAAATTTTCCGTCCACGATTTCGACCGCCGTGTTTCCGGTATTCGGAATGACGAGCGCGGCGGCGAATTTTGGCACGTCGGGCGCACCCTCGACCAGCAAACTCGTCAAACCGTCGGCTTGCCGGGCGATTTCAAAATCGGCTGCGGTTTCGATTTTTTGGGAAAAAGACAAGCGCAATTCCGTTGCCGAAACATCGTCGGACACGACGCGCACTTGGATTTCATTTTTTACCTGCGCCAACAATGCGGTCATCGACAGGCAGGAAATTAAGAAGGTAATTAAATTTTTCATTTTATAAAAAGGTTGATTTATTGATTGTCTCAGGTTTAAATTTGAAAAATGTTGGAATCAGAATTTACAAAATTTTAGAATTTTCAGGATTTGCATATTTTGAAAATTCTAAAATTCAGTAAATTCTGATTCCGACGTTTTTCATTTTAAAATCAAAACCCGCTGCGCCGTTTTCCCATTTTCCAAAAAATATTGTCCCGCCGAAAAACCCGCACTCGGCACTGTTTTTTCCTCGCCCGCAAAAATTTCAGCCGAAAAAACCACCCGTCCAAAAACATCCCGCAACCGAATTTGCTGCGTTTCGCCAGTCCTATTTTTTACAAAAAAATCCCCGCTCGTCGGGTTTGGAAACATTTCAAACGATTGATTTTCAGGAGTTTCGGTGGCCAAAGTACCGGGCGTTTTGATTGAAAAATAGACATCCACAAAATCATTTTCATCCTCGACCCGCCAAACTCGGAACCAAATCCACGCCGTGCCGGGCGTTTGGTTCGGTTGCACCAATAATTTCAGGTAGGCATTTTCGGTGGGCGGCAGCGGATTCATTTTCCCGGACGACGGAATGCCGACGTAGCAAGTTCCGTAATCGCAAAGTGCTGTGCCCCAATCATTTGGTTTCGAAATTTCGAGGCGACGCCATTTCAAATTCAAAGTGTCGCCGAGCAAATTTTCAAAATGGAGATAAACTTCGTTGGCCAATCCAAATTGAACTTCCTGTTCCAAAATGGTGGCTTCGACGGGTCGGAAAGTTTGGGCAGAAATTTTTTCTCCAAAAAATAAAACAGCGCAAAAACAGAGGCAAGCAGATATTTTCAAAATCAAATTCATTAAAAATCAGAAATTTTTGATGGGCGGAAAGACGGCATGAAAGTACACCGCCCGAAAATTTCTCCGACAATCGTTCCCGCTTTTCGACATGGTTTGACATATTTTTTAAAAATTTTGAAAAAAACGCAGCCAGCCACCAACCCTGCCGCCCAAATTTTCGTGAGTACTTTTGTCTTTCAAATTGATTTGAAATTTTTTCCACCCCACCCCACTTTTCCAAACTCAACATTCTTTTTATCAATTTTCATTTTAAAAAAATTACATGAAGAACACGTTCTTTACCTGCCTTTTTCTTTTGGCTTTTTCAGCCGCCCAGTCCCAAAATTGCAGTACTGAAATCACCAGCACTGCTGGCAACACTGGTCTGGTTTTGACCGCCCATTTTTCCGCGTCCGACCCGGGGGTGACTGCCGGAAAATATTTGTGGAGCAATGGCTCGACCTTCCCGCACATCACCGTTTTTCACGCTGGAAATTATTGCGTGACCATTACTGGAACGAATGGATGCACGGCATCTGATTGTTTTGATGTGTTTTTGTCGGCTGGACTGACCGTAAATGTTGTGAAATCAAACAACGCGGTGGCTGCTTTGGCCGAGGTGTTTTTGATAAAATACGACACCGTGCAGGGCGGAATTTTGACGGCTCTTGACACTTTGACCACCAATCCGAACGGCGTGGTTGAATTCCAAAATGTGCCGCCCGGCCATTATTTGGTCAAAGCCGCACTACTTCCAACCGATGTGGATTACCACCATTTTTTGCCGACTTATCATCACCACAACCTTTTTTGGTCGGACGCAACGCCGGTTTTGATGGATGTCATTTCGCCAAATGTCTTCGGCCCAACGATTAAAATTGCTTTGATTCCGGGAATAAATCCCGGCGGCCCCGGTTTTATCGGTGGTTTGGTGGTGCAGGGTGCCAATTTTGCGGGCAACGACGACCGCGGCGAAGGCGACCCGATTGCTGGCGTTTCGATAATTTTGGAAATGTTGGACGGCACCGCCGTCACCGCCACAAAAACCGCCGCGAACGGCAAGTACGTTTTTGAAAACCTGGCCTACGGAACTTACAAAGTGAGCATCGAAATCCCGGGCATCCCGGTCGTTTCCAAAATCGTGACCATCGGTGCTAGCAACCCCGAAATTTACACCATCAATTTCAAAGCCGACGACGATTCCGCCATTTTCACGAGCCAAAAATCGCCTGAATTTGAGGGTTTGAATATCTCACCAAACCCAACTTCGGATGCCGTCCGGGTCAGTTTTCCAGACCAAATTTTCAATCTGGTTTTGACCAATTCGACGGGGCAAATTATTTCCCAAACTTTTGAAAATCAATCGTTTGGACAAATTGAAATGCAATTTTTGCCACAAGGAATTTACTTTTTGACGGTCAATTCTGGCAATAAAATTTACACTGAAAGAATTTTCAAACTGTAAAATATGAACTGTGAACGGTGAAATTTTACCATTTAAAATGGGTGGTTTTTCACCGTTCATAGTTCATAGTTCATAGTTCATAGTTTAGAAAAAATGCAACCAACCGACCAACACATCCGCGACGCCCGGCGAGGCGACCGCAAAGCCCAAAGCCTGCTGTACCGGCAGTGCTACCCGGTTTTAATGGGTGTTTGCGTGCGGTATCGGCAGTACGAAAGCGACGCGGTGAGTTTGATGAACGAGGCATTTTTGAAGATTTTGAAAAATTTGGACAGCTACAAAATCGAATCGTCTTTCTCGGCATGGATTCGGCGAATCATGATAAACACGGTGATTGACGATTTTCGAAAACAAAAAAACTACCGCGAATTCCAAAAATCCAGTGCGCTTTTGACCGATCCGAGCGTGGATTATTTGTCAGAAAATGTCAGTTGGAATGACGGCGCGGCTCATTTTGATGCCGAAGAACTCGAAAATTTGATTCTCCGACTGCCGCCGATGCACCGACAAGTTTTCAATTTGATGGCGATTGACGGTTTTTCGCATGCTGAAATTGGGGAAATATTGGGCATTTCGGACGGCACTTCAAAATGGTACATGAATCAGGCTCGTAAACTTTTGCAGACTTGGATGAAAACTGAGATGGTGGTTGGTTGATTGGGGAATTGGATTGAAAAAAGGCTCAATTATGATTCCAAGTTGCTGGTTTCCAAAAGGTGCGTAGCACCTCAATATTTGTAGCAAGTATTGATTATCAGCCATAAAAGGTGCGTAGCACCGCAATATTTGGGTTCGAATATCTCGGTGCTACGCACCTTTTTGAAACATTTTCATTCGTTTTCTACAAATATTGAGGTGCTACGCACCTTTTGGAAACCAGCAACTTGGAATCATAATTGAGCCGAAAAATATATACCCGCAAAATTTTAAATTTTTGAAAATGAACAATTTAGATCATTTTTTCAATCAAAAACTGGGTTCGCACGGCGAGTCGGCAACCGATTTTGAAACGCGGCATCCATTCCTCGAACAATATTGGTTGGATGCTGAAAAACTCATCGAAGCTGAGGAACGCCGCCGCCGTTTTTTTGGGTGGTTGGCTGCGGCTGGACTCGCTATTTTGCTGGCGGGGTCGTGGTATTTTTTGAAAAAAAATGAAGCGGCCAAACTCACTCAAACCGTTGTCGCTCAACAAGTTGAAACTGATTTTTCGAAAAATGAAAATATTGAATCCACTCCAAATTTGACCGAACAACAAATTAGTTCGCAGTATCAAAATTCTAATCCAACAACGCATGGCTCGGCTTCGCTCGCCAACCGGTTGATTCGAAACCAGTTGAAAAGCGAAGTCGAATCAACCAATCAACCAATAACCAATAACCAATCAACCAATCCGGGGGTCATTTCCAAAAACTCATCCTTAATCAGTGTTAACGACATCCGTAATGTGGGTGGGGAGGCCGATGAAAGTTCGGTCTCCCACTTTTCGGATGAGGCGCGGAAAACGGTGGACGACGGACAGCCTATCCCGAACTTGATTCGGGAGTTGACAGCCAAAAATTTCGACTCGCCTTCCACCGAGTCGCTTGAAATTCAAGAGCCGTCAGCTCCCGAATCAAGTTCGAGTCAGGCTGTCCTTCCATCGTTTGCCGTTGATTTTTTGCCAAATCCATTAAAATTTGTCCATTTTTCAAAAATTGATAGGTTGGAAATGGCAAAAGTGGAAGCCAAATTTGACAACATTTCAAAAGTTGTCAAATCTAAAAACCCTTCCAATTGGTCGTTCGGTTTGCTCGGCGGCGGGTATTTTATGCCCGAAAATTTGGGCAAAAAAAATCAGTTCGGGGGTGCGGCAGGAGTTTTTGCAGAAAAGAAATTGGTCAAAAACTGGTCGGCATTTTCAGAAATCCGGCTGCGTTTTCGTCCCGACGAGCAGCGGGATTCTGATAAAAATGAAACTTCGGAGCGACGTCGGTACAGTTTTGGATTTGAACGAGACACGTTTTCGCTTGCCCGGAAATCTGCTTTTTGGCTGGAAATACCGCTCGGTTTGAGATTTTCGAAAAATAAATTGGCCACGAATTTTGGTTTTGCCCCCGGTTTTTTGACTGGAATTCGAGGTTTGCGGGAGTCATTTTCCCAAAGTTCTTTTGAACGTGATTTGAAAAAAACGGCCTCCGACCAAGTTTGGATGGCCGATGAAAATTATAAAAAATCCTATTTCTCACTTTTTGCGGGAGCAGATTTTCAATTGAATCGTAGTTTTGCCGCAACATTTCGGGCAAATTATTTGCTTCAAAATTTAGAAAACAACAACGAAACCGAAGGTTTTCAGACGTCAAAATTGGGTTTGGAACTCGGTTTAAAAGTCAACTTGAAATGAAAAATTTAATCAGCATCGCCTGCCTTTTTCTCTTTTTTTCGGCTTGCAAAGAGTCGGAATTGCCGCCAAATGTGGTCGAAGACCCTGTTTTTAAAACCGATTTTTCGTTCGGCGGCAAGTCGTTTTCGATGGCTGCGGGGGAAAATAATTTTTATATGTTTTCCTCAAATTCGTTCAATCACCAGTTGGAAGTGAATGTTTTTTCGGGTGCTTTTGCTCCGGTCAATTGTCCGTCGGCGGAGTGCTCCGGGAGTTTGAAAATTGATTTGCGAAATTCCATTTCTGGCATCGAATACCATGAAAATCAATCCATTACAATCGGAGAAAAAAAGATTTTTGACAGCGCGGTCAACAACAACACGACTTATATTTTGAATTTTTCGGTGAGCGGTGGCGGAAAAACGCCACAACTTTCGTGGGATTTGGATGGTGCTTTTTCGGGAACTTCCAACCCCGCCAGCCAAGAATTTTTGACCAACGAACCGCATTATTTAAGTGTTGGCACGAGCGATGCCGAAGGTTTTAAAACGTATTTGAAATACCCCGTTTTTTTGGACGGTTCTGCGCCCTGCCCCGTTCCTGTTTTGACTGCTGAAATGTCAAAATTGAAAGTGACTTTGCAAGTCGGTGCCCCGATTTCGGACGCGGAAATTGATTGGCCGACTGCCACCGGAATTTGGGAACAGGCGATTTCGGGCAGCGATATGCAGGTTGCGGTGACTGTAAATTATCCAAAACAACCGGGTTGCGCGGTGAATGTGGGCATTCAACGTTTGCCGTCGAACAATTTGGCGCAGGCCAAAACCCCTACCCCAGCCTACTCCGTGACCCAAAATTTTACGTCAAACGACCTTGTTCAATTGGGTAGCGCAACGCTCCAATTCGTTGATTCCGAGGGTGTTGTCTGGAAAACTGATGGTGGAAAACCTGCGGCAGGCGATGTTTTTGAAATTTTGGAAAAGGAAAATTACCTCGAAAATGAACTCGGCGAACCAACTTTAAAATTGAAAGCCAATTTCAAAACCACTTTTTACAACGCGCACGGCGAATCAAAAACGATGGAAGGGACGGCGGTTTTTGCGGTCTCCCACAAATAAAATTACCACATTTTTTTTACCACAAAGGCACAAAGAGAACATAAGCGTTTGGCTTTCAAATACTTATGTTTCCTTTGTGCCTTTGTGGTTTAAAACAATATCATGTCTGAAAAAAAATTTGTCCAAATCGGCTACACCAAAAAAACGCACGGCCTGGGCGGCGAGTTGAAAGTCAATATCGATGCCGCGATGCTCGAAGATTTTATAAAAACAGAACTCGTTTTTTTGGAAGAGCGCGGCAGCAAGACGCCTTATTTTATTGAAAAAGTGAGGATTGGCAACGAGGTCATCGTCAAATTTGAAGATGTGAACGTGAAAGAAACCGCGCAAAATCTCACCGGGAAAGCCATTTTCCTGCGCGAATCCGATGTTTTGGAAGACTCGGAACGCGAAATGGAACTGCCAGACGAGGGCTACGGCTATTGCCTCAATTTCATTTTGATTGACAAAACGGTCGGAGAAGTCGGAAAAATCGAGGACATTTTGGATATGCCTGCCCAGCAAATGGCGGTCGTCGAACACGCCGGACGGCAAGTTTATGTGCCGCTGATCCCGCAGTTTATTGAAAAAGTGGACAAAAAAGGACGCAAGGTTTTTGTCAATTTGCCAGAAGGACTTTTAGAACTATGAACGATAAACTATGAACTATGAACTATGAACCACCTTCAAAAATGTTCATA
>JANNMS010000202.1:0-31351 GCA_031398055.1 Saprospirales bacterium | reverse complement strand
AGCAAGGTGCGTAGCACCGAAATATTTGATACCCAAACGTTCCGGTGCTACGCACCTTTTGGAAATAATGGGCAACGATTTCTACAAATATTGAGGTGCTACGCACCTTGCTCGCTAAAAATTACAGTCCCAATTTATTTCGCCTTTTGGCTGTTCAAATTATTGATAATCAATGTTTTGAAAAATTTTTAGGCGAAATAAATTTCGCCCTCCAAACGCTTTTAATTTTTCAAAAACCGTCCCTGACAGCATCCGGCAATTGCCGCAGCGCGGGCAATGTGGACAAAATCTGCATTTGATAAATGGCGATTTCGTTCAATTTCATGGCTCGTTCGTCTTGGCTCAGGCCGTCTCGGATGAGTTCGGAATTGATGGCTTCGAGGTTGGCCAGCACGATGAGCTGTTCGTGGCTGGCGTTGTCGCGGAGATTGCCTCGAATTTCGGGTTGTGCCTGCCGAAACTGGGCAGCCGTCATCCCAAATACCGCAACATTGAGCACATCGGCCTCGCTGGCAAAGTAAAAACCCTCCGTCCCGGTGTTCCATTTCAGGTGCGGCACGAGATTTTGGCGCACGGCATCGGTGTGGATGTGGTAGTTTGTTTTGGAAATGAGCCGGCGCATGTCCCATTCCAAAGCAGATTGCCGCTCCTCGTTGAGCCGTTGGAATTCACGGATGAGGTACAACTGAAACGTCGGGCTGAGCCAATAACAAAACTGGATGGCGATGTCTTTGTGGGCAAAAGTGCCGCCGTAACGCCCTGATTTTGAGATGATTCCGATGGCGTTCGTCTCCTGGATCCAGTTGGAAACCGAGAGGTAAAAACTGTTCGAGCCCGTTTTACTTTTAATCCCTGCAAATCCGTAGGGATTAAAACCGGGGTTGTAAAGTTGTTCCCAGAGGCCGAGGTACTCGACGGTCGCCATGTTTCGCATCCAAGTTTGGAGCACCAGGTCGGTGCGATCGTCGGTTTTCCGGGCGATGTCGGTCAGGGAAATATAGTCCACGTTGTTGACTTGAACGACTTGGATTTCAGTGCCTTCGACCGAGATTTTTAAAATATTTGACTTTGCCATGCTTTGTTTTTGAGCAAAAAAACTTGGCAAAATTAGCTGCGGTTTCCAATTTTCCCTTTCACGTTTTTTCCCACAAATACACTTTGGCGATTTCGTGGCGCGACGAAATGTGCAATTTTTGAAAAATCTTTTTCTGGTGATATTTCACCCCGGCAACCGTCAGCGACATCGCAACCGCGATTTCATCGTAGGTTTTTCCTTGCATCAAATAATGTGCGACTTGCCGTTCGAGCGGACGCAAGTCGGCCTCGGCGTTCGTTTTTTCGACGATTTTGGCGGGATTGAAAAAATGCACGATCCGACGTGCGATCGAGGGCGACAACGCGCAGCCACCTTCCTCTATGCACTGAACCATTTGATTTTCAATGCTTTGTAGCGATTGGTTTTTTAAAAGATAACCCGTCGCGCCGGCACACAACGCCTTGAAAATCGTGTTCGGTTCGTTGAAAGACGTGAACATGATGATGTCCGCGTCGGGCGGGAGCGTTTTTTTTAGCCCTTCGATGGCATCGAGGCCTGACATTCCGGGCAGGTTGATGTCCAGCATCAGCAGGCGCAGGGGTGCACCGGGGCGATAATATTTTTGAAATAGTTCGACTGAACCAGCCGCCACGGCACACTCAAATTGGGTGCTGCGGGCAAAATATTCCTGAAATTCACGACGGATTTTGTCGTCGTCTTCGATAATTCCTATCCTTGTCATCTGCAAATAGTTTTGATTTTGATCGAAAAAAACACTCAATCAAAAATTTGTGGAATGTAAAGTTTCACCCGAAAAACCCCCTCCTCGTATTCGATTTGGAGTTTTCCGGCCAAGTTTTCTGCGCGTTTGGTCATACTTTCCAATCCTTTTCCGGTCGAAAACTGGGGTTTTCGGGTTTCGGAAAAAAGGTTTTCAAAATGGATTTCCAAATTGTCCGATCGGTTTTCGATTTGAATATTGGCGGCGTACGTTTTCGTGTGGCGCACGATGTTGCTCACCGCTTCCTTAAAAATCAACAAAACATGCTGCCGCACGGCCAGTGAAGCGGTTTTTTCGGCATGTTCGAGGCGGATTTGAAAATCCAGCGGCACATTGTTTTGCAAAAGTAAGTCCTCGCCGTAGTCCTGCATCCGTTCGACGAGGTCGCCGAGGGTCTGGCTGCGCTCGTCGATGGCCCAAACAATGTCGCTCAGTTTTCCGATGACCTCGTCGTTCACGCTTTCGATTTGGGTCAATTTCTCGGCCGTTTCGTGGTGTTCGGCGTTCGTTTCGGTTTTTTGGCGCAGCGATTTGACGAGCATCGAAAGATAATTGAGCGAGGAAGCCACGTCGTCGTGCAGGTCATCGGCGATGCGTTTTCGGACTTGAAAAATATTTTTCAAATGGCCGAGCCGCCGCCGCCATTCTATCCAAACCACGCCTGCCGCCACCGCCAAAACTGCTAAAACGAACCACCATTTTTTGTAAAAAACCGCCTCGACCCGCACCCGGATCGTGCGTTCCGGGCTAAAAACGCCCTCTCGCGTGATGGTTTTTGCCCGAAAAAGGTAATTTCCGGCAGGCAGCATGGCAAAACGGGCGGTGTTGGTTTTGCCCGTCGAAACCCAACCGTTGTCAAAACCATCGAGGCGGTAGACAAATTTGACTTGGTCGGAAATCGCCGGGTCGGTCGTCGCCAAGTGGATTTCGAGGTAGCGGTCGCCCGCCGCGAGCGTGATTTCGGGTTCGTTTTTTTTCAAAGAATCCTTTTTCACAACCTCGTTTTCGGGCAAAAACGTGGTCAGGTTGCCAGCATCCGCGCTCAATTTCACGATTTTTGAAAAAAGCAATTGCGGCGGGATCAAAAATTTCTGCACGGCAGCGGGGTCGAAATGCGTCACGCCGTTCATCCCGCCGAAAAAAAGCCGCCCGGTCGCCGGGTCGCGGAACGCGGAAGACATATTGTATTCGTCCATTTCCAGCCCGTCGCGCTGCGAAAAATTGAGGAAAACTTGGTTTTTCGGGTCAAAACGGCTCAAACCTGCGTTCGTGCTGAGCCAGATATTCCCGGCGGCATCGGGCAGCAGGCAATTGACGATGTCGTTCGGCAGGCCGTCGTCGGTCGTGAAAATGTCGAGCACCGTTTCGGTTTTCAAATCAAAACAGACCAGTCCCGAGCCGCGCGTGCCGAGCCAGAGCGAGTCGCCGCGCAGCAGGGCATCGGTGAACGAACCGAGGATTTTGGGTTGGGCTTCGGCAAAATTGCCAGCACCGTCGCGCACCATTTTCATCAAATTTAAGGTTCCGGCCAGCCAAACCTGCCCGTTCCGGTCTTCCACCAAATCAAGAAAAACATCGCTCGGCAGGTCAAAAAGGTGCTGCGATTGGTTTGTTTTTGGAAAAAACTGAAAAACATGGTTCAGCCGCAGCAGCCAAATTTGGCCGTTTTTCAAATGGATGGCAGAAAAGATATGCCCGAGGTTTTCTTCGTCGAGGCGTGTTGCCGAATCTGTTTTTTTGTCCAAAATAAAATACCCGTTGTACTCGCCCGCCGCCAAAACCCGCTGCCCGTCGAGCGGAAGTAGCACGCGGCTGTGCGGGACGTTTTGAAAAATATGCGTGCTCGATTTTTTGGAAAGCCGCCGCAGCCGCAGCGCGGAAATGAGCAAATCGCCGCCGTCCTGAAAAATGGCTCGCATGCTTTCGCCGCGCACTTCGGGCAGGTGTTCAAATTGTGAGGTGCGGGCCGTGAACACAAAAATACCGAACATCGTACCGAGCCAGACCCGTCCGTGGGCATCGGTTTCCCAACTGTTGACAGCCGAAATGATGGACGGGGCTATTTCGATGGGCATTTGGCCGGGGTTGTTTTCGACAAACCGGCGGGCGAGGTCGGCCAAAAAATAGGGATGTCCGGCATCGTTGCTACCTTTTTGGAATGGCGGAAGTTGTTCAAATTGGCCGTGCCGTTCATCGAAACGGTACAGATGGATGCCGCCAAAATTGCGGAAAATGAACTGCCCGTTTTTCAAATTTACCTGCTTCCCATTCATTTCGACGGGCAGCCCGGGGCAGCGGCGCAGGATCGAATCGTTGCGGATTTGGAGGGTGCCGGATGGGTCGCCGGTCATAAAAAAGGTGCCGTTGGGGCCGGGGAAAAGGCTTGTCCAACTAAATTTTGTGGGCAAATTTATTTTTTCGGGGCGCGGCGGCTGGCCGTTGCCGGTGTTCGGGCGCAGCCGGTAAACGTTGCCCTGATCGCTGAGCAACAAATTTTCACCTTCCTGAACGATGCTGTTGAACACGATTTCGGTGACCAAAACCGGTCGGCTGCGGTCGGGCGGGAACATCACGAGGCCTTTTTGGGTCGCTGCCCAGATCCGGTGCGCGGGGTCTTCGAGGATTGCGGTGACGGGGACGATGGCTTTTTTTGCCACTTTTTCGGGCGAAAAGGGTAGGGCGATGGGCATCATCTCGAAACCGTCGTACCGGACGAGGCCAGAAAGTGTACCGATCCAGACAAAACCTTCATGGTCGTGGCAGATAACTTGGACGTTCCGGTCGGTCAAACCGTCGCGCAGACCGAGGTAGCGGATGTCGAAATCGGTGTGCTGCGCCGCGACGGTCGCGGCAAGCAACAGACACGAAATCAACGAAATGCACCCCTGTTTTTTCATTTTCCTATCAACGTTTGACCTCTTCGAGGTCTTTTAATTGCCGATGTTGGCGTCCTCGCCAACAACTTTTTTCGTTGAAATTTTTCGGAAAATTGGATGTTGGCGAGGACGCCAACATCGGCAATTGGGGTTTTCAGAAAAATTTAAACAACCTCTCACTTTCAATCAAAAATGTTTGGGATGACCAGTTTTATCCGAAAAAACCCCTCGCCTTGTTCGATTTTGAGTTTTCCACCCAGATTTTCGGCGCGTTTGGCCATGCTTTCCAATCCTTTTCCGGTCGAAAACTGGGGTTTTTTGGTTTCTGCAAAATGGTTTTCAAAACGGATTTCCAATTTGTCCGATCGGTTTTCGATTTGAATTTTGGCTTCGTACGATTTTGTGTGGCGCACGATGTTGCTCACCGCTTCTTTAAAAATCAACAAAACGTGCTGCCGGACGGCGAGCGAGGCGGTTTTTTCGGGCTGGTCGAGGCGGATTTCAAAATGGACGGGCACGTTGTTTTGCAAAAGAATGTCCTCGCCGTAGTCATGCATCCGTTCGACGAGTTTGCCGACGGTCTGGCTGCGCTCGTCAATCGCCCAGACGATGTCGCTCAGTTTTCCGATGACCTCGTCGTTCACGCTTTCGATTTGGGTCAGTTTTTCGGCAGTTTCCTGCGGTTCGAGGTTCGATTTTGATTTTTCGCGCAGCGATTTGACGAGCATCGAAAGATAGTTGAGCGAGGAAGCCACGTCGTCGTGCAGGTCGTCGGCGATGCGTTTTCGGACTTGGTAGATGGTTTTCAAGTTTTTCAGCTTCTGATAAAAAAACAAAATCAGTGCGAGGCCTGCGAGCAAAAACATCCCCAAAATCAAGATCAAACGCTGCTGCCGATGGTTTCTTTGTTCCTGTTCGAGTTCGAGGATGCGGTGTTCTTTTTGGGCGGTTTCGTATTTGGTGGTCAGTTCGCGGGTGATTTTGAGGTGTTCTTTGTTTGCCAAAGTATCTTTCAACTGCTGGACGTTTTCCAAAAAAGCCAGTGCTTCGGCTGTTTTGTTTTCTTTTTTCGACAGTTCGTACAAACTTTGGCTGGTCTTGGCCTGCATGGATATGACGTGTTCTTTTTTGAATGCGTCCAGGGCAAAAAGCAGTTGCGGCCGTGCGGCTTCGAGTTTTCCGTTTTTCAACAGGCAAACACCCAAGACCATGGCCACGCTCGACTCCCAGAATTTTATCGGCGTTTTTTGTTGCCAAAACGCGGCCTGTTCGGCTGCTTTGAGCGCGGCAGGGTAGTTTTTGGACTCTTCCAAAATATCCGCACAAGTCAGGTAAGCATCGACCAATTCTGCGGGTTCATTGATTTTTTTGCGGATTTCGATGCACTTTTCGATGTTTTGGAGGGCTGCGCTGGTGTCTTTTTTTTGGCTAAAAATTTCGGACAGGGTGAGGTGGCAACGTGATTCTGCCAAAGAATCCCCTAATTTTTGGTAATCGACCAGAGCTTGTTGGACGTAATCAAGTGCCTTTTCGGGTTCTTCGGTTCGCCGGTAAAGATCTCCCAATTGCTTGTGCATTTGGGCAGCCATGGATTTGTTGCCGCTCACTTTGGCCAAAGTCAAGGCTTGGAGGTAGGTTTTGGTCGCATTTTCAATCTGGCTTTG
Source organism: Saprospirales bacterium (assembly GCA_031398055.1). Classification (GTDB taxonomy): domain Bacteria; phylum Bacteroidota; class Bacteroidia; order Chitinophagales; family Saprospiraceae; genus M3007. Next base: position 24,994 of record JANNMS010000202.1, on the reverse strand, counting down.
CTGGTGGTAGCATGACCCCAAATATAAAAGCACCTCGCAGTAAAAAGGCGTATTTTGCTGGATACCAGATATTTCGAGTGCTTTTTTCAATTTTATCTCCATGGCTGGAAAGTCGCTGTTGATAAAATCCAGCTCGCTGCTGCGCAACAAGAGCAGGGCATCAGCACCGGGCTGCCCGCCTCGGAGGCGTTGGTAAAATGGGAGGTTTTCGCGCGTCCCGTCGATGTCGTAGTGTTCGTTCAACCGTTGGAAGTGGTGGTGGTAAAACGAATCCTGAGCGACGCCGCTGGGCAATGCCTGTGCTATTTCAAAAACCTGCTCGGCAGGCAGCGAGTCGGTTTTTTGCAGCGCAGCTTTGACCGCTTCGCCAAAACCACTGGCCGGAGGGGCTGTTTTTTCGCGGCAGCCGACGACCCAAAAAAGTCCCAAGCAAAAAAGCAAAACTGGCAAACGGGGTAGGGCAATGGCAGACCGATTGTTCATTTGAAAAATTTGAAAGGCTAAAATTCCATGCAAATCTGCTCTTCTGCCGCCGAACGGTTCATTTTTTCTAAAAAACTATCCAAGTGGGTAGTCTTTTTCTGAAAAAACTATCCAAGTGGGTAGTATTTCAAAAAATCTTCAAGTCGGTGATTTATATGCTTTTTTGTGTAAATACATTTGCCCGGTTGCCATGCCGAATGTCCTTCAAATTTTAATCGAAGGCACGGCAATCCACGGGTTGAAAACGTTCGGCCCATTTTTTCATGAGATTAAAGAGCCCCACCGGGTTGAGTGACTTTTGAAGAAGTGTACTTGGCTCGGTGGTTTTTTCCAAAAAATACTACGAGAAAGTCTCCCAGACCATCGTAATCCTTGCCCACAAATCCATTTTTAATCTGATTTTTCAAAAAAACAGGCTGCCGCGAGGTGGTGGCTGTTTGGTTTTTTGTCGCTGTTGAACTCCCGACTTCCACATATTTCTCACTCTTTTTTTTATCTAAAATCAAATTTCAGCATGAAACTGGTAAAAATTTACGCCTTTCTGCTTTGCCTCGCGGCGTTCGCGCAAAACGCGATGGCCCAGGCCAACCTCTCGGTGCAGGGCACCATCCAAAAATCCACCGGTGCCTCGGTGGACGACGGCGAGTACTCGCTGACCTTCAAACTCTACACCACCGAGACGGGCGGCACTGCCGTTTGGTCCGAAACCCAAAGCGATGTGGATATCGTCGGCGGCGTTTACAGCGTGGTGCTCGGCACGGTCACGCCGCTGACCGCTGCTTTTGACCAGACGTATTATTTGGGCATCACCGTCGGCACGAACGTGGAACTTTCGCCACGTTCGCGGCTCACGGCTTCGCCGTACGCACTTTCGTTGATTGGGCAGGACAACATTTTTCCTTCGACCGGAGCGGTCGGGGCTGGCACGGCGACGCCGACGGCTGGCAACGAACTCCATGTGAAAGACGGGACCGCCGACGCGAAAATGACCGTCGAAGGCGCGACGACCTCGAAAATTGTGGTGGCAAGCACCGACGGCTCGGAAATCGAGTTCAAAAAAGGCGCGAACACCGCCTCGATTACTTATGACGGGACGAACATCTTTATCCCAAATCTCTATTCGAGTGCCCCTGCCGACCCTGCCAACTTTGTCGTGACCTCAAAACTCGCCGTTGGGCAAAGCGCGGTGGATGCCAACTATGCGTTCAGAGTGACCGGAGAAAGCCAGTTTGCCAATTATGTAAACATTGGTGGCTCGTACAAGTATTTTAATGTCGGTGGTTGGGTTCGCAATGCTGGTAGTGGGTCTTCTGCCTATAACGTTGGTACCGGCAACTACGGTTTTAATCTGAGCGTGGACGGCAGGATTATGTCCCAAGAATACTGGGTTGTCTCCGACCGTCGTATCAAAAAAGACTTCCGCCTCTCCGACAAAACCTACGACCTCGCAACACTCCGCAACCTGAAAGTAACGGATTACAGCCATGTTGACTTCCTGAACAAAGGCAATGACTTTAAGAAAGGCTTTATCGCCCAAGAAGTGCGCGAAGCCTTCCCGGAAGCGGTGACCATTTCGTCCGAATTTGTGCCGAACGTTTATGAAGTATCCACGGATACCAAACTCGCCGCAGGGCAAATGACTGTTTCCTTGGACAAAAAGCACGACTTCGCCGTGGGCGACGAAGTGAAATTGATATTGCCCGACGGCGAGCGAAAGATGACGGTTGTTGCCGTGCCTTCTGCCACCTCGTTCACGGTTGATTGGGCGGGTAAACCCGCAGCCGAGCAAGTCTTTGTTTACGGCAAAAAAGTCAGCGACTTCCACACAGTGGACTATGACCGCATTTTCACGCTCAACGTCTCTGCCACGCAAGAACTCGCCCGCGAAGTGGAATATTTTAAAAAGGAAAACGCCGCGCTCCGCCAGCAGTTCGAGGCTTCGCAAGTGAAAAACGAGGGTTTGCAAAAACAAAACTCGGAACTCCGCAGCGATCTGAACGGGATGAACCAACGGCTTTTGAACTTGGAAAAACGGGGTGCCGCGAATCTGGAAAAATAATTTCCGAACCACAACCACATTTTTTCAAGTCAAATAAAAATTTTCAAAAATGAACAAGTTTATCAAACTACTCCTGTCCGGTGCGGTGCTACTTTTTGCCGCCGCCACCCAGATCCATGCCCAGACCAACCTTTCGGTGCAAGGCACGGTGCAAAATTTCGACGGCTCGGCGGTTGACAACGGTTCGTACGAAATCGGTTTCAAACTCTACACCACCGAAACGGGCGGCACAGCCGTCTGGACAGAAACGCAGTCCGTGCAGTTGACGGGCGGCGTTTACAGCGTTTTGCTCGGCGAGGTCGAGCCGCTGACGGTGGCTTTTGACCAGACGTATTATTTGGGAATCAAACTGCCGGGTGGCCCAGAACTGACCCCGCGCTCGCGGCTGACTTCTTCGCCGTACGCACTTTCGTTGATTGGAAGTTCGAACATTTTTCCCTCGGCGGGGACGGTCGGCGTGGGCACGGCTGCCCCGACGGCTGGCAACGAACTCCATGTGAAAGATGCCGCTGCCGATGCAAAAGTTTTGGTGGAAGGCGAGACCGGCTCGGAAATCGAGTTCAAAAAAGGCGCGAACTCCGCTTCGATCACCTACGACGGGAACAATATCAATATTGAAAACCTCAATTTGGTTTTCAGCGCGGGGCTCAATTTGCCCGCCGGGCAGACAGTCAAATACAATGGTATTTCAGACTGGCGGCTGATTGAAACCGATGATTTTGAAACCAACAATGACTACGAAGGCTGGATTTGCCACGACAGGTGGGATAATAGCAATGTGGTGCAGTATCAAAGGATTCAACTCGGCGGCACGGTGCAAAATGGCTACGTCCTGCGGGCGCACATCAACGGCGACGATGCTTTGAAAAAACAACTCAACCTCACCGGCATTCCGCACAATTATGTGAAAGTGGTTTTCACCTATCATTTTTTGGACAGTTGGGAAGGCAACAGTCAGGGCGAGTATGGATACGCTGGATTTTCGTCGGTTATCGCGCCTGTTGGCGGACAGTACATAATTGGTTGGAATCATCACCAAGACGAAGGGATCGGTACAAACTATTGGACGGGTGCGATTTCGGGTTTTTCCGACTACAACACACGCCAAGAAATGGTCATCAAAAATTCGGACGACAACCTCTGGATTATCGTAGCCAATAACCTGAACCAAGATTCTTTCAACGAAAGTTACGCGATTGACGACATCGAAATCTGGGTGAAATAAGCCGTTCGGCTGGCCGAAACTGCGCCGGGGCGGCAGGACTTGCCCCGGAAGTTCTTTGGTTTTCAAATGGGTTCAGCGAACGTTCCGCAACGCTTTTTTCATATCGCGTCGGCTGTGGACAACCCGGTGGACGATGTTTTGGATGCCCGTGAATTCGTAGATTATCCGGTACCGCCATTTGAGAATGAAGCGAAAGTTGCCTCTTTTCATCAAACGGCGTTCGGGCGGGAAAAATTCGGGCTGCGCGGCAACGGGTTCGACGGCATTGAACAAACCCCGGATGACTTTTCCGGCAGTTTGTTCAGAAGCGTTTTCGAGCAGGTAGTCTTCTATTTTTCGCAAGTCCCGGATAGCGTGTTTGCCCCAATGGATTTCAAAAATTTCATCCATAGATTTTGAAAAGGGCTTTTGCTTCATTTTGGGTCAAAAGTTGGCCGTTTCGGAGGTCTTCATGTGCCTCCTCGACACCGAGCATGAAATCTTTTTCGGTAATCGGCGTGCCGTCCTGTTCAAAACCGAGGATGTCGGCTTCCCAATTGGCAAGCAAGTTTTTAAAATACATTAAAACTTCTTCCAAAAGCAAGGCATCGCCAGTTTCTGCGGCAAGTCCCTGAATCGAGGTTTTCAGTTCTACGATATTCATCGAATGTGTCATTTTAATTGATTTTAACGCAAAAGTACAGCCCAGACCCCACCAAAACCACCAAAAATTTTATCACTCAATTTGAATTTTTCAACATGAAAAATATAAAACATTTTACCCTTGTCGGGTTGTTGTTGTTCGCAATTTTTCAAAAAATGGCAGCCCAGTCCAGCCCGAACTGCGCCACCGCCAGCGACAACGACTACCTCACTGGCAAGGCTTTTTTCAATTACGGCAGCACGAGCAACGCGTTCAACACGAAGAACCGCGCCAACGTCACCGTCGGGCAGCCCGTCGTCGGCACCTATTTTGGGCAATTGAACAAGGGCACTTTTGGTTTTTGGGGCAGTTTTTTGCTGCCGCCAGCCGCGCCCGTCGTCATGGCTTCGCAAGGCGATTTGGAAGACCGCGTCCAAGTGGACTGGAACCCCGACCCGCTTTCGCCGACCGCGACTTCTTACAAAATCTACCGCAACGGCTCGCTTTTGGCCACGGTGGACGGCGAAACCTTCTCTTTTTTGGATTTTAACGTCATCGCCGGAAAATTTTACACCTACCAAGTTTCTGGGGTGAACGGTTTTGGCGAAGGCTCGCGCGGCACGACGCTCGGTTTTTTGAGCCCGAACGGGGTCATCACCGGGCAGGTAAAATCCATCGGCGGCAACCCCGTCGTCGGTACTTTGGTCACGCTGTCGCCCACGACGGGCAGCGCACTTTCGTTCAACGGTGCGGAGGGCATGGCTTTCGCAAAACACCACGCGGCGTACAATTTTGAAAATTTCAGCCTTTCGTGCTGGGTCAAATTTGGCGAAAACGAAAACGACAACACCGGCGTCGTTGACCTCGGCAGCAGCATCGGCAAAAACATTTGGCTGCATACTTTGCCCACCGCCGACGGGACGGGTGTTCGGTTTGGCATGGGTCGGGAAATCGGCGACGTCACCGAACTCAACGCAGCATTTGCCGCAGGCACGGAGGAAGATTGGCACCAAATCACCGCCAGTTACGACGGCTCGCTGCTCCTGCTTTTTGTCGATGGCGAACTGGAAGCCTCGAAAGTCGAGGCGTTCGAGGCCGATTCGATGCCGCTGTTTTTTGGCAGAAAATCCGACGGCTCGAGTTTTTTCAATGGAAATTTGGACGAAGTGCGGCTTTTTAACAAAGCCCTGACCGGCACGGAAATCAATATGTTCAAAAACCGGACGGTCAACACCGATGCCGACGGCCTCGTTGGCTACTGGAAATTTGACGAAAACACGGGCGACAAAGCCTTTGATTTGACCGAAAATAAAAACCGCGCCTACCTCTGCGGCGCAACTTGGTCGAACGACCGCGCCGACGTGGTCAGTGCAGGCATCACCGACGAGACGGGTTTTTACCGCATCGCGGGCATCAATTATGGTTCGGGCACGACGTTCACCGCCCGCCCGTCGAAGTATTTTTACACCGAACAGGCACTCGAATTCACGGCGGTCAACGAAAGTCTGGTCGAACTGCCGGAACTGAGTTACATCGGCGACACGTCCGACACCGCAAACAAGGGCATGGTCGAGGACACGGCCACGCTTTTCATGGAATTCGAGCCGTATGATTTGGAAAGTGAGCAGGTTTTGTACAGTGAAATGGACACTTTGGGAAATGTCATACTCGAAGTGAAACTTGTGAACGGCGAAGTCGTGGCCTCCGGCGACGAATTTTTGGGAATGGACGATGCTGTCCAAAACAAAGGAGCCGCTCCGCTCAAATTGAGAACGCCGGTCAAAATTGCCGTTTTCAAAAAGAAACCGCTCCCGACCGGCTCGAAGGGTGCCGTGGTTTTGAAGAAAAAAATTCTGCTCGGCACGCGTGCTTGCAAAAAAATACCGGGGGTAGCCTGCAAGCAGACCACGAGCAACAATTTGAATGGCAAAATCAAGCAAGTGGCCATTTTTAGGGGCAAAAAACCCCTTCCAACTATCAAAAAACGCCCGAGCGGCAGATTGGACGACCTCAGCCGTTCGGTTGACGAAGACTCGATTGGGGTCAACGTGACCGACCCGGATTTGCTCCATTTTTTCAGTTTTGACGAAGGCGCAGGGCCGTCGGTCAACGACATGGGCCCCGGCCTCGCCGGAAAAGGCACCATCGAAAACGCAGGTTGGAGTCCCGACAACAACCCGGCGAAAGCCATTCCGCACGAATTCACCCCCTCCACACGACTTGCAACACTAAATCCATCGAACACGGCGACCGACCAGGTTGATTTTATTGACCAATCGACTGTCCCGGTTTCGGGATACGCACGGTTCATGGGCACGGATTGTTTTCAAAAAGGCGTCGAAATCATGGTCAACGGTGGGCGCGCCACGCCGCCATGTTTTACCGATTCGACTGGTTATTTTTCGCTCGAACTCGAACCCGGCGAGTCTGCGGTTTTGTCCCCGACTTTCCGGACGCACACTTTTTACCCTGCATTTTGGGAAGTGGAAAATATTGCTTCGCCGCTCGCGGGCGTGCTTTTCCGTAACCAGATCCAGCGCAGCATCGAAGGGCAATTGGCCGGAAATTTGATTTGCCGGAAATCCATTATTCCAGTTGACAACAACGGCACACCGACGGCCATCGTGAAAGTAAAAGTGGAAACTTTGGACGGCTGTCTTTATCGTGAAATCCAAATTTCGGAGGCCAACGGCAAGTTCAAATTTCCAAAATTGCCACCGTTGAAATACACGGTCGCGGTCACGGAGCACTCGAACAACGTGATTTACAACTATTTTCAATTGAAAGGTGGCAAAACGATTGACCTGACGGACGTGAGCGACACGACGGATTTTATCTATTTCGCCCCGCCGGAAGTTGAAATGACGCCGTTCGACACGAACGCCTGCGGCGTGCCGATGCTCGAACAGGACAACAAATACAGTGTTGACATTAAAATTTTTCAAGATTACGACGGTGGAAAATGCTACCTCGACACGGCACTTATCCACATCCAAAACCAGATGGAGGACACCGAAACTGATACTTTGATGACGACCGGGAAATTTAAATACAAGTTCACGGCAGGTTTTCCCAACATCATCCCGCCGTACACCCAGGGCATGACGATTTTGGCGAAAGCCAACGAACAGGAAAACACGTTTTCCGCAGGCGCGGTCATTTTGGGAAAACGGCCACGATTGGTCAATTTCGCCTCGACCTCGCCGCAAATCCCGATGATGATTTTGCGCGACCCGCCGGGCGACGGCTCGAACGCGAGCATCGAAAAAGGCAAAACGGTCTGCAACGGCTGGTCGGTCGGTGCTTCGGCGGATGTCAAGGCGAGCGTCGGTTTGGAAATAAATTTGGGCAACAAAACGCAGTTCATCGCGGGCACGCCCGTCGCAGGTACCATCACCGAAACCGGTTTTGACAACACCATCGAAATGGGGATGAGCATGAAATTGGGCGGCACCGCCAACACCTCGGGCGAGGTTTGTATGACGGCCACCGAGACGATTTCGACTTCCGGCGGCGATGCCATCATCGGCGAGGATGCGGACGTTTACGTTGGCGGCGCGTTGAATTTGCTGTTCGGCGTGACCGACGACTTGCGTTGGGACACGGCGGATTGCGCATTTTCAATCCATCCCGGACTGTTGGTTTTTCCCGACAAATTCGCCACGACATTCATGTATTCGCAGTACCAAATCAAAAACGTGGTCATCCCGAACCTTCTTTTGGTCGGCGACACGACTTCGGCCAATCAATGGCAGGATATTTTGCAGCGCAATGCCAACCTGAAATCGGCGGCGGCTTTTGAAAAAAACATCTCGTTCGATGCGGGCGTGACCTACGAAAACGCGGCGACCATCGAAAACACGCGGAGCACCAGTTTTGGCTTTTCCGTTGAAATTGGCCTGACGATGGCCGCCTCGCTGGGCTTCAACATTGCAGGCGCGGGCTCGAAATTTAAAATGGGCATGGAAATGAACATGGGCGTTTCGTCCGAGTTCAGCAACACGCAGAGCAATTCGCAGACCGTCAGTTACACCCTCGGCGACGACGACCCGGGCGATGTTTTCACGGTGGACGTTTTGCAGGACAAAGTTTACGGGACGCCGGTTTTCAAAACCGTTTCCGGAAATTCTTCCTGCCCGTACGAAGTGAGCACCGTGCCGCACGACGGCGTGGAAATCGTGGTGGACAAAACCGACATCGCCAATGTGCCGGAAAATGACAAGGCCGTTTTCAAGTTTACTTTGGGAAATTCGAGCCAAACAAATTCTTACCGCGTGTACGAATTTGGGCTTTACAATGCCTCGAACCCCGACGGAGCCATCGTGAAAGTGCAGGGCGCAGGCGCGTCGGGCTCGTTCGGCATCGGCGCAGGACAGGCGCAGGAAGTCATCGTGACCGTCGAACGCGGCGCGGTCGCGTACGATTACGACAATTTGACGATGAATATTTACTCGGGCTGCGAAGATGCGCACGCCTCGGCACTCGGCCTTTGCTGCATCGAAAACCCGGAATTTTACAAATCCATCAACATTTCAGCCCACTTTTTGGAGCCGTGCAGCCCCATCGAACTTGGTTTTCCGTTGGAAAATTGGGTCTGGCAGCAGGCCGACGGGCAGTTCATGTTCATTACTTTGAACGAATTTAACCGAAACGACCCTGATTTGGTGTTGATCCGAGTCCAATATCGCCGCAAGTTTGGCGACGGGGCTTGGATAAATATTGTTGAAGTGCCAAAAGCCAGTTTGACGAGCGACGTTTTTCACATTATCCAGTGGAACACGGCGGCTTTGCAAGATGGCGAATACGAAATCCGCGCAGTGACCGAGTGCGTCGGCGGGCTGAACGCGGGCATTTCGCACGTCATTTCTGGGCGTTTTGAACGCGAGGCACCCAATATTTTGGGCACGCCAGAACCAGCGGACGGGGTTTATTCGCAGGGCGACAAGATTTCCATCAAGTTCAACGAGCCGATTCGCTGCGACCTTTTGATCCAGGCCGACCAATTTGACAACAACAATATTGGCCTGTACAACACTGAAACCGACGAACTCGTGGACGCGCAATTGTCTTGCTCGAACGACGAAATTTTCCTCGTCCCGAAAGTTCCGAACCGCTTTTTGGAAAACAAAGTGATGCGCGTCGAGGTGGACAACATCAAGGATTTGGCCGGAAACACATTCCTCCACACGCAGTGGGAATTTGTCCACGACCAAAACAACCTGAACTGGGTGGACAACGTGCCAGTTTATGTTTCAAAATACGAGGAGCAAATCAAATCCGAAGTGCGCCGCATCGAAAACCGGGGCGGTTTCAACCAAGATTTTGAATTGCAGGGCATCCCAGATTGGGTGCGCGTTTATCCGAGCAAGGGCACTTTGTCGCCTGGGCAGGTGCAGGTCGTGACTTTTGAATTCGACTCGACGATGGTTTTTGGAAATTATCAGGACACCGTCGTTTTGCATGGCGCGCTCGGCGACGAGCCGTTGATTGTCACCGCCCGCATCGTTTGCCACGACCCAAATTGGGTGGTCAACGCGGCAGATTTTGATTATTCGCACAATTTCACGGTGCAACTCGACCTCGAAGGCACGGTTTCGACCGACATCGAGGACATCGTTGCGGCGTTCGTCGGCGGCGAATTGCGCGGCACGGCGAAACTTCAATACGTCCCGGCAACGGATAAATACACGGCATTTATGACCGTTTATTCCAATCAGTTTGCTGGCGAAACGGTCAATTTCCAAATTTGGGATGCCTCGGCGTGTTTGAAATACGGCTCTGTTTTGGAAAGTTTTCCGTTCGAGGCCGACGGTTTGCAGGGTTCGCCGGAAACGCCCACGATTTTGCACACCAATAATATGGTGTTGCGCGACATCGAATTGCATCCGGGTTGGAACTGGATATCTTTCAATTTGCTGCCCGCAAATAATTCGCTCGGCTCCGTTTTGGCTTCGGTGCACGACCCAATTGGCGATTTGATAAAATCGCAAACCCAATTTGCCCAAAATTCTTTAAATTTTGGTTGGCTGGGCTCTTTGACTTCGATTTTGAACCCACCGATGTACCAATACCGCACGGCGGATGCGGACACGATCCACCAACTCGGCACTTTGATTGACCCGACGGAAGTGGATATTCCGGTCGCGGCGGGCTGGAACTGGATAGGTTTTATCCCACAATTTCCGTTGACGGTCAACGCGGCTTTGGCTTCTTTGACCCCGGCAAATGGTGATTTGATCAAATCGCAGACCCAATTTGCCCAGTATTTGGCCGGTTTTGGTTGGATTGGAAACCTGACTTACATGTCCCCGCCGAACGGATATTTGTTGAAAATGGCCTCGGCTGGCACTTTGACGTATCCGCAACCGCAGATTGGCAAGCCGAGCGTTTCGACTTCGCTCAACGACCGGGTCAAAATTGACAGCCGGAATTCAATTTTTCAAGTTGACGCGACGAAGTTTGAGCACTCCCAAACTTTGATTGCCATGCTCGAAAATTCGGGCGCGAACGTCACCGGAAAGGATTTTGAGCTCGGCGCGTTCGTCGGGAACGAATGTCGCGGCGCGGCAAAAGCCATTTGGATCGAGCCGTTGCAGGCCCATTTGTTTTTCGCAACAATCTATTCCAACACGAGTGGGGAACTTTTGAAATTCAAATTTTACGACGGGAAGGAAATTGTTGACCTGTCGGAAACGATGTATTTCTCCGCCGATGCAGCGGTCGGGACGGTGCAAAACCCGTTCAAATTTTCAACGACAATTACCGCAGCCGACGAACCGATGGAAAAATTCGAACCGTTTTTGGATGTCCTGCCAAACCCAATCGTGGATTACGCGACCATCCGTTTTCGTTCAGAAAAACAGCAAAACGTCTTTTTCAAAATCAGCGACGCGACCGGAAGGTTGATGCAAGCGTTTGATTATCAATCGAATAAAGGCATGAACGCGATGTTGTGGGAAAAGGCGGGCGAACTGCCGCAGGGCGTTTACTTGTTGGAAATGACGGAGGGCGAGCGGAAAATGACGGAGAAAATTGTAATAAGATAATGCGGGAATGTGCAGAATGAGATAATTTCTGGGGTGGGGCAATGTGATAATTGCCCCATTCTTTTTTTTCCAAAATGAGGAAAACGGCAGGCCATTATCCCATTCCCACATTCAAACCCATTGTCCCAGAAAACCCAAAAGTTCATTGACAGACTGGTTATTTAACAAGGCATAATTTTTAGGTTTTTATATTTTTTCATTTAATTATATATGCCCGGGCTGTCCGGGACGGTTGGAAAATCGTCCCGGCAGTCCGGTTTTTTTTAGATTTCAAATTTCAAATTTTTAAACTGGTCAAAGTTCCGCTCGTCGGCCAGCCCCAGTTTTTTCTTCAATCGGTGCCCCCACTTTCTCCAGCAATTCCTCCTCCGAGAGCCCCATTTTTTTCTTGAAACGATATTTCAGTTTGCGTACCGAGTCGGGCGAGATGCCGAGCAGGTTGGCGGTTTCTTTCGATTTCAAACCCATTTTGCTCAGCAGCACGAGCCGGAGTTCGGCGGTGCTGAGTTCCGGAAATTGGATTTTCAGCCGGTTCAAAATGCCGGGAAAGACTTTTTCAAAATGCTTTTGGAAGCGTTGCCAGTCCGTTTCGGTGAGTAGCGAGGTTTGAAAAAGTGCTTCAATATCGTCGTCGTTCGGGGTGTTTTTCCGAAGGGGGTTGCTTTCACCGGGCAAGGAGGCTTGTTCGATTTTGGATTGCAGGGCCTCGATTTTGGTGTTTTTTTCCACCATCAAGGCCATGAATTCTTCCAACTGGGTTTTGTGCAGCCCGATTTCGCGGGCGGCGTTTTCCAAGTTTTGGCGGTTCAGGTTTTCGTTGGCGAGCAGCACTTCGTTTTCGAGGCGTTTGGTTTCGAGGCCTTTTTCGAGCACCTCGTTTTCGAGGCGTTTGGTGGCGATGTCTTTTTCGAGCATCGCTTTTTCGCGGCGGTGGCGGTAGCGCACGAACCAAGCAATCGCCCCGCCGAGCGAAAAGAGGAAAGTGGCAATCCAGCCGTTGCGCTGGTTGGTCAGGTGTTTTTCCAATTTCAGGGCAGCGATTTCGGCCTGTTTTTCGCGGGTTTCGTATTTGGTAGCCGTCTCTTGGATGATTTTTTCCTTTTCCTTGCTAAAAAGCGAGTCTTTGAAGGCGATACGCTGTGTCAAAAAATCAAGTGCCTCGGCCGGTTTGCCTTGCTGTTTTTTGGACATCGAGAGTAAGGTAGCAGCCTCGAAAGCGATCTGATATTGCTTTCGGGTGCGGGAATTTTCGAGGCATGGAAGCAGGTAAAGGTCGGCTTCCGGCAAGCGATTGAGGTGAAAAAGGGCATCTCCGGTAGCCAATTGTACGCGGGTTTGGCCTTGTTTGAAGGTGGCATCCAATTTTTCGGCTGATTTTAAGGTGTCCAGAGCCGCTTGCCATTGACCGAGTTTGCCAAGCGAAACCGCAATGTTCTGCAAGGTTTCTTGAAAAAGGTTTTTTTGACCGATGCTCCGCCTCAGCGAAAGCGTCCGTTGGAAACATTCGAGACTCTTGGCGTATTCGTTTTTTTTGAGCAGTGCAATGCCTTCGGTGCTCACGGCGATTGCCAACGTAATTGTATCGCGGGATTCCTCCAAAACCTGAACCACCCCGCCCAACAAATCCAATGCCTTGTCCGGCTCTCCAATGGCGACAAAAAAATTGGCAATGGAGACTTTCTGCGTTGCCCGGTCTTTTTCGTTATCGAGCAGTTCGAGTGCTTTGTATTTCATGGTTACGGCTTCGTCGTACTTGCTCTGCATTTGGAAATTGCCCGCCCGGTGAACCAGCAGATGTTGCAAATAGACTTTTGCGCCGTTGTGTTGTTCCCACCAATCTTGCGCCGATTTGTAGTGGATTTCCGCCGAGTCGTGCCGCCCGCCCACTTGGTGTGCCGCGCCCCGTCCCAAGTGGATGAACGCGCCCGCCGCCTCGTCTTTTGGGCGGATTTTTTCGTAAACCGCCATCGCGGAGGCAATCGCTGGGCCTTCGCGTTTGAGTACCAACCTCATGTAGCGTTCTTGAAAAAAGGAGTCCACCCAAGTTCCGGGGAGTTTTCGCGCTTCGGCGCCGAGGGCTTCGACAGACAAAGTGTCGGCGGCCAACAAAAGACGCTCCATTTCTGGGGGTGCATCGTTCGGGCTGGTTTTGGCTTGGCCGGATTGGCAACGTGTAAAAAGCAGAACGAGGGCAAATCCCAAAAAGCAAAAAGTCAAAAAAATAGGGCAGGTCGGTTTCTTCATTTCATTTGTTGTTTTCACACGACGGGCAATGCTGTTTTTTTCGCCGCGCCGTCGTGCCAATGTGTGAGTTTAAGTTCAAAAACGGGGGCTAACATACGTTGAACTGGTCATTTTTTTAAATGTCCACACTTTTGTCCACGCCACATTTGCCCTGAAACATAGATGACCCGCGTATCCTTGCCCGAAAACAAGGCGAAAGCCTAACCCCAAAAAGCCTTCCCTTTCATTTTTCCAATGCTATTTCTGGAAGACCCCTTCCGTCCCGAGCGAACGCAAGGCTTGGAATGTCCATTCAAAAACTATCTGTCATATTTTAAAATTTTTCTTCAAAGATGAAAAAATCATTTTTCCAACTCCTCGCAGTCCTCGCAATCGGGCTTTTTTCCATCGCATAACTCGCCGCCCAAGCCACCCTCTCCGTGCAGGGCACCATCCAAAAATCCACCGGCGCAGCGGTGGACGACGGCGAATATGCCATCCATTTCAAATTGTACACCACCGAAACCGGCGGCACGCCCGTCTGGTCGGAAACCCAAGACCCCGTCGAAATCATCGGAGGCGTGTACAGCGTCACGCTCGGCGCGGTCAATCCGCTGACCGCTGCTTTTGACCAAACTTATTATCTCGGTATTTCGGTCGGCGGCGGCGCGGAGCACACGCCCCGCTCGAAGTTGACTTCCGCGCCTTATGCTTTGTCGTTGATTGGGCAGGACAACAAGTTCCCCTCCACTGGAAATGTGGGCATCGGCACGACCGCCCCGACGACGGGACTCGATGCGAACGGCTCGATTTCGACGGCGACGGTCACGACGAGCGCGGCGGCGTACACGGTTTTGGTGGCTGACCACGTTGTTTTTTTGGATTTGGCGGGCGCACAGGCGGTGACTTTGCCGTCGGCGGCGACTTTTCCGAGGCGCGAAATCGTCTTGATCAACAAGACTTCGACCGCCAAAACGGTCTCGAGTTATGTTGATTTATCGGGCGCGGCGGCGACGGCTATCCCTGCGAACGGCATGATCGAGCTTCGCTCGAACGGGACGGAGTGGCGGCTGGCGACCACGTATGCATCGCTGGCGGCGACGGCAGCAAAAGCGTATGTCTATTGCAGGGGGGCGTCTCAAAGTATACCACAAAATGTTGCAACAACTTCGAACTGGACAGAGGTCTCGGACAACACCAATTCGTTTTCCACGTCCACGTTCACGGCGCCGCGTACAGGCGTTTACAATGTCCACGGGGCAATAAGAGCTTATAATGGCAGTTCATCCAGCAACTCATATTGTTCGGTGTCCTGCGGCGGGACTTGCGCGATGGGTGTTGCTAATCAAGTGTTAGGTGATGAGCTTATACCCGCTTACACCTCGAATCCAATGTGGACATTCGGAGGCGACATATTTATGAACGCTGGAGAAACCGTTTTTTTTAGAGTATATGCTCAGTACGGACCTTTGACTTTTGAGCCAGGTGCTGGAGGTATTAATTGCCTGTTGACCATCATGGAGCATTGAAGCCCGCTCTTTCCCTTTCGACAAAGGCGAAAAATGACGGCTGCCGCGCCCCTCGGCAATGACCGAAGTGGGGAGTGCGGTTTTGTGCCGCTCGGTTATCGGGCGGGAAGTTCTTTGAAAAAACGATGAATCAAGTGGTTGGGAAATAGGCTTGCTCGATTTGGTGGCGGATGGCTTTGAACGCACGAAAAATGATGAAGATGTCATCGGTATCGGCTACGAGCGCATCGCTGAAGACATAGTTCAGCCCGTCGAGGATGATAAAACGCCAAATTCTGCCCACGACATAGCAGCCGAACAGGGGTTTTTCATCAGCGTTCAGTGTTTGGGCAGCGAGCATGGCAGCCAATACTTGACCTTTTGGGTCGCCGTTCGGGTCGCTTTCTTTTTTGTATTCGTGGAGGCAGAAAAAAGGCTTTTTCGGGCTGCGGAAACCGGAAGCAACCAAGCCGTCCACCCTGCCAAAAAGTTCGGTTCCGTCCACGATGCCCGACAAATCGCGCTCGACGAAGTAGGAAAATTTGCGGTTGTCAATCCGACTAAGGACGATGAGCGGGCTGATGAACTTGCCTTCAAGTTCACTTTCGTTCCAATCCTCGCCGCCGTTGAGACTGTAATTTTCACGGAGGAGATTGAGGTAGTCAATTTCCGAACTGGTCGGGGTGTACTCAAACGCGAACATCCGCTTGAGCAAAGGGTGTTCAACCTGCTGCTCCAAACCAAAATTGGATTCCAAATCCTCCAATTTCAAACTTCTGAAATTAATCTTATTCATCGTTTCTATAAATTTTTTGATAAAAAACAAGGCAAAAGTACGCCCGTTTGGGCAGGTTTTTCTTTATCAACCTCAATTCGCTTTTTCCTGAAAAACACATTTACCCAAGCATTCTAAAATTTCAAAAAAACGCTCCACGAGCATATTTCTTCAACTGTAATGTCCATTTTTAAAATGAAAAAAGTATTTATCCAAATTCTCGCAGCCCTCGCAATCGGGCTGCTGTCGGTGGCGCAACTCGCCGCCCAAGCCAACCTCTCGGTGCAGGGCACCCTCCAAAACTTCAACGGCACGGCCGTGGACAATGGGCAGTACGACATCACCTTCAAACTCTACACCACCGATGTGGGCGGCACGGCCATCTGGTCGGAAGTGCAGACCGTGCCGATTGTCGGCGGCGTGTACAGTGTGCTGCTGGGCGCGGTGAACCCTTTGACCGTCGCTTTTGACCAGCCTTATTTTCTGGGGCTGACCATCCCCGGCGGGCCCGAGCACACGCCCCGTGCGCGGCTGACCTCCTCGCCCTACGCCATTTCGGTGATTGGGCAGGACAACAAGTTCCCCTCAACGGGGATCGTCAAAATGGGCGCGGTGGCGACCGGGACGGACATCACCACAGCGACTGCCTACACCGTGGCCGCCGACGACCACGTCATTTACCTCGACCACACCGCCAACCAAAACATCACCCTGCCCGCTGCCTCAGCAGCCAACGCTGGTCGGCATCTGATGTTGGTGAACAAGGCGGCGGTCGCCAAAACCTTGACTGCGTCCAATTATGTGGATTTGGCAGGGGCTACTTCCACCACGATTCCGGCGACGGGTGTCATCGAGTTGCAGTCCGATGGCTCGGTTTGGCGGCAGACAGGGGGGTATGTGCAGCCGGCAGCGTCGGCTGAGAAGGCTTATGTGTCTGCCAAAGGTGCAGCCGTTAATTTGCCCACAGGAGGAAACTCCAATTCGGCTCTTGGATGGACTGAGATAACCGACAGTGGCAATAATTTTGCCTCCAACACCTTTGTCGCACCGCGTACAGGGCTGTACCATGTGAACGGTGCGGTACTTAGCACCGGTGGTGGTGCTACAACATCTATTACTTATGTGTCTGTTTATGTAACTGGTAATTGCCATGCGGGAGCAATAAACCAGAGATTGGGGTCTGAGCAAGCTGCTACAAATTCCACTTTAGGTTGCGATTTCAACGGCGAGATATATATGCAAGCTGGTGAGACTTTTAGTCTCAGTATTTTTGTGGGTGGTGGGTTCCCTTATCCTCAAGTTCTACACACAACAGAATCTTTCTCTTACCTAACAATCAAAGAATGGTAATCACGGATGGTTTTAACTGAACAACAACCACGCGCTCCACGATTTTACTTTTTTCGCGGTAAAATTTTCTTTTCAAAATAGGAAAAGTGGGTCGTGGGGACGACCGCCGCCGCTCGGGCAAAAGTGCCTGGGCATCAAGAAGTTCTTTGAAATGTTTTTTTCAGGAAAAAATCAAGCCACAGGAGGCAGTCCTTTTTTAGAAGACCCTTTTTGGAGGTGTTTTTTAAAATTTTCGGGGCTGACCACCTTTTTGCCGATTTTTTGCTCGTACCGCTCGCGGGCTTCCCCGGCGGCATCGCCTCCTTCTTGGGCGGCGGTGAGGTTTTGTCCGAAGCCTTGCGCGTCTTTGTCCACAGCAATATTTCGGGTGGTTTCCTCGCCGAGCATGGTGAAAATCAGTTCCAAATTGGTCATGTGGTCGCGGAGGTTTTCGCGCTGCAACCCTTTGATTTCTTTGTGTTCGGTGGGGGTGACACCAAAAGTGGCACGGGCGATTTCGGCGGTGAGGATGCTGTATTCTTTGCCTTCTTGGACGCTACGGTTTTTCCACTCGTCGGTCAATTGTTGGCGCACCCCGATGCTTTTGAGGCGCATCTCAATCCAATCGTCGGGGTAGCCTTTGGCTCGGTAGAGTTCGCGGGCGCGGTCGGCGGCGAGTTCTGGGTTTTCGATTTCCTGCGTCCGTTCGTAGGCAACTTGGGCAAACCATAATTTGAAAGGTTCAGCCTTTGCCGATGGAATGGATTGAATGATTCGAAAAATGCCTTTGGTGTTTGCGCAATTCATGCGCTGTTTGCCGCCATCAGTTTCGACGGAAAGGGTATGTACAATTTGTACCCACCCTTTTTTGAGTTCCGGGTCGCGGGAGCGCATTTTGTTGAGGTACTGCTTGGGGTCGCGGCTGTCGGAGAGGGCTGTAATCACGTCTTCGACGACGAACCACCACTCCTCGTTGTGCCATTCGCGGCGAATCTGTTTTTCCTGAAAAAGAACGATTTTTTGCTCGTTCTGCTCGTGCTGAAAGGAAGTTTCCATCATTTTAAAAAGGAAATTTTTGCTCGATGGGCGAGCGGGTGAATGATGTGTTTTTGAAAACTTCCTGCTGTTTACTGTTGCGGCGAAAGTACGATGTTTTTGAAAATACCGGATTGGGGTTATTTTTTTTTGAAAAAAACCAACCTGCCATCGGTTTTAAAAAAAAATTAAAAGCCGCCCGGGTATCGGGCGGAAAGTTCATTGACAGTTTTTTTTCAGGAAAAAAATCAAGCCACAGCAAACTCCGGGATGTCCGGGCGTTGCGAAGGGGCATGAAAACCGAGCACGATGTCGGATTTGGGGATGCCTTTTTGAACCAACCAATCGGCGATCCGCAGGTCGGTGCCGTCGTGCTGGAGCCACACTTTGCCGTTCGTGTTGACATCAATATGGACAAAACTGGCATACATCCAACGGTCCTTTTCCCATCCGACATCGCACAGCAGATAATGCCCGTGTGGCTCATCAATGATCACTTGTGCCTCCGCCTCATCCCTGGCTGGAATCATGGCGGCGATTTCTTCAATGACTTCGCGCACTATTTTTTTGTAAGAATTCAGTTTATCCATTTTTCAATCGTGCTATTGGTAAAATCATAGACTATCATTTTCAAATCGTTCTTTTTTGCGATTTTTAGAAAAATAGCCTGCTCGAAAAATTTGTTGAAAAAGTGCTTCGGAACAGCCAAGTACAAGGTTCTGTCTGGCTCAATATCTTCCAAAACACCCAGATAGAGCCTGAATTTTCCGAGTGCGTCCTCGAAATCGTCCACCGGCGAGGTGCCGAGAAAACTCTTGATTTCGACGGCTATTTTTTCGGTTCCGCGTTGGGCGGCAATAAAAGGTCGTTCGGCGGCAAGGTCAACGTACCCGCGTGTTGTTCCAATTGGAATAAAAAGCGGGTCGTGCGTAATTGTCCAACCTTCTTTTTCGAGGGCTTCCCGGACTTGAAAATGGTATTTATCTCTTGCCATAGTTGAGTTTAGCAGGCTTTAAAATTCTGGGAATTACGAGTTGATTGTATGGCAAAAGTACGCCCTTTTGGGGCATCTTTTTTCTTTGCAATTTTCGGACGGGTAGTTCTGTGATAGTTTTTTTCCTGAAAAACCCCCAACCAACCATCAATTTTTTTAAAAATCAAAATCAAAATTTTTCAAAATGAAAAATATAAAACTCATGCTCCTCGCGGTGGCAGTGTTGTTTTCGGTTGTCCAAAAAACGGCAGCCCAATCCAGCCCCAACTGCTCGACGGCGAGCGACAACGACTACTTGACATCCAAGTCGTTTTTCAATTACGGCAACGTGAGCAATGCCTACACGACCAAAACGCGGCTCAACGTCACGGTGGGGCAGCCGGTCGTCGGCTCCTATTTTGCCCAGCAGACCAAGGGCACTTTTGGTTTTTGGTCGAGTTTTTTGATGCCGCCCGCTGCCCCGGTGGTCACTTGCAGCGAGGGCGACCTCGAAGACCGGGTGCAAATTGACTGGGCACCCGACCCGCTTTCGCCCACCGCGACGGCGTACAAATTGTACCGCAACGGCTCGCTGCTGGCTTCGGTGGACGGCGAGACGTTCTCGTTTTTGGATTTCAACGTCATCGCGGGCAAGTTTTACACCTACGAAGTGACGGGCGTGAACACCTTCGGCGAAGGCGTGCGCGGCGTGGCTTTGGGTTTTTTGAACCCGAACGGCGTGGTCACGGGTCAGGTAAAATCCTTTGCGGGCAACCCCGTCCCCGGAACCATCGTGACCTTGACCCCCACCCTCGGCACCTCCGGCATTTTTGCGGGCGACGACATGGCTTTTGCAGAGTACAGCACGGCTTTCCCGCGCAGCCAATTCACGCTTTCGACTTGGGTAAAATTGGGCGCGGGAAATGATAATGCGGCCATTTTTGACCTCGGTTCGACCATTTCCAAAAACTGGTGGCTGCACACCTTGCCCGCTGCGGACGGCAAAGGTGTTCGCTTCGGCATGGGCAATGGCGTGGGAAATATTACCGAAATGGACTACGCTTTTCCGGCAGCCACCGCCAACGATTGGCACAACATCGCGGTGACTTACAACGGCTCCTCGGTGCTTTTGTACGCCGACGGCGAACTGATTTCGACGGCAGTCGCAGCGGTTGCCGCCGATTCGATGCCCTTGTTTTTTGGCAGAAAAGCAGATGAAACAGGTTTTTTGACTGGAAATATTGACGAGGTGCGCTTTTTTGACCGCCAAATGTCGCAGACCGAAATCCAGATGTTCCTCAACCGCACGGTCGCCCCGGACATGGACGGCTTGGTGAATTATTGGAAATTTGACGAAGGCACGGGTTCAAAAACCTTCGACCTGACCCCGGCGAAGCAAAAAATGTATTTCTGCGGCGCGTCTTTTTCGACCGACAAACCCAACGTGTTGAACGCTGGTTTGACCAACGAGGACGGTTTTTACAAAATTCCGGGCATCAATTACGCTTCCGGCACGACGTTCACGGCCCGCCCCGCGAAGAATTTTTACTACAACCAATCGCTCGAATTCAACGGCGTGAACGAGCAATTTGCCACGCTGACCGATTTCGACCTCGCCGATTCTTCGACGGTGGAAATCACGGTGAAAGGTTTTGATTTTGCGGGCAACCAATGTTTGTTGAACAAGGGCAGCCATTTCAATTTGAATTTGAACGCGGGTGATTTGGTCCTGACGATTGGCGGCACGACCCAAAATTTGGGTTCGCTCGGCATGGGTTTTCACCGTTTGAGTTTTGTGATTGAACAGGTGGGCGGCGGCTCTTCGGCTGCGGTGACTTTTTACAAAGACGGCACGCTGGTCGGCACGAACACGTTTTCGGGCGTGGCTTCCGATTTTTCGGTCCCGCCTGGGGCGGGAGGCTGGCTTTTGGGCAAAAACGCTGCGGGCAATTATTTCTCCGGTTTGATTGACGAGGTGGCTTTTTTCAGCAATTTGTTGCCGTTGCAGGACATCCAATTGCACGCGAACGTCGGCACGAACGTGGTACACAAAGATTTGAAAAACTATTTCCCGCTGAATGAAGGCGAGGGCACGTCGGTCAAAGACTACGGTTTTGGGCTGACGGGCGCAGGCGCGATTGACGGCGCGACCTACTCAACGGTGGCAGGCATCACGCAGATAGAGCCGCATTTGTTCACGCCTTCGACCAAATTTGTCACCCTGAACCCCTCCGTGACGAGCGTGGACGGCGTTGATTTCATTGACCAAAGCACGATTCCGGTTTCGGGTTATGTGCGTTTTGAAAACACGAACTGTTTTCAAAAAAAGGTGGAAATTTTGGTCAACGGCGCATCGAGCGTGCCCCAAACGTTCACGGACGGCGACGGTAAATTCATCATTGACCTCGAACCGGGCGCGACCGTCCAACTCACGCCAAAATTCGAGCAGCACACGTTTTACCCCGCTTTTTGGGAGTTGAACAGTGTTTCCACGCCGGTCGCGGGCATCCTTTTCCGCAACCAAGTGAAGCGCAAAGTTTATGGCCAACTGGCCGGCAACGAGACCTGCCGCAAATCGGTCATCCCGGATTTGGCGGTTGTAAAAGTGAAAGTGGCAACCTTGAACGGCTGCTACGAACAAGTGAAGGAATTGCCGACCAACGGCAAATTTGAGTTCAACGGCGTTCCGCCCGACTCCGTGACAGTGTCGGTCATCCAGCACTCGAACCCGGTGATTTACACGTTTTTCCAGAACAAGGGCGGCGCGACGCTCGATTTGAAAAACCAAAACGACACAACGGATTTCATCTACCTCGCCCCGCCGCAAGTGCAGATTTCGGATATGCCCACCAATCACTGCGGCACGCCGATGTTTGAAGAAGTGCAATCATGGACGAACACCATCAAAGTTTTTGAAGAATACGACGGTGGTTTGTGCTATTTGGACACCGCCATACTGACCATTGACAACGATATTGCGGGCATTCCGCAGTTCGATACCTTGATGACGGGCGGGCAATTCAGGTATAAGTACAAATCGGGCAGCCCGAACATCGTGCCGCCGTACCTGAGAAATCTCCAGGTCACTGCTGAAGCGCACGACGAACAGGCAACTGCCGTCTCCAGCGTGGTCGTCCTTGGCAAACGCGCCCGGACGACGACCTTCGCATCTGCTTCCCCAGAAATTCCGACGTTGATTTTGCGCGACCCGCCGGGCGATGCCAGCAGCGCGTTCATGGAGTCGGGCGAAACGACCTGCCAAAACTGGTCGTTTGCGCTTTCCGCTGCCGATGGGAGCGGCGAATCCTTCAATGCTTCGGCGGGGCCGGATGTGACGACCAGCCTCGGCCTCGGTGCGGAGGTCGAATTTGAAATAGACGTGACCAACGAAGTGGGCTTTGAGGTCAACATGACGACCACAAACATGACGACCAACGAAATAGAAACCTGTTTGACAACCACAAAAGTCATCTCAACGGGCGAAAACGACCTCGTCGTGGGCAGCCAAATGGGCGGCGACGTGTATGTGGGCGGTGCCATGAATTTCATTTTTGGCATCACTGACGACCTTTTGTACGACACCAGCACTTGCAGTTATGTCCTCGATAAGGGTTTGGTTTTATTCCCTGACGGGTTCGCCACCACCTTTGTTTACACAGAATATCACATCAAAAACGTGGTGATCCCGAACCTGATTACCATCAATGACCTCGCCAGTGCAGCCCGTTGGCAAGCCATCATTGACCGCAACACGCAGTTGAAAAACGAGGCAGTTTTTCAAGAAAACCTCTCCTTCGACGGCGGCGTGACGTACGAGCAAAGCACCACGACCGACGTATCGAAAGCCGTCACCAACGAATGGGCAATGGAGGTCAGCGATGCCTTCTCGCAGGAATTTGGTTTGACTGTCAACGGTGTCGGTGTTGTAGCAGGAGTTAATATGAGCATGACAACATCAGAGTCCAAAAGCAACACAAATACCAACGCAACCTCCAAAACGGTCGGTTTCACGCTGGCGGACGACGACATCGGCGACAACTTCACGGTCAATGTGTTGAAGGACAGGGCCTACGGCACGCCCGTTTTCAAATTGGTTTCCGGTCAAAGCCAATGCCCGCACGAGCCGGGCACGCAGCCCCGCGAAAGCAACACCATCGCCGCCGACGCACAAGTGGCGGTGAACGTGCCGATGAACGACGTGGCAGTGTTCAAACTCACGCTGGGCAACACGTCCCAATCGGAAGAGATGAAATTTTACTCCCTCGAAGGTTTGCAGGAAAACAACCCCGACGGGGCGGTGATCCGTTTCAACGGACAGGCGGCTTTGAACGTCGGGGTGCCGTTCGGTGCGCCAATCGTCGTGACGATGACGGTGGCACGCGGCCCGGTCGAGTTCGATTACGAAGACCTCCGCATCGGTTATTTCTCTGATTGCGAGGTCGAACGCGCCGACGCTTTGGGCATTGACCCGCCCGCCGAGCAGAACAAGGAAATGGAATTCGACGTGCATTTCCTCGAACCATGCAGCCCGATTGAGGTGGGTTTCCCGCTGCAAGACTGGGTGGTGCTCACTGCCACAGGGCCAACGATGAACATCACCATTGACAGTTACAACAAGGCTGACGCAGATTTGGAACTCATCCGCGTCCAGTACCGCCGCTCGCAAGGCGACGGGGCATGGATCAACATTGCCGAAGTTCCGAAAGCCGATTTAGGCCCGGTGTTCACCATCGTTCCGTGGGCAACAAGCACCTATCAGGACGGTTTTTATGAAATACGCGCGGTGACGCAATGTTTTTCAGGTGCCTTGAACCCAGGTATCTCGCACGTTATCAAAGGTAAATTTGAGCGGGCAGCCCCCGAACTGTTTGGCGAACCTGAACCTGCGGACGGCGTTTATTCGCGTGGCGACGAAATCAGCATCCGCTTCAACGAGGAAATCCGTTGCGACCAATTGATTCAAGCCGACTTTTTTGACAACAATAATATCGGCCTCTACAACTCGGAAACCGACCAATTGGTGGATGCCATCATCACCTGTTCCAACGACAAAATTGTGCTGGTGCCAAACGTGCCGAACCGATTTTTGGAAAACAAGGTCCTCCGCGTCGAAGTCAACAACATCAAGGATTTGGCGGGCAACACGTTCGATGAAACTTCTTGGGAATTTGTCAACGACCGAAACAACCTCAACTGGCTCGACAACGTGCCAGTTTATGTTTCAAAATACCAAGAAGAGGTAAAATCCGTCACCCGTCGCCTCCAAAATCGCGGCGGTTTCAACCAAGATTTTGAAATCACGGGCATCCCGAAATGGGCGATTGTTTTCCCAAGCAAGGGCACTTTGGTGCCGGGCGCGGTGCAGGAAATCACGTTCACGTTCGACTCGACGATGGTTTTTGGAAATCACGTGGACACGATAACCGTCGAAGGCGCGCTCGGCAACGAGCCGATGGAAATCACCGCCCGCGTCGTTTGCCACGACCCGGCGTGGAAAGTGAACGCCGCCGACTGGGACTATTCGCACAATTTCACGGTGCAGCTCGACATCGAAGGCAACGTTTCGACCGACCAAGAGGACATCGTCGCGGCGTTCGTCGGCGGCGAACTGCGCGGCGCCTCAAAATTGAAACCCGTCAAACTGCTCGGGCCGATCACGAAGTACGAGGCATTTTTGACGGTCTATTCGAACCAGTTTGCTGGCGAAACGGTCGAA
>JANNMS010000312.1:0-7431 GCA_031398055.1 Saprospirales bacterium | reverse complement strand
CGGTCGGTTCGGCGAGGCTGTCGTGGCGGGCGGTGAGTTTAAAATTCGTAGTCGTTGCGTTCGCCGGGATGATGGTCAAGCCATTTAAAAAGTAAAAATCCGCCCGGTTCGTGGCCGTTCCGCCGACGGAATATTTCACAGTTAGCGGGAAAGATCTGTTTGATGAAGTCCTTTTCACTCGATAACTGCCGAGGTTCGTGGGGTTTTCGGCGGCAATGGCATCAAAAATCGTCAAATTGAGGGTCGTCGCCGGGTAATTTGCGAGCGCGGCCACCGAAAAATTGACATTTGAAACCACCGGTTCGACTGTGAAACTTGCCCCAAAACTGTTGACCACCGTAAAATTTCCGGTAATATTTTGAACGCCCGGCGAGGTCGGCCACGCGAAACCGAACAGGAAATCGCGGTCTTTGTCGTCCTCGACCAGCACATTTTTGAAATCCGCACCGCCGATTGCCGGGCAGTCGTTGAAATAATCCACGACTTCAAAAAAAATCGGAAAACTGGACAGCCCGCTGGCGTTCGCGTTGTTCCGAAAAATCGAATTTTCAACTTGGATAAAAACGTCCGCTGCATCTTTTCGAAAGCGAAAACCTGCTTTTCCATGATTTTCGACGAGACAATTTTTGACTTTGTAAAAGCCTCCGACGCCGCTCGTGTCGCAAGTGATTTTAAAACCTTCTGCCAAGTTGTCGGCCAAATGGCATCTTTCGACGGTGATGCTGACCGGCAGTGAGCCAGAATTCATATATTTAAAGGAGTTTTGGATGCCGCAACCCGCATTTTCGGCGATGTAACAATCTCGTACCGCGCAATTTACGAGGCGTTCGGTGGGCAAATCGCATTCAAAATCAATGCCTGCCTGCGGCGCAGTGCCGTTCGTGTTTGTGATTTTGCAATGTTCGATGACGAGGTTTTCAACACTGATCACACTGATTCCCTGCCGTTTGTTGTTGTCGCACCACAAATCACGGAGCGCAATATTTTTGGAAAAAGTGGGCGTTCCCGGGTGGCTGCCGTTGCCAATCATCACGCCGTCGCCGCCCGAATCGCGCAGCGTCAGGCCGTAAATTTTAAAATTTGTGCAGCCCAAAAGTGCCAAACAATGCCGCCATTCCGCAGTCGTATATTCTGGTTTGTTCATTTGAAATGTGGCGTCGTAGCCCCAAATTTGAAAATTTTTGCAAGCCCGAAATGCAAACAAACAATCGGTGATGCCAAACGCGCCCGGTTTTGCTTTGACCAAAACGCCCGGTTGAAAAATGACAACGAGGCCATTGATATTTTGAAAAAATTGCGGCCCGGTCGTCCAACCCGACGGCTGAAAATCAACGATCAAAGTGTCCAAATTCGAATTGAAAGCGGCGGAAAGAGCCGCCGTCGCGTCGCTCGAATCGTAGCCAAAAGACGAGGCGTAACCCGACGAGGCTTGAATTTTTTGGGCAAAAAACAGGAAAAGGCAAAACAGCCCAGTGAAATTTAGTGAGATTTTCATTTGGAATGGTAAATTTTTAAAATTTCGAGACGGAAATATTTTGTGTAACTTAATTGGGTGAAATTAATAAAACTGCACAATTGGTGGTGTGTTTTCTGGATTTATAAAAATAGCATAAACTTAAAATTTCCTATTTTTAAATCAATTTGGAGGATGATGATAAAAATCAGCACACTAATTAAGATTTAATCTTCATTAGCATAAGTAACTTTGCCGGACATTTTAACACAAATAAATAAATGAAACCACCACATTTTATCGCCCTGATTCTTTTCACGGCCACAATTTCAAATGTCTTTGGACAAGCCGATTTTTCAAAAAACGAGACCCAAACGGACACCGCAAAAACCCGAAAATTGGAACTGGAAATTTACGGAGCCATCAATTTTCATGCGTTCGACTGGCAAGTTTGGCCGGACAAACGCAACGAAATTGATTTTGAACGCGCTGTTTTGGAAGGTTCCTACCATTTTTCCCCAAAATTTAGTTTGAACATCGAACTTGAATTTGAACACGGCGGCACGGGCGTCGCGGTCGAATTTGACCGTTTCGAGGAGTTCGGCGAGTTCGAATATGAAGTCGAAAAAGGGGGCGAGGTTCGGTTCGAGGAGTTCAGCATTTCCAGAAAATTGGGGAAAAAACACGAAGTCGCGGCAGGCTACGTCAAAGTGCCGTTTGGCCTGATGATTTTCCGCGACGAACCCGAAGAATACCACACAAACACCTTGCCGATGATGGAAAATACCTTGTTGCCGACGGACTGGGCGGAGTTCGGACTGCTTTTCACGGGTAATTTTTCGGGTAAATTTTCACCCTTGAAATATCATTTTGCCCTCGTCAACAGCCTCGACGGCAGTGCTTTCAACTCGGCCAATTTTATAAAACGCGGCAACCAAAAACGTTTTGAAACGGTAAATGCCAGCGATTGGGCAGGCGTCGCGCGGCTCGATTATGAATTTGGCGATGAAAAATCACTTGGAATTTCCGCCTATTTTGGGAACACGCGGAACAACCGCCCGAAACCAGATTTGGCTGTAAATGCTTGGTTGTCAATGTTTGACGCACATTTTTATTACGAATTTGAACCCGTTGAACTGACGGCACAACTGATTTACGGGCATCTCCAAAATGCCGAAGCGGTCACGAATGCCAATCGAAATCTTTCCAATAATTTGAACGTGAAACGCACGCCGGTCGGCACCGCCGCGCTCGGTTGGTGTGCGGAATTGGCTTGTGAGGTTTTTGACAAACCAAAAATGGGCGAACTCAAAATCTTTGGCCGCTACGATTGGCTCGACGCGATGTACTCGACCGAAGGCCAAGTTGTGGCCAATCCGCGCTGGAAAAAAGGCATCGCGACGGTCGGTTTGAATTTTCGACCCATCCGCCAAATCGTGGTGAAAACCCAGTTTGCGGTCGAAAAACTGGGCATTTCTTCCCTGAATTTGCAGCGGACGTTTTCGCTGGGTTTGGGTTTTCATATTTGAAGAAAAATATTTTAGACCAATCTAAAAATTTAGTAATTTTAAAAATAGAATAATTATGCAAAAACTCATTTTCGCCCTCGCATTTTCTCTGCTCGTTTTTGCCTCCTGCAAAGACAACGAGGTGGTATCGACCAACGATTTTTCAAAAGAATTGGACAATTCCGCAGCGGTCATTTTGGAAACTTATGAAATTTTGGATGCCTCGGCCAGCCAATTAATTGTGGTTTTGACCAATTTGGAAAACACCCAAACTGCCGCGAATTTGACCTCCGCGCAACAATCTTGGCGCGATTGCCGGGTGCACTGGGAAAAATCGGAAGGTTTTCTTTTTGGCCCAGTTGACCAGCAAGGCATTGACCCGGCGATGGATTCTTGGCCGGTCAACGACGTGGATTTGGAAAATGTGCTGAACTCTGGGCTCGCGTTGACCAAAAATTTTATGGACACGCAGGACGGCACGGTCAAAGGTTTTCACACCATCGAATACCTGCTTTTTGGGGCGGACGGCCAGAAAAAAATCTCCGATTTTTCGGTGCGCGAGTTCGAATATCTGCGGGCTTGTGGTGAAAGTTTGCGTGGCGAAACTGAAAAATTGGCAAAATCTTGGCGCGCGTCGGATGGCAATTTTATCAAAAATTTGACGGCAGCCGGCACGTCGGCGAGCATTTATCCGAGCCAAAAATCGGCCTTGCAAGAATTGGTCAACGGCATGGTGACCATAGCCGACGAGGTGGCCAACGGCAAAATCAACGACCCGTTTTCACAAAAAAATGTGCTGTACGAAGAGAGCCGTTTTTCTGCAAATTCGAAAGCAGATTTCGCGGACAACATCCGAAGTATTCAAAATATTTACCTCGCTTCGACCAACGGAACGACCCGCGACGGCCTCGCAACTTTGGTGAAATCGAAAAATCCGAGCCTCGACGCGAAACTGATTTCCCAAATTGAAAAAGCCATCTCCGACATCGAAGGCATCCCCGGAACTTTCACGACGGCCATTTTTGACCAACCCGCAGCGGTCGAAAAAGCGCAAACCAGCGTCCGCGATTTGTTGGAAATTTTGCAGGGCGAGTTGCTGCCGTTTGTTCAAAATCTTTAAAAATTGGGATAATTGAACACAGATGACACGGATTTTCAAACACAGATTTAAAGGATTTTTTGAAAAGAAAATCTAATAAATCTGTGTTTGAAAATCCGTGTCATCTGTGTTCCATCCATCCAAAACCACCACGCGATGAAATTAAATTTTTCAAAAATATCCATCCTCGCAGCCGCCATTTTCATTTTCGGCTGCCATAAAACCGAGGAGCCACCCGTCGAAAACCCGGAATATCAGGCAGGTGGCGCGACCACCGTTTTCGATTTTTTCAGCGATGCTTTCGAGCAGCCCGCCGCCAATTTGTCTGCCGACGAAATCGCCCGGCACCTCGATGGCGATGTGGCTTTCGGTTCCATTTTCGTGACCGCTCCGGCGCAAATCAACTCAGGTTTGGGACCAATTTTCAACCAAAATAGTTGTGAAAGTTGTCATGGGAAAAATGGCCGTTCTGCCTTTCCCGAAAACCTCGCGGCAGACCCCGGCGGCCTGCTTTTTCGGGTCAGTTTGCCGGGCAGCGGGACGCACGGCGAGCCGGTTGCGCTGCCCGGTTTTGGCGGTCAATTGCAAACAAAAGCGGTTTGGGGAACTGCCCCGGAAGTCAAAGTTGACGTCGTTTGGCAGGAAGAAATCCGCCAATTTGTGGATGGAAAAACCGCCAGCCTGCGCCGCCCAACTTTCTCGTTTTCAAATAGTTACATCCCATTTCCGGCAGGTGCGATGGTTTCGCCGCGCCTCGCTCCGCCCGTTTTTGGATTGGGTTTATTGGAAAATATTCCAGCCAAAAACCTGCTCGCTGCCGCCGACCCGAACGATGCCGACGGCGACGGAATTTCAGGAAAAGCCAACCAAGTTTGGGATGTTTTGAAAAATGAAATGGCTGTCGGCCGGTTCGGTTGGAAGGCTGGGCAGCCCAATGTTTTGCAGCAATCTGCGGCGGCATATTTGAACGACATGGGCATCACGAACCCCATTTTCAAAAATGAACATTCGGCTGGCCAACCGCAAAATGACACGCTCGCCGACGACCCGGAAATTGATTTGCCGACGCTCGAATTGGCCGCTTTTTATTCCCAAAGTCTCGGCGTTCCCGCGCCCCGCGACCTCGAAAATGTGGATGTTGCTGCCGGGAAAATTTTGTTTGAAAAAACGGGCTGCGCAAAATGCCACACGCCAAAACAGCAGACCGAGGCTGCCGAATTTTCATTTTTGGAAAACCAAACTTTTTATCCGTACACCGATTTGTTGCTGCACGACATGGGCGAAAATTTGGCCGACCACCGACCCGAATTTTTGGCCGACGGCAAAGAATGGCGCACGCCACCACTTTGGGGCATCGGAAAAGGAAAATTGGTCAACGGCCACACCGATTTTTTGCACGATGGACGGGCGCGGAATTTGTCGGAAGCCATTCTTTGGCATGGTGGGGAGGCGGACGCGGCGCGGTCGAATTTTGAAAAATTGAGCGAAAAAAAACGTGGGCAGTTGATTCGTTTTTTGGAGGCTCTTTGAAAAAAAGTTTAGAAGGTTTAAGTAGTCAATACGAAGTTTTCGAGTGTTTGGAAAATGCGGCAGAGCCGCTAAATATTTGTAGCCATCGAACCAGGTTTTTTCAGAGGTGCGGAGCACCGAAATATTCTGGTGCTCCGCACCTCAACTTAGACTTCCCTTGTATTTCTACAAATATTTAGCGGCTCTGCCGCATTTTCAAGTACTCGAAAATTTACTTTCAACTACTTAAAATGGTTTAGTTTGTTGATTTTCAAGCACCTAAACCTTTTTAAACCTTCCTAAACCTTCTAAACTTTTTTTCAAAATAGCCATCCCACGCTCCATTTCATCTTCATTTGCCGATGCAAAACCGAGCCGTGTGGCATTAAAATTGGCCGGAAATTGTCTTCCATCGGAAATATAAAGCCCGTTTTTCATCGCCGTTTTTGCCAAATCGGGCAGCGAAATCGCCCGGTCGAACTGCGTCCAAACGGCCATCCCGCCCGTCGGTTTCGAAAATTCGACCACATTTCCCAACTCGGTTTTCAACATTTCACAAAAAATATCGCGGCGGCGGTGGTAGGTTTTTTGTGCTTTTCGCAGGTGCCGCCGCATTTCCCCGTCCCGAAAAAGCGAGGCGACGGCGGCTTCCAAAAGATTGTCGCCCTGCCGGTCGATAATCCGCCGAGCCTGCGCCAAACCTTCGATGACCTCTGCCGATGCGACCGCAAAACCGATGCGAACCGCCGGGGCAAACGCCTTGCAAATCGAGCCAACGTACACCACATTTCCGCCTGCGTCCGCCCCGGCAAGCGGCAAAATTGGGTTGCAATCGTAGTGAAAATCGTAGTCGTAATCATCTTCGAGGACGCAAAAATGGTGATTCTGGGCGAGTTGCAAAAGTCGCAGCCGACGTTCGGCGGGCATGGTCACGGTCGTCGGGTAGTGGTGGTGCGGCGTGACGTAAACCATTCTCACTGAATGTTTTAGGCAAATTTCAGCGATAGAATTTACATCCAAACCATGCTCGTCGACTGGGACGGTGAGCACTTTTGCGCCCATTTTTTGAAAAATAGAAGTGGCAGTGTGGTACGAAATTTCGCCGACCACGACCACGTCGCCGGGCTGCAAAATGGTTTGCGCCGCGAGGTAAATGGCCATCGTGCTGCCCCGCGTCAACAAAATATTTTCAATAGAAATTGGCAGGCCACGCGTCTCGCGCAGGTATTTTACCATCTCGGCGCGAAGCGAATTTTCCCCAAAAAGTTCGGTGTAAAAAAGCAGGTTTTTCCGAAAACCTTGCTTCGAAATGGTTCGAAATGCTCGGCTCAGGGCGTCCATCGGCGCGAGGCGAACGTCGGGAAATCCATCGTTGAACGACAAAATTTGGCTCGAAACCAATTGCGGATGCTCCCAATTTGGATTGGATTTGAACGAAAAACCTGCTTTTTTACCCAAATTTTTGGGCGCGACGGCGTTTTTTTTCAAATTTGTAGGCTGGATTTCAGGCAATTTTTGGCTGACAAAAGTGCCCCGCGCCCCGCGACTTTCGAGCCAACCTTGCGCCAAAAGTTCGTCAAAAGCCGCGACCACCGTTTTTCGGTGCACGCCCAAAACTTCGGACATCGCCCGCGTGCCGGGCAAATGCGCCCCGGCGGGAATCGTGCCGCAGCGGATATTTTCCGTCAGGGCATTTGAAATTTGGAGAAAAATGGGCGTTTTTTCGGTTTTATCAATCGAAATCAAAGTGGCGAAGGGCAAATGCATTTTTTTTAACGATAAACTATGAACGATAAACTATGAACGATAAACTATGAACGATAAACTATGAACGATAAACTATGAACGATAAACTATGAACG
>JANNMS010000186.1:0-16090 GCA_031398055.1 Saprospirales bacterium | reverse complement strand
ATTTATTCCGACCACGTTATAAAAGTGGTCGGAATAAATTCCGACCTCCAATTTTTGAAAAAACAGCCAGACTCGTTTTCAATTTATCTTCGCCTCAAAAAAAATGCAGCCACTCATTTTTATTCCCATCGAATTTGGTAGCCCAGAATTTGACCTCGCCGTCGGATTGCGCTACGATATTTTGCGAAAACCGCTCGGTCGGGAATTCACCGCTGAGCAAATCGCAGCCGAATGGAATGAACATCATTTGGCCTGTTTTTCCCAAAATTATGAAATGTTGGGCTACCTCAACCTCCAAGTTTTGGACGAAAAAACGGTAAAAATGCGGCAAGTCGCCGTCGCCGAAAAATTTCAAAAACAAGGAATCGGCGCGGCGTTGGTCGGTTTTTCCGAAAAATTTGCCCGCGAAAACGGCTTTTCAAAAATCACTTTGCACGCCCGCGAAACTGCCGTGCCTTTTTATTTGAAATTACAATATCGGAAAATCGGCGAGCGGTTTTTGGAGGTCGGGATCCCGCATTTTGAGATGGAAAAAATTATTTGAAACCCAATTTTGATGAAAAAACTATCGATGTCCGACCTGCTCCGACCTGATTTGGAGTCATTTCAAAACCAAAAAAAATCCCCAATCGCCGTTATTTTGGAAGATGTCCGCTCCGGTTTGAACGTCGGTTCGGTGTTTAGGACTGCCGATGCTTTTGCGATTGAAAAAGTGGTTTTGTGCGGAATCACGTCCCAACCGCCGCACCGCGAAATCCTGAAAACCGCCCTCGGCAGCACCGAATCGGTGTCGTGGAAGCACGAAATTTCAGCCGTCGAAGCCGTTGAAAAATTGAAAACAGCGGGTTGGAAAGTTTTTGCGGTCGAGCAGGCCGAGCCGAGAATTTGGTTGCAGGATTTTAAAGCCAAAATTTTCACAGAAAATTCAATCCCAAAACTCGCTTTCGTTTTTGGAAACGAAGTGGACGGCGTGAGTTTGGAAGTCCTGAAAACCTGCGACGGCTGCATCGAAATCCCACAATTTGGGACAAAACATTCCTTAAATATTGCGGTCTCGGTGGGCATCGTGCTTTGGGAAATCGTAAAATAACTTGCTTTTCAGCACAGTTCGTAAAGCCTGTAGACAAGGCAGCATTGATATTTTTTGGATTTAAAAAATTGATTACCAACGGTTTATCTCCATGCCCGTCAAATTGCCGTTCCAATTTGCCCGAAAAATGTCGTTGGTCAGGCCGCTCTTGTTTTCTACCTTTGTCTGGTTGTTTTTTTTAATCCAAAAAACGGGACACTCCCTATTTTACATTCACTCAACATTTTTATTCCCATGGCAAAGTGCTACGGCTTTTTGTTTTTCGCGCTTTCGATTTTACTTTTTCCTAAAAATTTGACGGCCTGCGGGTACAATTTCGTGGGCGATGGCCCGACTTCCCTTTTTTTTAATATCAACAACACGCCCGACAGTTTTTACGTCGCGTGGTGTTCTTTCGGCACCCAGTTCGACGGCCTTGACCTCGGCACTTTGCAAACTTTGCAATTGACGAAGGCGAAAGGTGCAACTTGGGAAAGTTGCCAAAACAACGTGACGGCGATGACTTTTTTCTACCGGATTTTCCCAGTGGGCTCGCCGTCGGGCAATTTTACGAACATCGCCATGCCCGAATCTTATTTCACTTTGGATGGGCCGTACACGACCCGTTACCGAGTCAAACCATTGAATATCAACTTGTTAAGTGGTTTGACGATTGGCCAAAATTACACGATGGAAATATATTTCATGGCCAGCGTGGATACTATTGGCGATGATTTTATCCCCGAAACCCAGATTTTCGAAACCAATTCCAACCAAAAATTTCACCTCAATTTCACGCCCGGCGGGGCTGCCGCACCGCCAATTTCGGTCGTCGTGACCAAAGATTTGGACGTAAAATGTGCGGGCGACAGCACTGGAATTGCAGAAGTGACGGTTTTTGGGGGCAATCCGGATAACCTTTTTTACACTTGGAGCAATGGAAGCGGCAACTTTTTCGGCAGTTATGACCTCGTGCCGGGCATTTACACCGTGACCGTGACGGGGGCTGGCGGTGCGACCCAAACCAATTCCATCACCATTTCTGCCCAGTCTGACCTTCAAAATTCGATGACAAATGTGCAGCCCGTTCGCTGCAACGGCGCGCCGGGAAGCACGACGGCGGTCGCGTCGGGGGGTGTTTTGCCCTACGATTTTCAATGGAATTCGGGCGATTTTACGGAAACCGGACATTTCCCGACGGTTGGAAATTGGTGGCTGACCGTGACCGATGCGGTTGGATGTTCGAAAGAATTTTTCACCCAAATTTCGGCGGAACTGCCCGTCCAAAAACAGGCGTCCGCGACAATTTGCGCGGGAGATATTTATCAAATTGGCGGCCAAAATTTCTCGCAACCGGGCAATTTTACTGTCAATTTGCCCGGCGCGAACGGGGCGTGCGATACCGTTTTGTCGTTGACAATCAATGTTTTAAACAAACCGACGGGGCAGGGGAGCGGGCAATTTGAAATCAAATGCGGCTCGGTTTTTTACACCGTTAATTTGACCGCGAGTTCTCCAAATTCGGGTGTGGATTTTCTTTGGAAATCACCGAGCGGCTGGTCGGCGACTGGCTCGACCGCAACTTTTCAAACCTCAGATATTTTTGAAATTGACTCGATTAAGTTGTTCATTTCCAATAATTTAGGTTGTTCGCAGCAAGTCCCGGTGGTCATCACTTCGATAAAAAACACGGCCACGCCGCAGGTTGAAATGAACGCGCTGACCTCGAATTGCAACGGAACTTGGTCTGGAAATTTGACAATTTCTGGGGGCGTGCCGCCGTACATTATTAATTGGAACGAACCGCAAATTTTCGGCACAGCGTTCACTTTGCAGCCCGGCGAATATCATTTGACGGTCACCGGGCTGAACGGTTGCAGCATTGCTTCGAACCTCGCGCTCGAAAAATTTGATACTTTGGATTTCAAATTGGATTTGAAAAAGGCCAGCAGCCCGAACGCGAGCGACGGTTCCATTTCTATTTTAAATTTATTGGGCTGTTCCGGCGGCTGCAATTTTCAATGGTCGGACGGCCAAACGACGCAAAATGCCTCGAATTTGTCGCCCGGTTTTTACTGTGTGACCATCACAAATCAGCAGGGCTGCACTGCGACTGGCTGCCGCGATATTTTGATTCCGACTTTTGAAATTTTGGAAAATTCGCCGCTCGCGTTGCATCCGAATCCGGTTTTTGAAAAATTGACAATTGATTTGCCGGAAGTTTTTTCGGGCAAATTTTTAGTGAAAATTTTGGACGCAGCTGGGCGCGAAGTTTTTGCCCAAAGTTTTGAAAATCAAAAGGTTGCGTTGGATTTGGCGGTTGGAAAATTGGCCGCGGGGGTGTTTCAGGTTTTGATTTTTGATGGGAAAAATGTGCGGTTTGGGAGGTTTGTGAAATTGTAAATTTAAACCATAAAGTCACAGAAGAAAACATAAGTATTTGGTTTTCAAAATCTTATGTTTTCTTCTGTGACTTTGTGGTTCAAATTTCATTTTTGAAAATACAGTTTTTCACTTTTCAAAATGCCCAATTGCACCAGCAGTTGGGCATTTTCTTTGCTTGCTCCGGCATCAGTTATTTTTTGCCAAGACAAAATGGTGCAATCATTTTCTATAAACACAAGGGTTTCTTTTGAATTTATAATCGTTTCCAAAGCCTGTCTTTCACAATAATAATCTTTAAAACCTGGCTCGTCGGCTATCGTAAATAACAAAAGCAAAGCCACGATAGAAATTAGATAGATTTTTTCGGATAGATTTTTCAATAAAAAGACAGTCGAAACTGTAAAAAAATAGAAAAAACCTATCCAAACTGGCAACATCGTGTCGCGCCTGACAATGTTTGGCCGATAATCTCTAAAACCTGCAAGCGGCAATAACAAAGTGTAAATCACACTAAAAATTGTTATCCACTTTAAAATCTCCAAAAGACGCTTTTGTTGAATTGTGGGAGATAGTTTTTTGATTAAAAATGTGTTGATTAATAAGAAAATCAATAACAAAGCCGAGCCAATTCTCAATGTAAACATTTCAAACAGACCTTTCGGAAGCAATGAATATCGAGTCCATAAACTTGGCGGGTTGCTGCTGTTTTCAATATTGAAAGTTCCTAAAAATAAGGAGTAAAAACTTAATAAAATTAAGAGTAAAAACGCACCGTGAATTATGGATAAGTCAGATTTAAAATTCACTAAATCAGATAGAAAAACCTTGTTTTTAAATAACAAAAAGCCAAAAACGATGATTGCCAGCGGCGCAATTAATGGTCCAGAAAACGGTAAAATAATAGCCAAAATAAGCCACAAAAACTGTGTTAATTTATTCAATTTCAAATCAATAAAATTGAAAAACGGGATTAGAAAAATCAATAAAAACACTATCGGCAAAGCATAAAAACAAGTGTAAGTTATTGATTCATCTATGATTCCCATCAAACCATTGTAACCCTTTGTTTGAAACAAACAACTCAAAATTAAAGCAGATAACAAGAATGAATTTTTGCCTAAATCAACAGTGTTTTTTACAAAAAAAGATAACAAACCAATCAAACTCAATTGAATAAACAGTTTCAAAACTGCACAACTCAAATAAAGACTATCCAACGGATTGACCCAGTTTTGCAACCAAATCGGGACGGTTTTAAAATAATTGGACATGAAAAAATGGACAAAAAACCGGTTCGTCCCGGCATATTTTTCACCATGAAAAACGGCATTCCAGCCAAACGGGTCGCCCAAAATTTTTTGATACCATTCGACGGGCAGGACAATTTTGGCAAAATCGCCATCGAGCGCGGTGTGAAAATGTTGGATGCCGGAAAAAATCAAATCGAGCAGCAGCAAAACCACCAAAAGCCATTGGAAGAAACGAGGAAAGTGGAACGAGGAATGATTTTTCATGCAGGATGCGTTTTCTTTGTCGCCTCAATTTTCAAAAAATTCAATCATGCCGCGTTTCAAAATTTTTGCCCTGCCGATTTTGTTGTTTTTCTTTTTCGCTTGCGAAAATCGGCAACCAGCAACGACCCTCGAAAAATTGGCCGACGGATTTTGCGAATGCACAAACTCGCTCGCCGAAATCAACCGCGAGGTGCAAAATCAATCGCCGGATTCAACTTTGGCTGCTGAAAATTTGGAACGAATCGCCGCGGAATATGAAAATTCAAAAAACTGCGCAACCACTTTGGTCGGCCAATTCGGCAAATTGAAAACAGCAGATTTTGAAAAAATAAAGCCCTATTTGAAAAAAAAATGCCCAGACCGGGCTGATAACATTGATTTGCTGCGCGAGTTGCTCGGGGAATAACCTTTTTGAACGATGAACTATGAACGATGAACTATGAACGATGAACTATGAACGATTGTGGTTCATAGTTCATCGTTCATAGTTCATAGTTCATAGTTCATAGTTCATAGTTCATAGTTCATCGTTCAAAAATCAGGCTTCCAATTCTGACCATCGTGCTGCCTTCTTCGAGCGCGATTTCCCAGTCGCCGGACATGCCCATCGAAATTTCTTTGAAAAAATCGGCCTGCGGGAAAAAGGTGTTTTTCAAGTTTTCAAAAATTTTTCGGAGGTGGCGAAATTCTTGCCTGACCTGTTTTTCATTGTCCGAAAAAGAAGCCATGCCCATCACCCCACAAATTCTGACGTTCGTAAATTTCTGAAAATCAGCGGATTGCAGCAATTCGACGGCTTCGTTTTCGTCCAGCCCAAATTTGGTTTCTTCCTCGGCGATGTGAAATTGGAGCAGGCAATCCACCGTCCGACCCACCTTTTTTGCTTCTTTTTCAATTTCTGCGAGCAGTTTCAAACTATCCACCGAGTGGATCATCGAAACGAACGGGACGACGAATTTCACTTTGTTGGTTTGCAAATGGCCAATCAAATGCCATTCGATGTCGGTGGGCAGCGCGTCCTTTTTTTCAAGCAATTCTTGCACGCGGTTCTCGCCAAAAATTCGCTGGCCGAGGATGTAGATTTTTAAAACGCGCTCCGGCGGGTTGTTTTTTGACACGGCGACGAGGCGTGCGCCGGCGGCTTTTATTTTTGGTAAAATGGTTAGCATGAACTATGAACGATAAACGATGAACGATGAACCTGGCATTCAAAAACGGCGGCAAAATGAATGGCGATTTTTGATTTAACTTCCTGAAAATCAACAGGTTTGCCCAATTCAACTTCCATTGAAGTGACCGTTTTGTCGTCCTCGGCAATGCCGCACGGAACGATAAAATCAAAATATTTCAGGTCGGTCGCCACGTTCAAAGCCCAGCCGTGCAGCGTCACCCAGCGGCTCAAATGGACGCCGATGGCGCAAATTTTCCGCAATTTTTCAGTGTTCCCGACCCAAACGCCCGTGTATTTTTCAATCCGAAAACCCTCGATCCCAAAATCGGCCAGCGTCCGAATGATGACTTCTTCGATTTTTCGGACGTACAAATGCACGTCGTTGAAAAACAAATCGAGGTCTAAAATGGGGTAGCCGACGAGTTGGCCGGGGCCGTGAAAAGTGATGTCGCCGCCCCGGTTGATTGGGAAAAATTCGATGCCTTTTTCGGCCAGTTCGGTTTCGGTGAGCAGCAAATTTTCAATCGCGCCGCTGCGACCGAGGGTAAAAACAGGTGGGTGTTCAACCAACAAAAGTTGATGATTTTGGTGCAGCAATTTTGGAGACAAGTCCCTGTTTTTCAATTTGTTATCTACCAAATCGCGGTGCAGCCGGGTCTGGAAATCCCAGGCAGTTTGATAGGACATTATTCCTAAATCTTGGAGAAAAACAGTTTGCATCCTATTTCTTTTTCAACAAAAAAGAATAAACCGGCAAGTGGTCGGAGTAGCCATTTATAAACAAATCGCCGTCGAAAGTGCGAAACGGATAGCCTTTGTACTGGCCTTCGGTGGCCAAAAGCCAGTCACGGCGAAAAACGATGAATTTGTAAAATTGCCAACCGCCAACGCGCTCCGAAACCAAACCTTTTGAAGTCAACATTTGGTCGAACAAATTCCAAGCATCGCGATAGGCCAGCGTACCGCCGCCAGTTTTGTACGGTTCGATGGTCGGATTGTACATATCCGATTTTTTCATTTTTTGGGAATTTTCGCGGCCACGAAGCACCTCGACCAACGACGGGCTGGTCGGGTCGTCGTTCAAATCGCCCATCACAAAGATTTTTGCCATCGGATTTATTTTTTGCAAGGAATCCACGACGCTCCGACAGGTCGCCGCCGCCGCCCCGCGAGCCCAAGCCGAAGCACTTTCGCCGCCCCGCCGACTTGGCCAATGGCCGACCATCAAATGCAAAGTATCGCCGCCGGGCAAAATGCCAGCCATGTAAACCACGTCGCGCGTTTTGTCAAAACCACCCGAACGCGGGTCACTCAAATCAACTTTGAAAGCCTTGCTGCCAAGCAAATGAAAATATTTTTCCTGATACAAAAACGCGCAATCAATGCCGCGCTCGTCGGGCGAATCGTGGTGGACAATTTGATAATTTCGGGCGGCGAGGGCAGGTTGTTTGACCAAATCTTCCAAAACGATGCGGTTTTCGATTTCTGCCACGCCCAAAATTCCCACGCCGTCAGGGTTCAATTCAGTGCCGAGTTGGCTGACGACTTTGGCCATATTTGCCTGTTTTTGCGCATATTTATCGGCTGTCCAATGATAGTTGCCGTTCGGCAGGAACTCAGAATCGTTTTTGTCAGGCGTGTCCAACGTGTCAAAAAGGTTTTCGAGGTTGTAAAAACCGACGCACGCGACCTCGAATTCTGCTTTTTTCGAGGCGTTTTTGGAAGTGTTTTTTTGTGAAAAAGAGGGATTTGCCGAGAGGCAAAAAACGAGGAGGGAAAGGTTGAAAAACAGTTTTTTCATTAAAAATTTAAGATTTGTGGCTTGTTTTTGTCAGATTCCTACGGAATGACAGCGTGTTTGATTTTGATTTTTCGAACGTTTTTCAATGTCCAACGTCCAAAATCCAACGTCAAAATTACCGAATCATCACGCCCGGCCGGTTCAAAAACGGAATCGTCGTGAAATTCATCTCGCTCAAACTACCCGGCACGAAGACATATTTTTTGTCGTACAAATAATTTTCAAAAGAAAAACTGACCCAGTATTCATTCGAAAATTCCAACATGGGCAGGTGGATTGGTTCGATTTTTACGACTTGCAACGCACCGACCGTCCCCAAAAAATGGCGTAAAGTGGATGTTTTTCGCGTCTCACCATTCAATTCGCCGTAACCCGTTGAGTTGACGAGCACCGAATGGATCGGTTCTTCTTTCAAATTTATCAAATATGAATCCCAAAAAATATCGTGGTCTTCCTCGTGCGGCTGACGTGGGACGATGGCAATAATCAGGTCTTCAACTTTTAAAATTGGGATGTCTTTGAGCATTTAAAAAAAATTTTGCCAAAGGTAAAAAGCCTTTTTTGGGGCTGGGTTAAGTTTTTGAATTATTGCCCCAAAATGATTGGCGCACCCTTCCCATTCATAATTACAACTTTCGAATTTGGCGAAAGTGCCAGTTCTTTTTGCGCCTTGATTTGTTCGTATTGCAACAATTTATCGGTCAAAGACGAGGTCAAAATGCGCTGATAATCGGCGATGCCCTGCGCTTCGACGCGTTTCCGGTCGGCCTCTTGCCGTTCTTTGTCGAGGACAAATTTCATTTTTTGAGATTCCTGTTCGGCATTGATTTTTGATTCGATGGTCGTTTTTACCGATTCCGGCAGGTTGATATTTCGGACGAGCAACTGCTCCAAAACCAGTCCGCGCAGGGCAAATTCCTTTTCAATACTCGTAAAAATTTTCAGTTGAAATTCGTCCCGTTTCGTAGAATAAAGCGAAATGGCATCGTAATACACCGCAAAATCACGGATTTTCGTCCGGGTCATCGGTCGCACGATTTTGTCTTTGTAATCTGTGCCGAGCGTTTGCAAAATCTCCGGCGTTTTTTCCGGCAGCACGCGGTACAAAACCGTGAGGTCAATTTGCACTTCCAAACCGTCGGACGACAGCACACGAATCGCGTCGTCGCCTTTTTGGTCGCCTTCGGTGTGGATGCCGGACATCGTGTAATTCTGCGTCCGAGTGTCAAAACGCTCGACTTCGACCAGCGGATTTACGAAGTTCAAACCTTCGGAAAGCACGTTGTTTTGCACTTTTCCAAAAAGTTTTTGCACCCCAGCTTCGCCGGGTTCGAGTTGGACAAAACAGGCGGTGGACAGCCCGATGACAACCAATCCGATGCCGAGCAGCCGCCCGGTTTTTCCAAAATTCGCAAAATTTGGATTCGCTTTGGCAAGCGTCGAACTGACTAAAAACAAAACAATACCGATGAAAGTGAGGAACATAATTTTTGAAATTTAGAAAGCAAATGTAGAAAACTATGGCAGATTTTGCGGCTTGATTTCCGATGGCCACATGGCCAAAATGATTTTTTTTACCCCGATTTTTTTGTTTTTTTAGAAATTTTCAGGTCGCCTGAGACCATCACGCAACCTTTTTTCACCTCGCCACCCTTGCCTTAAAATCTTAAATTTTTTATTTATGAAACGAAAAGACTTTTTAAAAGGAGCGGGTTTGGCAGGTGTCGCCGGGATTTTTGGTTTTAAAAAATTGGCGGCTGGCAATCCCGTTTTGGCAGGCAATCCGGTTTCTGGAATCCCCGGCGCGGAAAATTTGAACCTGTTGACTTGCACGGTCACGCCAACTGAAACTGCCGGCCCATTTCCTTGGGCATCCGGCACGAACATCCAAAACAGCGTTTTTTGGCGGTCGGATATCCGCGAACCGAACTCGGCGGGCAGCGGGCAGGGCTGCATTCCGTTGACCGTAAAATTGCGGATTTTAAATGTTGCCAACTGCACGCCGATTGCCAATGCACGCGTGGATTTGTGGCATTGCAATGAACAAGGTTCGTATTCTGGATATGGAAGTTACGTCGGCGCGACGTGGCTGCGCGGCATCCAACAGACTGATTATGAGGGATTTGTAACTTTTCAGACCATTTTTCCAAGTTGGTATTCGGGTCGGATAAATCATATTCACTTTCAAGTTTTTGTGGGCGGCGTGTCAAAATTGGTCTCCCAACTTTGCTTTCCCGTCGCCACGATGGACGCGATTCACGGCATCGGCAGCACGCCCGGCAAACCGCCATATGGCCCAACGCCGTACCCCGGACCGAGTGGCTACACTTTTGCGACCGACAATGTTTTTTCAAACGGCACGGCTGGGCAAATGGTCACGATGTCCGGCGACGTGAACCGGGGTTTGGTCGGGACGCTCGACGTTGTGGTCAGTTACGGCGCGGTTTCCGCCCCGGCGAACATCAATAATTTCAACGGCGGACTGCACGACGGCAAAGCCATGCTTTGGTGGTCGGCAGAGAAAAAGGAAAATTTTAGCCATTTTTTGATTGAAAAATCGCACGACTGGGAAGATTTTGAACCCGTCGCCCGCGTCGAAGGAAAAGGGATTTTGGGCGGAAATGAACATTATTCTTTTACCGACCCGAAAAATTTGGACGGCGAAACCCAATATCGCCTGACCATTTTTGACACTGACGGCAACTCTGATTCGACGGTTTACTTGCCGTTCCGACCGGAAGAAAAAACGGCAAAAATTGCCACGAACCCGGCCAACGAGCACCTCGTCGTGCAGCACAACGAGTCGAAAAG
The DNA here is from genome assembly GCA_031398055.1 of Saprospirales bacterium. Classification (GTDB taxonomy): domain Bacteria; phylum Bacteroidota; class Bacteroidia; order Chitinophagales; family Saprospiraceae; genus M3007. The sequence continues at coordinate 5,339 of JANNMS010000186.1, read as the reverse complement.
TGGCGAGGCGCATTTTTCAATTTTGAATTCCGAAGGACAAGAATTGTTGCGCGGGCCGATTCAGGTGGGCGCGACGGCCTCGCTTTTGGATGTGAAAAATTTGCGCGGCGGCGATTATCTGTTGGTTTTCGACGACTCAACGCGGGTGCAGGTTTTGCCTTTTTCTAAAAAGTTTTAACACATAGGCACATAGTTTTTAAACATAGGAAAACATAGTTTTTTCAAAATTTCTATGTTACCCTATGTTAAAAACCTATGTGCCTATGTGTTTAAAAAAATAAATTTTAAAAATGAAAAAATTATCCTTGTCAATATTGACCATGTTTTTAATGGTCTCCAACTCCTTTTCCCAAATTCCACTTTTTGGCCTAACATCCTCCGGCGGCGCGAACGGCGGCGGCTCGATCGTCAAAGTCAACACCGACGGCACGTCATTTTCCACTGCTTTTTCTTTTGAAAATGGCGGACGTTCACCGTTCGGCGGCCTCGTCGCGGCATCGAACGGAAATTATTACGGCATGACGACCGATGGCGGCGCGAACGGCCTCGGCGTTTTGTACGAATACAACCCGACGACTTCCATTTATTCCATCAAGCACAATTTCGCGGCGGCGACGGGCGGAAAACCCTTTGGCTCGCTCGTCGAATTCAACTCAAAATTGTACGGCTTGACCTCCGAAGGCGGCTCGAACGGGTTCGGTTCTGTTTTTGAATATGACCCGACGGCAGGCACTTTTACCGTCCGCTGGAATTTTGCGGCAGCCACCGGAAACACGCCCGTCGGAACGCTAACTCTTTGGAATTCAAAACTTTACGGCACAACAGCCGAAGGGGGCGCGAACTCCGGCGGCGTCATTTTTGAACTCAACCCGACGGGCTGGGCATACACCGTGAAGCACAATTTCACGTTGGCCACCGGTTTTGCGCCGTACTCCCCGCTCGTCATTTACAATTCAAAATTTTACGGAACGACCTCCGAAGGCGGCGCGAGCAATCACGGCGCGATTTACGAATTCGACCCGACGACCTCCGTTTTTGCCCTGAAATATTCTTGCACTTTTGCCAACGGCAGTTTTCCGACGGGCAGTTTGGCGGTTTCCGGGACGAGTTTGTACGGCGTTTCAAAATACGGCGGCACCGGAACGGCAGCGGCGAGCGGCGGGACATTGTTTCAGTACAACATTTCCACGAGTGTTTTTACTTTAAAATACAGTTTTGCCACGGCAATCAACGGCACGGGGCGGCGTCCGGCGGGCGGCCTGGTTTTTTACAATTCAAAATTGTACGGCTCAACTTTGGAAGGCGGCTCGAACGGCGTCGGCGTTTTGTTTGAATACGACCCGACGACCTCGACATATTCTGTAAAAAACACGTTCGCGCAGGCCACCGGTTTTCGGGTGCAGTCGGATTTGATGGAAACGGGCGGCAAAATTTTCGGCACGACTTCGCAGGGCGGCACGCACGGTTTTGGGACAATTTTCGAGTTCAATGTTTCAACTTCGGTGGCGACCGTCAAAAACAATTTTGGCAGCGCGACCGGCGAAAACCCGTTCGGCGGACTCGTCGAATTCAACTCAAAATATTATGGAATGACCAACCTCGGCGGCACGAACGGGCACGGTGTTATTTTTGAATTTAATCCTGCCGGAAATGTGTACACCGTCAAACACAACTTTGCCGCTGCGACGGGGCGCAATCCGCAGGGCAGTTTGGTTTTGCAAAATTCAAAATTTTACGGCCTGACAAACTGGGGCGGCGCGGGCGATTTTGGGGCAATTTTTGAATTTGACCCCACCGCCACGACCTACACTTTGAAGTACAGTTTTCCAAATACCTACACTTCTGGCCTGCGTCCGCAAGGTTCGCTGGCGGTTTTGAACGGCAATTTGTACGGCTGCGCGTTTTACGGTGGCACGGGCGCTTCGACGACGGTCAACGGGCCGGGCGTTATTTTTGAGTACAATTTGACTTCGAGTACCTACGCCGTCGAGTACAATTTTTCGGCCACGTCGGGCGGCACTTCGCCGGACGGCGGCAGTTTGTTGGCCTACAATTCAAAATTGTACGGCATTGCTTTTCACAACGGAACGAACGCGCACGGCACCCTTTTCGAGTACGACCCGACGGCAAATTCCTACACCACGAAGCACAATTTTGCCAATTCGACGGGCGGTTTTGCCTTCGGCGGGTTGGTCAATTCCGGCGCAGTTTTGTACGGCACGGCGGGGTACGGAGGCATGAACAATCTCGGCGCGCTGTTTTCCTACAACCTCACAAGTTCCTCATTTTCAAATCTTTACAGTTTTTCGGCGGCCACCGGGTCGGTGCCGAGCAGCACGTTGGCTTTGACCGGCGGCAAATTTTACGGCACCACTTTCGCGGGCGGAACGAACGGCGCGGGGACGATTTTTGAGTTCAACCCGACGGGAAATGTGCACACCGTTTTGAAAAATTTGGCGACAGCCGAAGGCAAAAACCCGCGCGGCGAACTGCTCGTCGGCGCAGCGAGCGGCTGCACTTTCACCCCGACGATTTCTGGAAATTTGACAATTTGCAACGGCAGCAGCACCGTTTTGACCGCCGCCGGAGGCGTTTCCTACGTTTGGTCAACCGGCGCGACGACCGCTGCAATCACTGTAAACCCCACAGCCACAAGCAGTTACACGGTTTCGGCCACCGATTCTGGCGGCTGCACCGGCACGGCTGCGGCAACGGTTTTGGTAAATAATTTGCCCACCATTTCGATTTCCGGCGACCTGACAATTTGCAACGGCGAAAGCACTGTTTTGACCGCCGCCGGAGGTTCAACTTACGTTTGGTCAACCGGCGCGACGACCGCCGCAATCACCGTAACTCCCACATCCACAACGAATTACGCAGTCACCGGCACCGACGCGAACGGCTGCACGGCCACCGCTGCGGTGACGGTTTTGGTGAATAATTTGCCCACCGCTTCGATTTCTGGCGACCTTGAAATTTGCAGCGGAGAAAGCACCGTTTTGACCGCCGCCGGAGGCTCAACTTACGTTTGGTCAACCGGCGCGACGACCGCCGCAATCACCGTAATTCCCACAGCCACAACGACTTACACCGTTTTGGCAACCGATGCAAACGGCTGCACGGCCACCGCTGCGGCTACGGTTTTGGTAAATTTTGCGCCCAGCATTTCAATTTCTGGCAACCTCGAAATTTGCAGCGGCGAAAGCACGATTTTGACTGCCGACGGAGGTTCAATTTACATTTGGTCAAACGGCGCAACGACCGCCGCCACCACCGTAACTCCCACAGCCACAACGACTTACATCGTCACCGCGACTGGTGGAAACGGCTGCACGGCCACCGCTGCGGCTTCGGTTTTGGTCAATAATTTGCCCACCGTTTCAATTTCTGGAAACACGACAATTTGCAGCGGGGAAAGCACAATTTTGACCGCCGCCGGAGGTTCAACCTACATTTGGTCAACCAGCGAAACGACCGCTGCAATCACTGTAAACCCCACAGCCACAAGCAGTTACACGGTTTTGGCAACCGACGGAAACGGCTGCACCGGCACGGCTGAGGCAACGGTTTTGGTAAATACGCCGACACTTTTTTACCAAGATTTTGATGGCGATGGTTTTGGAAATCCGAGCATTTCTGAATTAACTTGTTCACAACCAAGCGGTTACGTCGCCAACTCGTCCGACTGCGACGACACAAATCCAGCGGTCAACCCGAACGCCACCGAACTCTGCTCAAACTCGATTGACGACGACTGCGACACCGAAATCAACGAAGGCTGCACGCCACTTTCGATGACCGTGACCATCACCCCGTCCTGCGATTTGAACACCGCAAACACCATCACCGTGTCGAACGCGGCGGGCGGCACACCACCATATTTATATTCAAAAAACGGCGGCACGGCCTACCAAACCAGCAACATTTTCAGCGGTTTGAGCAACGGAACCTACCAAATCGTGCTGAAAGATGCCGTCGGCACGACGATTTCCGAGACCATCACCGTCAATTTGAAAATGACTTTGACCACCTCGCGGGTCAATGTTTTGTGTCGGGGCGAGTTGACGGGGTCGGTAACTGCATCAGTTTCAGGCGGTTATCCGAGTATTTCATATCTTTGGAAAAAAGGCACGGTCACCGTCGGCACCACCGCGACCGTCCCGAATTTGGGCGCGGGAACGTACAAATGCACCGCGACCGACGCGCTTGGCTGCACGAAAATTTCTGGAAATGTCGTCATCACCCAACCCGCTGCTTTTTTGAAAATCACCGCCACATCCACGCCAATTTTGTGCGCCGGAGCGAACAACGCCAGCATCAATTTGACCACGACGGGCGGAAAAACGCCTTATTCTTGGCTTTGGAGCGACGGCGCGACCACCGAAGACCGTTCCAATCTTTCTCCCGGAACGTACACTTGTACCGCAACTGACAATAATGGCTGCACAAAAGTTTCGGCAAATTTTAATTTTACAGAACCCGTCGTTTTGGTTTTGAACATGACTTCGAAAAATATTTTGTGTTTCGGGCAAACCAACGGCACGGCAAAAGGCATAGCCACCGGCGGCACCGGAACCAAAAATTACGTCTGGTCGAACGGCGCAACGACGCAGGAAATCACGGGTTTGGCCGCTGGAAATTACACGGTCACGGCCTCCGACGCGAACGGCTGTCTCGCCTCAGGCGAGACAACCATCGTCGAACCCACCCCACTCGTTTTTCAAAGCATCACCGCCGAACTCATCGGGACAAAATATAAAGTGACCATCGTCGGCACGGGCGGCACCGCGCCGCTGAAATACCGCCGCTCGACCGGGCCGGTAACTTGGACGGGTTACACGACGACCGGGATTTTCAACAACGTGGTCGCTGGAAATTATACTTTTGAAATTTTGGACAAAAACGGCTGCACTGCGAGCCAAAACACCGACATCCCAATTCCTTCGGCGAAGCCAAACATTTTCAGAAACCAAAGTATTTTGGAAAATCAAAACATCGATTTTTACCTCAAACCAAACCCCGCGAGCCGCGAAGTTTTCCTTGTTTTTGAAAATGAAAATCCAGCGGCAGGGAAAATATTTATCCAAAACGCGGCAGGTAAATTGTTGAAAACCATTGATTTAGGTTTGCTTTTGTTAACCGGCAACCGGATTTCTTTGGATGATTTTTCGAGCGGGGTGGTGTTTGTTTCTGTAATTTTGGAAAATAAAACGGCTGCGGTGCAGCGGTTGGTCATCGTTAATTAAACGCGAGTGTCGGGGGGGCTTGAAGTCACCCCCCCACAATTAAAAAAAAATTTAAATTTTTTAAAAAAAAAATGTGAAAACCAATAAAAAAAA
>JANNMS010000216.1:0-111665 GCA_031398055.1 Saprospirales bacterium | reverse complement strand
GAATAAATTCCGACCTCCAATCATAAATGCAATTTTACTTTTCTGTCCAAAAGCACCTCTTTCACTTCCGCAAAATCGGGGTCGGGCACGCAACAATCCACCGGACAAACCGCCGCGCACTGCGGTTCTTCGTGAAAACCAACACATTCTGTACATTTATCCGTAACGATGTAATAAAATTCATTGGAAACCGGAGTCATTTTTGCCGCCGCGTCCACCGTTTCTCCGTTCAAAAGAGGGTACATTCCTTTTACTGTGTTGCCGTCGGAAATTGCCCACTCCACACCGCCTTCATAAATCGCGTGGTTCGGGCATTCCGGTTCGCAAGCACCGCAGTTGATGCACTCGTCTGTTATCATTATTGCCATTTTTTCTGGATTTTAGATTTCCGATTTTGCAATCGTTGATTTGAAATAGGTTTATTAAAAAACACTGACCGTTTTGAAAGGTTCGCGGCGCAAATTTACCAATGAAATTGAATTCGAGGTTCGTTTCGCCATTGTCAAATATTTATGAAAAATGGGACACCGGGCGAAACCCGATGTCCCATTCACTTTTACGACTTGAAAAGAAAAGACATTTTTAAAAAAAATGTCTTTTCAGACCGAGAAACACCGCCACCCCAATTTCCCAATCAACCAATAACCAATCACCTACTTCGGCATCGGTTTTATAAAATTTTTCATGTTCTCTTTGCTTTTCAAATCCGAAGAAATGGCCAAAGCCTCACTGCGGTCGGAAGTCTGTTTGGCGACGACCGAGTAAAAAGTTGAGCCGGGAAACTGAATTACTTTTGTTTCGGTGTAACCCATGCCTTTCAGTTTTTCTGTTTGTGCTTCGGCGCGGGTTTTCATCAAAAACGAACCTGAAACGATGTAAAAATTCATCTTTTCATTGCTGTTCATTTGGACATTTCCAGGGGCTTGATTGACCCTTGTCGACTTTCCAAGTCCGAGCGAACCGTCCACTTGTTTGACGACCGCACCATCGGCACCGGCCAAAACTTTTACTTCTGTCCGGCGATTTCTGGCGTGTTCTTTTTCATTGCAATCCACACCGTCTTTGCAGCGGTTGCGGGGTTGTTTTTCGCCGTAACCAGTTGGTTTTAAACGACTTATCGGCACACCATTTTCAGAAAGATATTTACCAACATTATCTGCTCGCTTTTGGCTCAAAGCCAAATTATACTGATCTGTTCCTCGGCTGTCGGTGTGGGAAGCCAATTCGAGCACGATGCCTGAATATTGTTGCATTAAATTTATGACCAATTTTAAGTCCTTTTTTGACTCCGGTCGCAGTGTCGCGTCGTTGTAATTGTAATAAATATTTGGTAGCGTGATTTTCGTCCCAGCCGCGAGCGGCGAAAACGAAATATTCAAATTCATCTCGCCTTGTTTTCCAGTTTCACCGAGTTCCCAGCCGGTCGTGTTCATTTTTGTTTTGCCCATCAATTTTCCATTTTGGTAAATGTCAACGGCGTAATTGGCATTTTTTTCCACATAATAATTGACATTTCCAGCAGCGTCAGTCGTGATGGTGTCCTTTTTTCCGGTAGCTTCGTTGGTCAAGATCAAAGTCGCGCCGGCGAGCGGTGTGTTTGTCAAATCATTAAAAAGGGTCGCGTTCCAGTGGACTTTGCCTTCTGCTTTTTCCAAAACGGCGGTAAATTCTTGCCCCGATTTCATGACCTGGTGGGTGATTTGCTTGGTTTGGTAACCATCCTTTGAAATCAGGATGACGTAGTTTCCGGGGCTGAGTTTTGCGGCAAATTTTCCTGCCGCATCGGTCGTTCCGGTGATTCCGTTGTCGGCTGGAACTACTTTCATAATGTCTTGGCCGTCAATGCTTTGAAGGGTAATCAAGTTGCCTTCTTCATCTCGTCCGATGACGTTGTTTTCGTTCAAATTTAGTATCCGAACCACCGCATTTTCAATCATTTGACTGTCTTGATTTTGCACATTTAACAACACCGAAAAATCGCCTGCCGGCAAACGTTTGTGTTGAAAAAGGTAGTCGTCGAGGTTGCCATCATTTACTGAAAAACTAAAAATATCGTCTGCACCGATGCCCCCGTTTCCGTTGCTCGAAAAGTAGCCGTTCTTTTTGTCGAGGTCTACAATCAATCCAAAATCATCGCTGGGCGTGTTAAAAGGCGTGCCCAAATTAACTGGTTTTGCCCACCCAGCATCTTCCGGAATGGTGTAAAAAAGGTCAAAACCGCCGATGGTTTCGTGTTTGTCCGACGCAAAATAGAGCGTGTTGTCGGCGTGCAAAAAAGGAAAAACCTCGTGGCCGGGCGTGTTGATTTTGTCGCCCAGATTTACCGGTTCGCTCCACGCATCGCCGAGGCGAAACGCGACGTACAAATCCATCCCGCCCTGCCCGCCGGGGCGGTTTGAGGCGAAAAACAATTTATCCCCGTCGATGCTGATGGCCGGATGGCAGTCGTCCCATTCGCCGATGTTGAAAGGCAGCGAGGTTGGTTCCGTCCAACCTTCGCCTTTTTTTTCAGAGATAAAAAGCCGCATTTTTTGCTCACCATCGCGCGCCAATTTTTCGCGTCCTTTGACGGTGACGTTGCTCGAAAAATAGACTTTTTCGGCAGTGCGGTCAAAACAGACTGGGCCTTCGTGAAAACGCGATGAAATTTCTTTGGCAAAAAGCACGGGCGCGCCCAATTTCCCAGTCGAGTCACGGCGCGAACGAAGAATGGACATGGCCGGGAGTTTCAATTTATCGTCCGTGATTTTCCGAACATTGTCCGGAGCATTTGTCGAAATAAAAACGATGCCGTCCTCGTAAAACGTCGGGCTGAAATCCAAGCCTTTCGAATTGATGGCTTCCTCGTTTTGCAAAAGCAGAGTCGCAACGGTCGCGGTGTCCTGTGCTTGCAAAAACAAGGGAAAAAAGAAAAGAAAAAGAAAAAGTTTGCGTGCCATGAAATGCGGGTTCATGATATTTCTGTTTTTAAATTAAAAGAAGAATCGAGGGTTCGACATATTGTTTTTGTCCTGTTTCAAGTCAATTTTAAACAAAACCTCCACCGAACCTGTGGAATAATCTTTGATTTCAGACAAAGTAAAATCATAGGCCGCGCCAATCCCGATCATCGAATTTGCCTGCATAAAAACCAGCAAATCCATCGAATCGCCCGGCCCGTCGCCACCCAAACGATAGGACAAACCCAAGTTAAACTTCTTTTTTATTTCAAAATTGAAATTCAAATCAGCATTGAGCGGGACATGTTCCGCATATTTTACCAAAATCGAAGGCAACAAATTTATCTGGTCGTTCAATGGAAAACTGCCGCCAACCATCGCGTAAGCATGTGGATATTCTTTGGCATCGAGCGCGGCTTGCAGGTTTTTCAAACCAATTTTGTTGGAATAAATATGTGGCACGCTCAATCCCACAAAAAATTTCTCCCGCCAAAGTGCGTAAACGCCCGCACCCACATTTCCGTAAAATTCATTGGTTTTTTTAGTTTCCAGCGATTGGTCATTGGTCAAAAGCGGGTCAGCTTTATCAAAACGCATGCTCACCGATTTCATCGAACCCATCAAACCGATGCGAATATTCAAATCGCCAGCCTCCACCACGCGGTACGAATAGGCAAACGAACCATAAAAATCGCGTTGTAAACCAATGCTTTTGTGAGAAACTGTAATGCCCAACCCCACCCGCTCGCTCAAAAACGGGCTGTTGAAACTGGCCAAAGCCGAAGTCGGCGCACCATCAAAACCAAGCCATTGGTTTCTGTAAATCGCCGTGACAAATGGCACACCGCGCGCGCCGGCGTATGCCGGGTTGAGCAACAACTTGTTGTACATGAATTGGGTGTACTGGTGTTCCTGCTGGCCGAAAAGGTGGGCGGCGGAACAGAGAACTATTAGGAAAAGGTATATTTTTTTCATTATTTATTTTTTGAAATGCTTGCCCCACGTTTACGAAACTTTTAAAGTTTCGCAAACGTGGACAATGATTTATCTTAGAATTTCAATAAAACCCTTCTTCACCTCGGCATTACCGGAGTTGGAAGTTTTGAAAATATAATAATAAACGCCGTCGGGCAGGTCTCGGCCTGGTGTGCCATCCAGAGTGCCTTTCCAGCCGGTTACCGTTCCGTTTTTGTACGGGGCTGCCTCGTAAACTTTGGTACCCCATTGATTATAAATCACAATGGAGTTGTTCTGGTATTCATCGGTATCGAGGCAGGGGATGTAAAAATCGTCATTGATGCCGTCGCCGTTTGGCGTGATGATGTTCGGGATGAACAAGCAGCGCGTGTCTTGGATCGTGATGGTCACTTGTGCCATATCACATTTGTCCGGGCAGGTTTTCGAGCACAATTGGTACAGAAAACTGATGTCGCCGGGATTTTCAGTGCCGGAAAACGAGAAAGTATTGTCGCTGTTCAGGGTCACTCCGTTGACAGGAGCAACCAAAGTCACCGACGCATCTGCAGAGTCGATCGAGTCATTTCCCAAAACATCAATATTTGCCAGCGACTCACCTGCTTTTATCTTGATTCCAAGGTCGTCGTTGGCATCCGGATTCGGCACGAGCGTGACCACCGTCGAAATGGCAGCCGTGTTGCAACCATTTATTTTTGCAAAAACGGTGTAAATCCCTGCGTTTCCGGTACTCAAACTGAAAATCGTGATGGTCGACGTGTTCGGGTAATTCTGTTGCGGCCCTGACCAAGTGTACGTCGCGCCCGGAATCGAATCCACACTCAAAATTACCATGTCGTTTTCGCAGCCCACCGCCGGGTCAACAGTGGCGGTCAGCGTCGGCAAACCAGTGATTTTTATGGAAAATTCACAAGTCGAAGTATTTCCAGAAGCATCAGTCGCTTTGTAAGCCATCGTTTGTGTGCTTTCCGAAAACGCACTGCCGGCAGCCAAACCGGAAGTTTGCACGACAATTACATTTGTACAATTGTCGGTCGCAGCAGGTTGGCCGAAAGCCAAAGCCACCGCGTCGCAACCACCATTTGGCACGGCGGAAGAAATGAAATTGGACGGGTCGGAAATTTCTGCACCGCCCAAACTGATTTCAATATTTCCCGGGCAAACGATGGCCGGCGCAACATTGTCAGATACCGTAATCAAAAATTCGCAGGTCGCTTCGTTGTTGTTGACATCTTTCGCAGTAAATTTTACGGTCGTCGCACCCAATTGAAAATTGCCAAAAACGTGCGTCGAATCCAAAGTCACCGCCGAGCAAAAACCCGAAGCCACCGGAGTCAACCACGATACGTTCGGCGCGGTGCAGGTAAAAATCTGGTTCGGGGGACATTCCAAATCTGGATTTCCAACGCCAATTACCGTAATTTTAAAACTGCAAGTATCAATATTTTGACTTTCGTCGATTGCAAAAATCTGCAAATCGTGCGTGCCGACCTCGAAAGTATCACCGGAAAGCAAATTTTGCGGAAGCAAAGAAACCGTCCCGCAATCATCGGTTGCCGTAACAGTTGGCCAAGTAACAATCGCTTGGCAATTTCCAGCGGCATTGACGGTTTGGGTCGGCGGGCAATTTGAAATTTTCGGTTTCGTCACGTCATTTATCGTAATTGAAAATGACCGCGTTGCCGAATTTCCACTTTCATCCACCACGGTATATATTATGGTGTGTCCGCCGAGGGGAAATTTTGAACCCGATTTGATGTTTGAAAAAACCGTGTCCACGCCGCACAAATCCAAACCAATCGGCGCGTTCCAATGTAAAACGGTATCGCATTTTCCAGCAGGCAAATTGATCACCTTATTTATCGGGAAAAACGAGTTGTCAAATTTTGGAAATTCTTTGTCTTCCACCAAAATCGTAAAACTGCAGGAGTCTTTTCCCGTGCCATTTTGAGCCAAATATTTTACCTCGGTCGAACCGAGACCAAAAAACGCGCCCGGAAAATGGCTCGAAGTGATGTTCACATTTGCACCCAAACAAATATTCGAAACGCCCGGCTGCGTCCAAGTTGCGGTCGTCCCACAACCCAAGGTCACGTCAAAAGATGTAACAATTACAGTATCGCTCGGCGGACAGTTTATCAATTTCGGGGCGTTCGCATCCAACACAAAAATGTCCTGTTGGCATTTGGTTTTATTGCCGTAATTGTCTGTGGCTGTGTAGGTTACCGAATTTTTTCCAATCGGAAGCAGTGTGCCGTTTGCCACATTCGCCATAATATTTATAAACAAATCGCAGGCATCGAATGCAGTCAAAGTATCGGCTTTGAAAATATAATCGCAATTGCCGTTCGAAACAAAAACGGTATCCGACGGCGGCGGGCAAGTCAAAGCAGGCGGTACGGAATCAACAACTGTAATCTTAAAACTACACGTTGCCGACAAATTGGTAATATCCGTACCCAAATAAGAAATGATAATTTCACCAACCGGAAAAGCCGTGCCGGATTGGTAGTTGGCTGAATCAACTAAAAAAGTAGTATTCCCACAACCATCCACCAAATTTGGTTCTTTCCAAAAAACTGCTTTTTCGCAAGCATTGAACGGAGAATAAACTACCGTGTCTTTTGGACAATTAAAATATTGCGGCGCAACGGCATCAATTACTGTAACAGTAAAAGAACACGTGGCTTGATTGTTTGAATTATCAATCACCGTATAAATTACAGTGGTAATTCCCGATGAATAATTGATGGACGGATGTGAGGAAGAAAGCGTTTTTAAACCCGAACAATCATCGCTGATTGTCGGAACGGGCAGCAGCACGTTGGCCGAACATTCGTTCGTCACCGCGTTGGCCGTAACATTTGCCGGGCAAATTACCACTGGCGGCACGAGGTCTTCCGATTTGTAAAAACCATTGATTCCAGCCACCGGGACGGATTGAAAAGACGAATTCACCACGTCATTTGGCAACATCAGCAGCGTGACCGAGGCTGGATATTTTTCAACCCGAAATTTCAAATTGAAAAAAACACCGCCGTCCGGAATGTCCGGCCAACTCGGAGAGGCACTGAAATATTTGAACAAACCATTCGAAGTATCTGCCCAAACCAAACCCGGCAAGCCATTTTGCGGTGTCATTCCGGGAAAAATATTGGTCAAACCGAGCAAACTCAATTGGTTTTCATCCCATGCAACATTGAATTGCGCCCCGAAAATTTCTTGAAAATTATAAACTCGCAGCGGAATTTCAATCGTGTCGCCAATTTTAAAACACAAATTATCCAGCGTGTCAATCGCAAAAGTCACCGTGTCCAAAGTCGTTTGGTTGACGATGACGGACATCGTGCAGATAGATTTGTTGCCCGAATCGTCGGTCGCGGTGAACGTGATATCCGTTTTTCCGACAAAATAAATGCCGTCCGCGCTGCCAGTCCCGCTGCCCAAAGTTGCGCCCGACCGCACAAAAGTGAGGGTCGGCGTCGCATCGCAATCGTCGGTCGCGGTGGCCGTTAAACCGTTGACATTCACCGAGTTCTGACCAATTTGAGTAGAAACGGTGGTGGATGGCGGACAGGTAATTTTTGGCGCGGTCGCGTCCGTGATTTTCACAGAACCGGGCAAATATTTCACCGGAACTTCCTCGGCTGGCAACGTGGCACTCGAATAACCTTCTTGGACTATCGGCGTGCCGCCAAATTGCAAAGCCGCCATCGAACCGATGCTTCCCAAAACGGTAAAATAGATTTCAAAAAGCACATTATTAAATGGCACGAGCGTCGTGCCGTACAAATCCGCGCTCGTCCATTGAAAACCCAAACGCCCATCGGACAAGGTAAAAAGGGTATTAAAATTATTGGTGTTGTCCAAACCCAACTGCGGCTGAAAACCACTGACCGAGTCAAATTTCAACAGGTTTTTATCCCAAAAAACAGAAAATTGGAGCGAGCCAATCGAATCAAAATGCAAAGAACTCACCGGAATTATGGCCGATGCGTCATTGCAATTTAAAGTCAATTTGTCTAAAATCACGGTCAAAGTGTCCGTGCCGATGGTCTCGATATTTATTGAAAAAGAACAAGTTGCAACATTTCCACCCACATCGGTGGCACTGTAAATGACGGTAGAAACACCGCCGGGATTAAAATTTGCACCGCTCGCGTCCGGGTCATTTGGAAAATTGAAAGTCGTCGTGCCGGAAGATGTCCAGCCGACGGTCGGCGTGCCGCAATTGTCCGAAAACGTGGCTGGGATATTTGAAACCGTCACCGGCGAATTGGATTCGAGCAAAACATTCGCGGGGCAAGAAATCACGGGGTTTTCGGTGTCGTCGGGCGTAAAACCACCTGGCACGGCATCCGAAAGTACTGGGTTCCCGTTCGGGTCGGTGACTTCAAAACCGGCGGGCGCAGGGCCACTTTCGATAATCGCTACGCTGGCAAAACCACCGCCGAGATAATTGAAAGTCAAGTCCAAAACCACAGAATCATCGGGCACAGTGAGGCCACCAAATTGGGTAAAAGTCATGGTAAATTGACCATTTCCGATAAAATTGGTGGTATCGAATTGCACATCTGGATTGCCGATTGAAAATGGCAGGTGCAATTTTCCAACCTTCAAATTGCTCAATTTGGTGTTGTCAAATTGAATTGAAAATTGAAAAGACCCCACGTTCGTGAAATTTTTGACACGAATTGGGATGGAAAAACTGCCCGTCGCCTGACAATCCAAAGACGCGGTGTCAATGGAAATGATAACCGGCGGTTGGGCAAATAATTGCGAATTGGAAAAACCAATCAGGCAAATTACCAAAGCGAGAAGCGTTAACCTCATGGTATTAGAATTCCTTGATTTTTAGTAATCGGTGGGCAAATGGACAGAAAATTACAGCATAAAAACGTGGTAAATTTCAAAAATTCAAAACATCCAAAACACTGCAATTGCCTACCACCTACATTTTTTTTATCAAAAAAGTGGGTTTCGGCAACGCGAACGCCACCGAAACCCACCTATTTTCTTAATCTATCAAAATCATTTTCACCTGTCCGCGCTGTGTCGGCGTGGACAATTCGAGCCAAAAAACACCCGATTGACCCAATTCGCTGCGCAAAATCCGAACAGTATTCAATCCTTTTTCAAAATTTCTGTCAATCGTTTTGACCACTTGTCCGGCCACATTTGAGATGCGAATCGTCGCATTTTCGGCTTCCAGCAAACGGAAATTGACATCTGTAAATTGACTGAATGGGTTTGGCTGGTTTTGATACAACTCAAAATTGGCAACTTGACTGCTGCCGCCAACTGGCAAAATGTATTCAAAATCAATTTTTTGGGTTTTTTCCCTGCCGTCGTAGGCTTCGGCGCGGGTCACTTCCGAACCGGGGCGCAAAACGCTGGTCAAGGAAGATTTTTCGGCCAAAGTTTTGAAAGTCAAAGTAAACAAAACCTCGTTTTCAGCCATCGAAACGGCATCGCGATTTACCCAAACTGTGGACAAATACCCATCCGAGAGGCGGGAAAAACCAAAGTTTTGCTCCGTCAAATTGGGCAGTGCGCCCATTTCCACATTTTCAAAAGCCAATGTTTTTGGGTCGAAAACGATGGTCATTTGATATGCTTTTTTGTCCGAAAAATCTTTCGCCCGGAACGGTACGGTCAAGGTTTCACCTGATTTGAAAGCGCGGTCGTCAATTTTGAAAATGAATTTTTCCGAGCCATCATATCGGTCGTCCGTGCCGCCGGCAATCGTCACGGGCGTATTTCCATTGACATCGCCCATCCGAACGGCCACAAAATTGTCCGTCAAAAAATCTTGCAAAGCAGGATTGTGCGAAATTGTAGTTGGGTACGGCGTCGGAACGGCCTGCGAAATTGGGGGATTTCCAAAAACATAAGATTCTGGGATGAATTTCCAGTCCGGCGAATTGAACAAATGTTGATCCGTGCCCAAAGCCAAACGTTGGATAATCACATAATCCGCGAGCGTCACTTTGCCGTCGTTGTTGACATCGGCAGCGACCCATTGATAGGGACTTGGCATCGTGATTCCGAAAATTTGGTTGACAATCCGAAGCAAGTCGCCCGCTGTGATTCCATTATTTCCGGCGGTTGATTTTGAACAATCGACCGTCGAGTTGTCGCCACTCAAAATGGTAAAATTGTACAAACCATTTGCCTGCGTTGTCATCGAAGCAAATTGAGTTCCGGTCAATTCAACGTCCACATTTGCCACCGGTTTTTCGGTGCTCGTCGCAACTTCCGGGTTTATCCAAGTGTGGACGAGGCCGCCGATTTCCACATCAGTCGTGCCGCTGTTTATCAAAATTTTGCCGTTCACCAAATCAACCGGGACTTGAACTGACGTGCCATTTAAAGATTGAAAAACGTCCAAATCCACCGGCGTGTCGTTCAAAGTCACTGGAGTCATTGAGTTTGAACCGCCGACCAACATGACTTTTATTTTAAATAAAACACTGCCCGGCGGCAAAGTCAATGGCTGGCCGGTTGCCGTTGCCCAGATAATCCCGATGTCATTTCCAATAATATTGGAGACAAAATCCAACACGTTCGGCACATCCAAAGCAGGGTTAACATCCTCAATTGCAAGGACTTGCGCGATGTTTGGCAAATCAACGTGCGCTGAAAATTGGAATGAAAAAAGGTTATTAAATTGGTCGGCAGTCACCGGAACCAAAGCCATCGTGCCTTGCGCACCGGAAACCGTTCCAGCCGTAAACGTGATTTTTGGCCCATCCAAAACCGTGACCGAAGCGGTGCGCGTGCAACCATTTCCGGTATCAGTTACGGTTACAAAATACGGCCCGGCAGCCAAACCGGTGATGTTCGCGGTCGTGGCGTTGTTGTGCCAAGAATAAGTGAAATTGCCAGAACCGCCCGTCGCGGTGACGCCCGCCGTGCCGTTGTTCAATCCAAAATAGGATGTTGGCGTGGTGGAAGTTGTTAAATTAAAAACAGCAGCCGTTCCCGCTTCGATAGTTATATCAACAGAACAAGCATTTGAATTGCCATAAATATCGGTAACCGTCAATGTAATTGAATTGATACCCAAATCTCCACAATCAAAACTTGATTTTGAAAGTGCATAACCGTTATTTGGGATGCTGCAATTATCCGTGCTGTTATTATTGATAGCTGCTGTTGACAAAGTTGCCGTGCCCTGCGTTCCCAAAGCCACAACGACATTGTCTTTGCAAACTGCCACAGGCGAACTATTGTCAATTACTTTAAATACAGTCGTATCAATTTTTGTATTTCCACAAGGGTCAGAAACTGCAAAAATGATTTTGTAATTGCCGATAGCGTAATTGCCACTGATATTTCGAGTGCCGAGGCCGAACGGTGCGCCAGAAACATTTACAACCAAATTCGTATCGTGTGCACAATCGGTGATATAATCATTGATATTAAAATTAACTGGAACTGTACAAGAATTATTGGCCGGAAAACTTGCCGATGCAAATACAAATGTGTCCAACAAACCAGTAATTGCAGGTTTTATCGTGTCTTTAACTGTGATAGTTTGTGTGTGGACTAATTTATTATGATAAGCATCTTCTGCTGTCCAAGTTCTTGTGGTTACAAAAGTATAAAAGGCACAAAGTTTTTTATTGGTACTTTGTGTTGTTGCAATTGTCCGGGTGAGAGACGGAACTGGATCACAATTGTCAGAAGCCGTAATTACTGGCAAAGAAGGTACATCCGATGGGCAACCCAATGTCAAATTGACCGGCATAGCCGAAATCGTCGGAGCGATTATATCCGTCAAACGAATCGTTTGTTCACACGTTGACGTGTTGTTATTGCCATCGGTTGCTGTAAAAGTTCTGATAATCGTTGCAAAACCTGTCCCATAAACCGGGGCTGCGTCTGAAAATGAAATAACCAATGTGTTATTGCAATTATCGGTTGCAGTTGCATTTCCCAATGCAACCACACTTCTATCCGCAGAACAAAGAATCGTAACATCTGCAGGACAAGCAGTGATAACTGGCGATACATAATCAAATACAACAACTTCTGTTTCGCAAGCCGCCGTATTTCCGGCATGGTCAGCAACTGTTAAACGGACAACGTGTTTGGTAACGCCGTCAGCATCATCGCAATCAAATGTATTTGGTGAAACAGTCATTGTTTTGATAGCACAGTTATCCGAACTTCCATTATCAATTTTAGAAGAATCAATTGTTACCGTTCCTGCTAAATTTACAGAAGTTGAAACGGCATTATTACAAAACGGGATAGGCGGCGTGGCATCTTCCAATTCAAAGTTAAAAGTGAACGTACTTTGATTGGCACAAACATCTTTTGCTGTAAAAATTACAGCATTTTGGCCAACAGAAAACATTTGGTTTATCAAGCCATTATTTGGTGTTACAGTTAAATCCACACCCGTTGCACAATCCGTAATAGAACTTCTGATATTGAAGTTTACAAGGTCTTGGCAAGTGGCTGCATTTGGCCCAGTTTCAAAAACCAAATTGTTTGGTGAATTGCTAAAACTTGGTGCTTTTGTATCCCGAACCTTTATCGTTTGGGTAAATGTAGCCGTGTTATTGAAAGTATCTTTTGCAGTCCACGTTCTGACAATGTCAAAATTGAATTTCTGACAAGCAATAATATTGGATTGAACAATTGTATCTGCATGATAAGTTAATGCAGTGGTTGTGCATTTATCCGTTGCGGTAACTGCCGCAATTGCTGGAATTGCACTGCAAGCCTCAATATTTACCAACGAATTGGGTGTGTTTGCAAATACTGGCGGTGTATTATCATAGACATCAATCTTAGTTTTACAAGTTGAGATATTGTTTTTGTTATCTTTTACATGTAAAGTAATTTCTGTTGTGTCTTTTAAGTCAGAACAGTTGTACAACGTTTGACCAATAATAGAAAATGTCAAAGGCGAATTACAACCCGTGTCATCAAAACTTCCATTATCAATCAAAGCAGGTTTAACAATTGTATCACCATCTGCTTGCAGCGGAATCGTTACAAAGGCTTTACATTTTGCGACTGCCGGAAAAGTATCCGGATAGACCAAAATGCTTTGATTTTGAGTAGCAACATTGCCATTTCCATAACTATAACTCCACAAAACATTGTAACTCCCCGGTTGAAAAACATAAATCGGCGGGTTGCTGCCCGGCACGGTCGAACCCGAAGTTGAGCCATAAATTGTTTGTGAATTTGGTGGCGCGCAAGGCAAAGTTGCGGTCGGCGAAGGCACATTAATAAAGCCACATTTACTTTCGAGCGATGCCAACGGCGTTAAAATCGGTGCATCGCCATCATCATCTATCATCACTTCAAAAGTACACGTCCCTGTATTGTTACTTAAATCTTTTGCGGTAACTGTCACCGTAAATTGGTCTCCTACCATCGGCGTTCCCAACAAAGTACCCAAAGTGGTGGTAGCCACAGGGCTTTGCGTGAGGGTCACTGAATTTGGACAATTATCCGCAATATTGACATAAGCCAGATAATTGGGCACTTGTGCATTTGTGCAAATCGTGCTAATATTTTGGCTTGGCGGACAAGTCAAAGTAGGCGTTTCAGTATCTTTTACAACCACTTTAAAAGAGCAAGTAGCAACATTGCTATTTGGCAAAGCAGCATCCGAAGCGGTATAAGTAATTATCGTTTCGCCGATTGGAAAAGTAGCGGTTGGATTGACCACATTTGAATAATTGGCAGGGTTCAATCGGTATCCTTGCAAAATGCCAAACGGTTCGTAAGTCGGTACAGATTGGGCAACTGCGGGATTGCTAAAAGTCTCAAAAATCGCGTCAACTTCCAGCAAATCTGGGCATTCAAAAAGGTCATTTGTAAAAATATTCGGGCGATGCCAAGAGTACAAACCAAAGCAATTTCCCGGCAAATTATTCAAAACAACCGTTGTGTTGTTGCAGCCGTTGCTGCCAAAATTTGGAACATTATTTAGAAAAATCGGTGCTTCGTCATCTAAAATTTCAACAGTGACCAAAAAATCAGTCGCATTTGCATTTCCATCCGTGGCCGTAAAAGTAACTTTCGAAATGCCCAATGGGAAGAATTGGAGTTTCAACGGATCATAAACCGTCCCTGCTGGAAGGTTGTAAATCGGGTCGGAAGGGTCGGTTGTCCATTCCACTTTCATCGTCAAATCAATCAAATTTGAAGCCGTGCAATTATCCGTGAGTTTTCCGGCAGGCACTGTCAAATTGATTTTTGAATTGCAAAAACCTTCATCCAAAGTGCCCGAAACTGTGGCTGGGATATCAAAAACTGGGTTCGTTTTATCCGTAACATTTACATGAAAAGTACAAACGCGCGTCCTTCCAGCATTATCTGTTACTCGATACCTGACCATTGTCGAAGTCCCAACTGGAAATTGATGGCCAACGGCATTGCCCGGGGTTTGATCACCCATAAAATTACCGGAACCGATTATTTTTTCAAGACTGCTGATTAAATCCGCTGAACTCGTGCAATTGTCCGAAGTTTCAGTCGCATCAATCACCAAATCCAAATCACTTGCAAGCGCAATGTGCCCACAGATCAAGGGATCAGAATCAAATTCAACATCCGCAATCGGGCAAGTCAACGTCGGCGCATTGTTGTCCCGAACTTCAACCGTTGCAAAACATTCGGTTGTAAAGTTCCCTGCGTCGGTTGCGGTAAATTTGATAGTATTCACCCCTAAAAAGAGTGTAGTTCCAGAAGGCACAGAAAGCCCAGTTCCAGATTGAGTCGCGCTGCCGAGACTGTTTGTAATCGTCCAACTCGTTGTCAAACAACTTTGGCCATTGTCGGAAGCGACTGCATCAATATCAGCATTTAAAATCCGACGGCAAGGCATCGTCAAATTTGCGGTGAGCACGCTCGGCGGTACCGGGCAAGTCGTGAAAGTTGGAGGATCTACATCCACAACTGTAACTGCGATTGCCAGCGGTGCCGAAGTGTGTGCTGGATCACCATCTTCTGCTCGAACATAAATAATATGTACGCTGCCAACATCGCTACAATCAAAGTCAATGAAAGTACTGGCTCCAACAAAACTTAGATCGTCAGCAAAATACAAAACGCATGCAATCGGCGTAACGCCAAGACACAGCGAACCGGTTGCATTGGCTTGCTCCAAAGTTGCAATGCCTGAACTTGTGCCCAATTCAAGTTCAATGGTGAGCGGGCAATTTGGATTGAGTGAAATCGTACAATCTTGTGCTTTCAGGCTTCCCATCGTCGCAAACGACAAAAGCCCGACCAGCACCGGCAGCAGCCGGAGGGCGAGTGAAAATCTGTTCATGGGTGAAAAATTTTTTAGGAAAGTGGAAAATACAACGGAGGGTACTGTGAAGAAAACGTGGAAGTTCTTCATCAATAAATCGGTTTGAGATGAAATAAATGTTGTTTTACAATTGACGCGGCGCAAGTTTTGGGAAAAAACTGCTCGGATTCTTTTTCAAAATCAAATCGTCAATTGGTGTAAGTATGGATTAAAAATTGATGGATTAAAAGAAATAACGGCACAAGGTTACGACGAACCAATCTATTCGAACAAATAATTTTTCTCCTAAACTGTTCCGCTTTCTCAACCTTTCAGCACAATTTCCTTACAATGAGCCTCAAAATTAATTTATTTCTTGCCAACTGATTGGATTTTTGTTTCAACATTTGTCAGTTAATTTACACTTCATTTTTGCTCAAAAGGCAAAAACCATACCTAAAATTGGGGATTGGTTGACTGGTTATTGGGGAATTGGTTATTGGAAAATTGGTTATTGGGAAACTTCGTCGTCGTCCAATAACCAATTCCCCAGTAACCAATTCCCCAATAACCAATTAACCAATAACCAATCAACCAACCAAAATGAGCAGAAAAAAAACGAAAAAATTTTTAAAAAAAGGCTTGCCGCCCGGCACGCTCGTTTACACCGGCGACTACCCCGACCGCGAAGCCATCCTGCATTTATATCAATTTGATGCCGAAAAAATCATCGAAACAAGGCAAATACCAGATGAAATCGCCGATTTCAAAAAAATGATTTGGGTGGACGTCCGAGGTTTTTCTGACCTAAAATTAATTGAAAAAATTGGTCGCGTTTTTCACATCCATCCCCTCGTTTTGGAAGACGTGGTCAATGTTGACCAACGCCCAAAATTTGACGAGTACGAAAATGGCCTGTTTTTTATCCTCCAAAACCCAAAACTCAACCCCGAAACTTTGGAATGGCGAAACGAACAAATCGCCATTTTTTGCGGCCACAATTTCTCCATTTCTTTTCAAGAAAACCCGGACGACACGTTCGCCCCGGTCGTTTCACGGCTCCAAATCCAGGGCAGCCGAATCCGAAATTCTGGCTCCGATTATTTGTCCTATGCCCTACTCGACATGGTCGTTGACCTGTATTATCCAAGCCTCGACGAACTCGAAACCATCATCGAAGACATTGAAAATCAAGTGGTTGAGCGTGGCGCGACCAATGTTTCGAAAACCAAAATCTTTGCTTTAAAAAACTCGCTCAATAAATTTCGCCGAACCGTTTTTCCGCTTCGCGAGGTTACTTTCAAATTTTCAAAAACCGAAAAAACCTTCATTTCCGAAACCAATCGCCTCTTTTTCCGAGACCTTTCTGACCACATCATTTACATCCTCGACGGCATCGAAAACCTCGAAGAACGTCTCGAAAATCTCCAACAACTTTATCAAGCCGACGTCAACAATCGCCTGAACAACGTGATGCGTTTGCTCGCTGTGATTTCAACCATTTTCATGCCTTTGTCATTCATCGCGGGCATTTTTGGGATGAATTTTGACCGGATGCCGATGCTCCACGATTCGAATGGATTTATGGTTTTGTCCACAATTATGCTCGGATTGGCTTTGGGAATGTTGTATTATTTTAAAAGGAAAAATTGGATTTGAAAATGGAGGTCGAAATTTATTTCGACATTTTTAGGTTTTTTAAAAGGCGAAATAAATTGGGACTGTGAATTTTAACGGGAAGCGGTTTTTATCCAGTTTTTGCCGTGGTTTTTGTCATTCAGGAGGAACCCGTCCCAACCCAGTTTTGCCATGGTTTTGTCGTGGTTAATTTTCTAAGTTATTGAAAATCAATTTTTTAAAATAAAAAACTTGGATGAAACCACGGAAAAACCACGGCAAAACTGGGTTGGGACGGGTTCCTCCTGAATGACAAAAACCACGGCAAAAACTGGAAAAAAACTGCTTCCCGCTAAAAATTACAGTTCCAATAAATTTCGCCCTCCAGAATATGGCAAAACGTCTGAAAAAAAAACACCTCCCGCTGCTCCACCAGCCGCTCGATATTTTAAAAAAATATTGGGGTTTCGACGAGTTTCGGGCAGGCCAAGCGGAAATCATCGCCGCAGTTTTGGAAGGCCGCGACGCGCTCGTTTTGTTGCCGACTGGCGGCGGAAAATCATTGTGTTTTCAAGTCCCTGCGCTGTGCCGCGAGGGAATTTGCCTCGTCGTTTCGCCGCTGATTGCTTTGATGCGCGACCAAGTTGAAAATTTAAAAAAAAGAGGCATCGCGGCGGCAGCCATTTTTTCGGGAATGCCGCACCGTGAGATTGATTTGATTTTGGAAAATGCCGCGAACGGTGCGTACAAATTGCTCTATCTCAGCCCGGAGCGGCTAAAAACAGACCTCGCCCGCGCCCGAATTTCGAGGATGAACGTCAATCTTTTGGCCATCGACGAGGCGCATTGCATCAGCCAGTGGGGTTACGATTTTCGCCCGCCGTACCTCGATATTGCTGAAATCCGACGGGAAATGCCCGAAGTCCCGGTGCTTGCTTTGACCGCGACGGCCACTGCCGAAGTCGTGGAAGACATTCAAAAACGTTTGGAATTTCGGGAGCCACTCGTTTTTCGACAAAGTTTTGAGCGGCAAAATCTTTCGTACGCCATATTATATGAGTCTCGAAAACGCGAAAAACTGCTCGGCATCCTCAAAAATGTGCCGGGAACTGGCATCGTTTACACCCGGACGCGCGGCGAAAGCAAAGAAATTGCAGATTTTTTATTCAAAAATGGCATCGCAGCAACTTGTTATCACGCCGGTTTGACGCCCGAAGAACGAGCTTCGCGGCAAATGGATTGGATTGAAAACCGCACCCGGATCATGGCTTGCACCAACGCTTTTGGGATGGGACTTGACAAACCGGACGTCCGGACGGTCGTGCATTTGCACCTGCCCGATTCGCTCGAAGCCTATTTTCAGGAGGCCGGGCGCGGCGGCCGGGATGGTCAAAAATCGTATTCCGTGCTGCTTTTCGACCCGACGGACGCCCACAATTTGCGGAAGCAATTTGAAATTGCCTTCCCTGATTTTTCCGAAATTCGGGAAGTTTACCGCGCGCTCGGAAGTTTTACCCAGTTGGCAATCGGCGGCGGCGCGGGTGAGAGTTTTGATTTTGATTTTGCAGTTTTTTGTAAAAATTTCAGCCGCGAATTGGCCACGACGCACGCCGCGCTGCGCTTGCTCGAAACCGAAGGTTGGATTTTGATTTCTGACCCAGCATACTCGACTTCGCAGTTGATTTTCACGGCAAGCCGCGAGGAAATTTATGATTTTCAACTTCGAAATTTGGCCGCCGACCAACTGTTGAAAGTCGTGCTGCGGATGTACCCCGGCATTCAATTTAGCATGACTGGAATCAGTGAATTTGCCATTTCCAAAATGTCAAAACTGTCGGTCGAGGTGGTCAAAAATTTATTGGAAAATGCCCAAAAAGAAGGTCTTTTGGAATATTTTCCACAAAAATCCATGCCGCAACTCACTTTTTTGCGCGAGCGGGTCGCTGCCGAAAACCTGACAATTGACCTCGAAAAATTCCATTTCAGGAAAGAACGCGCCCGCGATCGGATGGAAAAAGCCATCAATTATGCCGAGACTTTGCGTTGCCGCAGCCAACAACTATTGACTTATTTTGATGAAAAAGAAAGCAAGCCGTGCGGCATCTGCGACATTTGCACAGGTCGGAACAAACCGGAAATTTCGGAAGATGAAATCATGGTTTACACCCGAAAAATCCGCGAAGTTTTGAAAGAATTGCCTTTGACTTTGCCCCAAATTCTGGAAGCATTTTCCGAAAAAAGACACTCGATGGTTTCGAAAACTTTGGTTTTTTTGGAAGAGGAAGGGAAAATTGGCAGGGATGAAATGGGGCGGATTTTTTGGAAAGGGTGATTTTCGGAATCAAATAATTACCTTCGCCCGACCAAAAAACACCCCCCTACCCCATTTTTCCTAAATTTTTTTCAACCAAATTATTTTCCAAAATTTCATGTCCACCGCCAATTCAGAACACACCTCGAACCACCAACTCATCCGCGAATCTGCCCGCGCATTTGCCGAAACCTACATCCGTCCGCACGTCATGGAATGGGACGAAAGCCAACATTTCCCGATGGATTTGTTCCATAAAATGGGCGAACAGGGTTTTCTCGGCGTGCTCGTTCCCGAAAAATATCACGGCGCAGGCCTCGGTTATCAAGAATATACGACGGTCATCGAAGAAATTGCGAAGGTTTGCGGCTCGATTGGATTGTCGGTCGCGGCGCACAATTCGCTTTGCACCGGCCACATCCTGTATTTTGGAAATGAAGAACAAAAACAACGTTGGCTGCCAAAATTGGCGACCGGCGAATGGATTGGGGCTTGGGGTTTGACCGAGGCAAATACCGGTTCTGATGCCATGCGGATGCAATGCACTGCCGTCCGCGACGGCGATGACTACATTATTAATGGTGCAAAAAACTGGATCACGCACGGTCGCAGCGGCCATGTTGCCGTCGTGATTGCCCGGACGGGCGAGCCGTTGGACAGCCGTGGGATGACCACTTTTGTGGTCGAACGCGGCACGCCGGGATTTTCGGGCGGCAAAAAAGAGAACAAATTGGGGATGCGCGCCTCGGAAACTGCCGAGATGATTTTTGACAACTGCCGCATCCACAAATCCCAAATCCTTGGAAAAGAAGGCGAAGGTTTTATCCAAGCCATGAAAGTTTTGGACGGCGGGCGCATTTCGATTGCCTCGCTCGGGCTCGGAATTGCAAAAGGAGCCTACGAAGCCTCGGTCAAATATGCGAAAGAACGCCACCAATTTGGCCAACCGATCGCCAATTTTCAAGCCATTGGATTCAAATTGGCGGACATGGCCACCAAAATCGAGGCCTCGGAACTGCTGATCCGAAAGGCAGGTGCTTTGAAAAACCGGGGGGAAAACTGCACAAAAATCGCCGCAATGGCCAAATATTATTCATCGGAAGTGGCCGTGCAAGTTTCGACGGACGCTGTTCAGATTTTTGGTGGCTACGGCTACACGAAAGATTTTCCGGTCGAAAAATTTTACCGCGACTCGAAACTTTGCACCATCGGCGAAGGCACTTCGGAAGTTCAGAAATTGGTGATTGCCCGGGAAGCACTCCGATGATTTTTGAATGACGATTTTCGATTTACGCCTCGCCAAAATCGAAAATCGTCATTCAAATCGCAAATTGGATCACTCCTCAAAATTGGCTTGCGCCAACGTGTTTTGGTAAACCTTGGCCATTGTCACCCCATCGTGCCGGGAAGTCGCCCAAATTTCAATCAATGCAAAACCCGCTGGAATATCAAGACCCTTCCCTTTTTTGGCTTCTTGCAAATAGGTCAAAAAATTGTGAAGGATATTTTTTTTGTTCCTTTCACTGTCCACATTGATCAAATTATACACAGTTTCAATGGTTTTTCTTTCAAAAACCATTTCAAATTTGAGGCTCCGCAAGCGTCGCACAAGTGTATCGTGCGAATACAAAATAGAATCAGTATCCCCAATCTCATAATAAAGCAAGAGATGCAACATCCGAAGGGCAATTTGCAGATCACCGCGTTTACCGGGCGGGATTAATTTGAGGTATTCTGTTAATTTTATTTGGGCCATTTTGAAATTTTCCATGACCAAGAATAAAATCAATTGGTTCATTTTAAAATTGATTTTTTGGGAAAGTGGAATGTATTTTTTATACTTTTCCAAATTAATCTCCAATTTTTCGCCCGCTATTTCCGCTTCCTTCAATCGGTTTGAGTTCATCAAAAACAGAAAAATATTCAAATCAAGCACCACAATTCGCATAGCTTTTTCATTGATAGTCTTATATGGAATTTTCTCTATTTTTTGGATGACTTCGGCGGCCTCCTCTAAAAAATGATTTAGGATGCAATAGCCCAAGAATTTGCCCATGTATGCAAAAACTAGCAAAGGTTTGAAGTCAATAAAATGGGGATATTGTTCGATGGCAGCAACAACTGCCTTTGAGTATTCATAACATCCTTTGGAATCTCCCTTAATTGTGGCAATTTGCGTTCTTACGGAATAATATGCGACTGTTGCATTAAAATTTAAGGGGGGCGCGAGTACAGTTCGTTGGGCAATTTTTGTTTCAAACTCATTTATCGGTTCGAGTGTTTCTTGATTTCGCGCCACACCTGTCTTCTGGAATTTTAGGTACAAAAAATAATTGTCACGGCGATACATCATTTCAGAAATTTCGTGCTGCCGCAATTGTTCCAAATTATTAAAATGCCTGTCTAAATCCTCCATCTTCACATTGCCACGACGATTCAAAATTTGGATGATTCGGGAAGTGGCCTCTGCAGCCAAATAAAAAAACTCGAACTTGAAAGCCTCTTCGTATGCCTTGTTCAGTTTTTTCAAACTCCAATCCAAAAGCCCCCGGTCTTCCAAGATTTTTGCATCCAAAATTAAGTTGTTCAACCGAATTTCAAAAACCGACTCCCGTTGGTTGTGTCGCAAAAAATCAAACACCAGCCCAGACAAGTAACTTTTTAAAAAATTGAACTGTTCGTCAGAGCTATTTAATTCTTTTTGAATTTTTTTTTCTTCAATCGCCGAAATTGCTACGCTTTTCTCACCCAACCCGACGTAGGCCTTGAAAAGCAAGAGGTATTTCTTCAAGGCAAACCCTGTTTTTTTGTCAAAATCCACCGAATTTTCCGCTGGCAACGATTCTGGATTGTTTAAGTCTGGTGGGTTCGACCTGTGTTTTTGCGCGAACAATGGAAATTGCCTGCGTTCTGTGGCGGTCATTTTATTAATTAATAAAAAAATTTCACTCATGATTTCCTTTGTTTTGCTCTTCTAAATAATTGGTTATCAAATATTTAAACAAAAAATACTAAATTTAAAAGCCTTATAATTTCACAAATATCGCCTTGCTGGCTGAATAATCGCCCCATAAATTTGTCCTATCAAATATTTGTTCACGTCAAAGAAAAATCAAAAAAATGGCAACCAACCATCCAATCGAAAACGGATCTGGTGTTCAAATCAACGACATCCGTTTCAACAGTACTAAAACGCGGCTCGAAGTTTTTGAAATTTCTTCTGGCACTGTGCTTGATAGCATTTCGCTGGAAAATTATGAAGGCTTGCACATCGATAACAACACTATTGTTGTGTCTGATGGAATCAGCAGAACGACTTCTTACTCAACCGGGCCAATTGGGACAGCAGGCATTAGCCTTCAAAAAAATGGCAGCCAATACAATATCATTATTGTCGATGGTCTCATATATTCTGTGGTACCCGGAGCTGATGGTGTAAATATTCGCTCAGATGACCCGAAAATGTACTACCGAACCTAAAATATAGCCCCAAATAAACCACTTTTTTTGCCCTACCAAAGAAAACTCAAAACAAGATTAAGATTAACCGTCAGAATTTCGCCAAGAGCCTCCCCCAAAACCTGTTTTTTTTACAAACCTGATTTCAAAACAAAACTTGATTTTGTCAGAAATGCTATGATGTCAAACTCATCTAACCATGGCGAATTCCTGCTGACATGAATGACAATTGCCCCGTGGCTTTGCCAAAAAATACCATTTGTAAACACCCGTATAATTTCCCATTTCTTCAAATGCTCACTCCAATTGCCTTCCATTAATCTGGTTGGCAATTTTTTTTTCGGAATTTCTGGAATTGCTTTTCAACAAATTTTTGGCAACACTTCCAGTTTTTGAATGTAAAGATATGGACAGTTTTTGAAAAAAAAAATTTGATTACTTGCTATTAATTTAATGACTTAAACTATTGATTATTAATATTTTAACGAAAAATTTTTAATTTTTCAAACCTTATAATTTATTAATCAACGCCTTGCAGCCAGAATTTTTGCCCAATACTTTTACATCATCAAATTATTGAAGGAAACGCAAAACAAGATTCAGATTAACCGTCAGAATTTCGTCAAAAGACCGCTCCAAATGCCTGCGTTTTTTACAAATCTATTTCAAAACAAAACTCCATTTTGTCAGAAATGCTATGATGTTCAAACTCATCTAACCATGGCGAATTCCTACTGACATGAAGAACAATTGCCCCGTGGCTTGCCAAAATTACCATTTGTAAACACCCGTATAATTTCCCATTTCTTCAGATGCTCACTCCTTGTGCCTTTCGTTTACCCGGAAGGCACATTTTTTTATACCTTTTTTTGTTTCAATTTTGTTTAAAACAAAAAAAGTTAAACACGCATTCGAACATAAATTATTGATTTTAAACGATTTGAATTTTTTTAAAAAAAATATTTTAAATTTTTTTTCAAAATTATTTGTTTTAAAAAACAAAGTGTTTCATCTTTGTGCTGTCAATTTTGCAATCACACACAAACAGATTGAAAAATGGAACTCGAAGTAATGGAGTCGAAAAAGGGCACCAAGGTGGTCACCGCAACTAATTTGCATGTCGCACTCGGACTGCCAAACCATCATTACGGCATGAATATCCGGCGATGGCTGCGCGACATTTTTGAATTTCAAGAAGGCATCCGCCGCCCTGAAATGATGCGCGATTTTGCGCGCCGACCTCGTCCCGATCAGCCAGTGGATGATTATTATTTGACGCTCGAATTGGCAAAACTGATTTGCCTTCGGACGACGAGCCGGGAAAAAATGCGGCTTGCCCGAAATTTGGATGCCATGTCAAATCATGGCCAAATGAATTTGTTTATGTCGGCCATGGCCGCCTGAAAATATGGGGTTGATGCGAGTTGATCTGTGTTGATATTGATTTATCGATCCAATCAATTCTATCAACCCTCAAAAAGATTTTAGCGTTTTCTCATAGTTTAGTTTGTCTTGCGAAGGCATCTCTTGGGGAAGAGATGCCTTTTTTATTTTTCAAACCAACTTGAACTTCGGATGTTTTTTGTGGCAACTGGGCTTTTAAAAACTACTTTTGCCCGCCAATTTTCATTTAAAAAAGCATGAAGCGACAAGCAGAAGCCCGAATTCCCAGTCGTTGGGGAAATTTTACGATGATTGCCTACGCCGAGCGACCGAGCGACCGAATGCCACATTTGGCTTTTGTGGCCGATGATTTTGACCCAAAATTGCCCGTGCCGGTTCGAATCCATTCGGAATGCATGACTGGCGATGTTTTTGGTTCTCGGCGATGCGATTGTGGGGAACAATTAGATGCCGCTCTTCAATTGGCGGCAGAACGTGGTGGCGTTGTTATTTATCTCCGGCAGGAAGGCCGCGGCATCGGTTTGATCAATAAATTAAAAGCCTACAACCTTCAAGACCTCGGCTTTAACACCGCGGAAGCCAACACACATTTGGGTTTTGATGTGGACGATCGGCAATATGAATGTGCGGTTTTTATTTTACAAGACCTTGAAATTCAGGAAGTTGAGTTGATGACCAACAACCCAGAGAAGGTTGCCGCGCTGCAACGTTCGCCGGTGAAAGTCGTCCGGCGCATCCCGATCATCATCGAACCGCAGGCAGAAAATCGTCAATATTTAGAAACAAAACAGGATTTGATGGGGCATCTTTTGGGGCTTTGATTCTTAACTTTGCACCGTCTAAAAATTTCTAAACTTCGAAAAAAAATGCCAGTCGTATTGCCATATTGGGAAGAAGATGAAGATGTGCTCGTTGAAGATGATATCGGGACGGGGCAATTATCTCATCTCATCGTATTTAATGACGACCACAATTCGTTCGAATGGGTCATTCAATGTTTTATGGAAATCCTCCGACACTCTTCCGAACAGGCCGAACAACTTTCGATTATTATCCACAACAAAGGAAAAGCCACGGTCAAAACTGGAAAAAAATCCGAATTGCTCCCCCTCCGCGAAGCCCTCTCCGACCGTGGACTTTCGGCAGTGGTCGAAGAATAATTTCATTTACGATTTTTGATTTACGAATTACGATTTCACTGGCAAATCGTAATTCATAGATCAAAAATCCCAAATCGAACGCATGTTGATAAAAGCATCCACCATTTCCAACTTGACCGATGCCCGCTATTTCGCGGCAAAAGATGTCAATTGGTTGGGTTTCAATTTGGAAGAAGGAACGGACGGTTACATCGACCCGATTCAGATGAAAAATATCCGGGAATGGGTTTCCGGACCAAAAATCGTGGGCGAATTCAAGGAAATGTTCCTCGACCATGTTTTGGAGGCCGCTGAATTTTATGAATTGGATGCTATCCAAATCACCTCGAACCAACTTTTTGAAGTGCCGGACGAATCCGATTTTGAGGTGATTTTGGCTTTGTACCCTGGTCAAAATTTCCGCCCGTTCGGCCTCGAAGATTTGATTTTGAGAAATCAAGACCGTGTCAACTATTTTTTAATGGATTATTCCAAAGCCATTGACCCAGAGGCCGGATTTTTTTCAAACTTTGAATATTGGAAAAATATCTGCGAAAAATATCCAATGATGTTCCAGTTTGATTTTTCTCCGAGCCGTTTTCCCGAATTTTTGGAAAAACTCGCGCCCAACGGAATTGCAGTTCGTGGCGGAGATGAAGAAAAAATCGGTGTAAAATCGTTCGACGACCTCGACGAGATTTTTGAAATTTTGAGTTCAAAATCAAATAACGACTTTATTTTTTAACATGAAATTACTCGAAGGAAAAGTGGCCATCATCACTGGAGGCTCGCGCGGCATCGGTGAGGCATTGGTTCGAAAATTTGTAGAGCACGGCGCGGCAGTGGCATTTACATATGTTTCGGAAGGTTCGGCTGCGCGTTCGCAGACCATCGCCGAGGAACTTTCGGCCACCGGAACCACCGTAAAATCTTACCAAAGCAATGCCGGGGATTTTGCAGATTCCGAAAAATTGGTGCAACAAGTCATCAAAGATTTTGGAAAAATTGATATTTTGGTCAACAATGCTGGCATCACCCGCGACACTTTGATGCTCCGAATGACCGAGCAACAATGGGACGAAGTCATCACGACCAACCTAAAATCGGTGTTCAACATGACCAAACATTGCCTCAAACCGATGATCCGCAGCGGCGGCAGCATCATAAATATGGGATCTGTGGTCGGCGTTTTTGGACAAGCGGGGCAGGCAAATTACGCGGCCTCGAAAGCAGGCATCATCGGTTTCTCAAAATCCATTGCCAAAGAATACGGCAGCCGGAATATCCGTTGCAATGTCATTGCCCCCGGTTTTATCGAAACCGAAATGACCGCCATTTTGGATGAAAAAACCCGCGAAGGCTACCTCGCCGCGATTCCTTTGAAACGGCTCGGGACGGGCGCAGAAGTTGCAAACGCAACAGTTTTTCTGGCTTCGGAAATGTCAAATTACATTTCTGGGCAAGTGATTTCGGTTTGTGGTGCGCTGAATTGCTAAAAAGTGGAGACTGAGCAAACCCAGTTTACCAATAACAAGTCAACCAATAACCAATGACCAAATGAGGGTTTCCGTTTTCAGAAAAGCACATTTCAATGCAGCCCATCGCTTGCACAATCCAAATTGGTCGGATGAAAAAAACCGGGCCGTTTTTGGGCTGTGCAACAACCCAAATTACCACGGCCACAATTATGAAATGGAAGTGAAAATCACCGGAGAAATTGACCCGGAAACCGGATTCGTGATTG
Organism: Saprospirales bacterium; assembly: GCA_031398055.1. GTDB lineage: Bacteria > Bacteroidota > Bacteroidia > Chitinophagales > Saprospiraceae > M3007. Next base: position 84,811 of record JANNMS010000216.1, on the reverse strand, counting down.
ACCTCGGTTGGCTGGCGGAATTGATAAAAACGGAAATTGAAAATCGCTTCGACCACAAAAACTTGAATCTCGATGTGGAAGAATTTCAAAACCAGAACCCGTCAGCCGAAAATATTTGTGTGGTGATTTGGCAAATTTTGAGAAATCATTTGCCTGAAAAATATGAACTTGCGGTGCGGCTTTTCGAAACACCCCGGAATTTCGTTGAATTTCCCGCAAATTCTTGAAAAATCAAAGGAAAAACCCGGTTCAAAGGCAGTGGAAAAATGTGGATAACTTTCAAGAAAAAAAGTTTGGGAAATGCTTGCACAAAAGTTTTAGATGCGCTTATCTTTGTATCAGGTTTTTTGGGGTTATATTTCTGACGGTAGAGAATTTATTCTCTGCCGTCTTTTTTTTGTGCCTACCTCAACGGCTCTATTTTTACAGAGTCGCAAGCATTTTTAACCGGAGTCAGTTTATTCCTCACCATCCACAACGCGACTTGCAATTGGGCACACGCAAAACTTTTCATGCTGTCCGCACGCGCCTGATTTTTTTTCAAAATATCTTTTCCAAAATTGGTTTTGTGTTCGTACAAAGTTGCTCGGCCTGATTTCCGGGCGACGTACAGATATTTCTCGTCGATTACCCCCAATTTTGAGTCCTGCGAAAAAACAGCAAACGGTCTTTTTTCCCGAAAAAGGTCAAAACCCATCGTGTTTTGGGTATAATTTGTTTGCAAAAGCCCCATCACAGTCGGAAAAATATCGGTCTGATTGGCTAGGCCGGACATCGTTTTTGCCTTCGGAAAAATCGACGGTGCATGAATTATCAACGGCACATGATTGTACGAAAGCGGTACATCATACGGCCCGGGAATGTTCGTGCCATGATCGCCCACGAAAACGAAAATCGTATTTTTATACCAAGGCTCTTGGCTCACGTCATCCATAAAATTTTTTACCGCCCAATCTGCATATTCGTAGCACTGCTCGACCTGGTCGTCGCAGCGCGGTTTGAATTTCGAAAAACCGGGAAAAGTGTACGGTGGGTGTGCAGTTATCGTCAAAAGTGTGGCAAAAAACGGGTTTTCACTTTCCGCAGCCATTTTATTCAAACGCTGGTGGGCATAATCAAAAAGAGTTTCATCGGCCACGCCCCACGAATTTGCAAGCAAAGAATCTGGATAATCGGCTTGGTCGGAAATTTGATCGAACCCGTTTTTGGTCATGAACGTATCCAAATTATCAAACGATTTTGGGTGGGTGCAGAAAAAAATGGTCTCGTAACCTTTCGATTTCAAGGTCGAGGGCAGTCCAGAAAACGTCGTGAATTCCGAAACGCCGTTGTTCATCGGGTGCTGCAAAAGCATCACCGGCATCCCAAAAAGCGTGGAATACAAACCTGCGTTCGTGTGGATGCCGTTCGAATAACAATTTTCAAAAAAAATAGAGTTGCGGCAAAGGCTGTCGAGACCGGGCGTGAGGTTTTTCGGATTGCCAAAAATGCCCATCCGGCCTGCGCTCATGCTTTCCATCAAAACCAAAACGACATTCATCGGACGACCTTTTTCCTTAAATTTTCTGTCTTTTTTGACCGGCGACGAGCAGTTGTTTTTCGAAGTATTAAAAATCCGGCGCACCCGCAGTTTGGCATCTTCCAGCGGAAAAATGTAAATATTGAAATCAAAATAAGAATCGAACCACGTTTGCACTGGGTTCAAAGTCAATTGATTGATAAAACCATCGTTGCTGAAAACAGCGCGTTCCATCGTCGGTCGCGAGGGCGTTGCGCCACCAAAAAGCCCAATCAACATCAAAACCGTCGCACCGGCAGTTGAGGAAATTTTCCTCGAATTGGTAAACGAGAGGTCGGTCGAAGTGCTTTTCCAAATGTACCGCACCCATTTTCCGATGCCCCAAATCCCAAAAAGCCCAATGATGATGAACGGATAATATTTGATTTCGCGGACGATATAATGTATGACTTGCCCCAAATTTTTCCAATTTACGGCAATCGTGGTCAGTCGTGAATTGAAAAAATTGAAATACGGCACGTCCGCTGCCGAGATGATCAGGCAGACCAAAATGATGACCGTGCAATAAATTCGGGTAAATTTGAACCAACGCGGCTGCGTCCAATCGAACAAAAAAGCGGCAGTGAGCACCAAATAAGGCAAAAAAAGCGCGTAACTCGCCACCAAAATGTCGAAACGAAAACCAATCAAAAAAGCCTCGCGAATGGAAATCGAACGTTCGACACTGCCAAAATATTCCGGGCGGTTTACCAACAAGGTTATGGCGCGAAAAACGGTGAACATCGCCAACAAGGAAACATACACCCACATCAAAAATCGCAGGTGATCGGGTAAGTTTTTACGAAACTGATTCATTTTTTTATGGTTGATTGGGTTTATTTGGTGGTGGTTGATGGGTTGATTATCAGGCAGTTATCAACTTTATCAACCAAAATAAACGCCATCAACTTTCAAAATCAGACCAATCGCTGCTGCCAACTTTCAGAAAACGGCACCCAAAATTTCTCCAAAATTTCTGCCCGATTTTTGGCCAAAGTATTAAGCATCGGCGTGTCGGGCTGGAAATTTTCTGAACGAACGAAAGCCGAAAAACTGGCGAGGTTGCCAAATTTTACCGTTTCATTTTCCAGCCAGCCAAAGGTCATCCGATCAAAAAAATCTGCCGAAATCCGTTCGCCGAGTTGCTCCAAAAAATGGACGGATTTATCAATTGAACAGCCCGAAGCACCTGCCAAACTTTCATCAACCGCCAAAATCACGAGCCGATTTTCAAAAACCTCGCCCATCGCCCGCAATTCTTGGTTGTGCGCCGTCCAGTTTTTGCAGAAAATTTGGAGTTGGTTTTCCACAAATTCTGATTCCGCATCGGTCAAACGGCGCGAAATTGGGTAAACCCAAATTTTTGAGGTGGGTGAAAAATTGGACTCCCCGGCAATTTTTGGAAGCATTTCCATAAAAAATGTGATTGAAAATGATGGATTTGAAAAACAAACACATCCACTACATCAACTGTTTAAACTTAATCGACTCGTTTTAAAACAAGCCAAACTGCGACTGCACCATCTCCAAAACACGTCCCAAATCTTCTTTTCGATTGTAAAAATCTATCTCGTCCGCGTTGATAATCAACAGTTTACCGGCTTTGTAGCCAGAAATCCAGTTGTCGTAGCGTTCGTTCAGGCGTTTCAAATATTCGAGGCTGATGCTGCCTTCGTAGTCGCGTCCACGTTGTTGGATGTGTTCGACGAGGGTCGGGACGCTGGCTTTTAGATAAATCAAAAGGTCGGGCGGTTTGATCTGCGAGACCATCGTTTGGAAAAGTCCGCTATAATTTTCAAAATCGCGGCGTTCCATCAAACCCATGTCCGCGAGGTTCGGCGCGAAAATGTAGGCATCTTCATAAATCGTCCGGTCTTGCACGACCGTTTTGTCGCCGCGCTGAATGCCCACCACTTGTTGGTACCGGCTGGCCAAAAAATAGACCTGCAAATTGAACGACCACCGTTTCATATCCATGTAAAAATCGGACAAATACGGGTTGTTTTCGGCATCTTCGTAATGGATTTGCCAGCCAAAATGCCTGCCGAGGGCTTCGCACAAAGTCGTTTTGCCTGCACCGATATTTCCGGCGATGGCAACGTGTTTAATTAAAGGACGGTCAGATGGAAAAATTCCGCTCATTTTTAGATATTGGTTATCGGTTGATTGGTTGATCGGTTCGCCAAAACTTGGTTTTGGTGCGAAAAAATCAACTTTCAGACCCAAACTGATTTTTGAAAAATGTTAATCCTATTTTTGCGAGCGGCGAAGGTAGCATTTTGGAGATTGGATTTTGGACACCAGACTTTGGATTTTTTGCCCAAAATCAAAAGCCCAAAATCTACCTTCGCCGACTTGCTGGCCTGTTTGAACGGGCAAAAACTCACCAATCATCCATTCTTTTTTTATGACTTTCGATACTGTATTTATTTCACGGCTTGAAAATTTGGCGCGGCTGAAACTCAACGAGGCCGAGCGCGAAAAATTTGCCCACGATCTGACCAAAATTATCGGCATGGTGGACAAACTCAACGAACTCGACACAACGGGAGTCGAACCACTCATTTGGCTCAGCGGCGAGGAAAATATTTTTCGGGAAGACGAGGTGAAAAACCAAATTTCCCGGGAAAAAGCACTCCAAAACGCGCCCGAAACTGACGGCAAATTTTTTCAAGTCAATAAGTTTTTAACTATGAACGATGAACTATAAACGATGAACTTTTTACCCGTTCAAAGTTTATGGCCATCGTTCCTAGTTTATCGTGTATCGTTTATCGTTTATCGTTCATCGTTCATAGTTAAAAAAAAATGCTGATTTCCATTAAAAATCTGAACAAAACGTACGTCATGGGTGCTGAAAAAATCCAAGCACTGGCGGACGTTTCCCTCACAATTGAGAAAAACGAATACGTGGCTTTGATGGGCCCGTCGGGTTCCGGCAAGTCCACTTTGATGAATTTGCTGGGCTGCCTCGACTCGCCGACGCACGGCGATTATTGGCTCAACGGCACAAACGTTAGCTCGATGGACGACGGCGAATTGGCCGAGGTTCGGAACAAACAAATCGGTTTTATTTTCCAAACTTTCAATTTGCTGCCGCGACTTTCTGCCCTCGAAAACGTGGCCTTGCCGCTGGTTTATGCCGGTTTTTCGAAAACTGATCGATTGGAAAAAGCGCGAAAAGCACTCAAATCTGTCGGCCTCGGCGACCGGATGGAACACAAACCGAACGAACTTTCGGGCGGCCAACGGCAGCGCGTCGCAGTTGCCCGGGCACTCGTCAACAACCCGGCAATCATTTTGGCCGACGAACCGACCGGGAATTTGGATTCCAAAACTTCCCACGAAATCATGATGCTTTTTGAAAAATTGCACCGCGAAGGCAACACGATTATTGTCGTGACCCACGAAGCAGACATCGCCGCGCACGCCCACCGAATCGTTAAAATGTTGGATGGAAAAGTGGAGTCTGATGTTGAAAACCAAGAATTTTCTAAAATTTTAGATTGAATTACATTCGACAACCGGGAGGTTGACGCTATAATAATTAAAATGATAAATTTACTTTCGGACACCGTCACCCGCCCCACTCCACCGATGTTGAAAGCCATGTTTTCGGCGGAAGTCGGCGACGATGTTTTTCGCGGAGACCCGACAGTGCGAAAATTGGAAGAAAAATGCGCCGAAATGTTCGGCCACGAGGCAGGCCTGTTTTGCCCGTCCGGCACAATGACCAACCAAATCGCTCTGAAATGCCACACCCGACCGCTCGACGAGGTGATTTGTGATGAAATGAGCCATATTTTTCAATATGAAGTGGCTGGTTATGCTTTCCATTCAGGAATTGGCGTGAATTTGTTGAAAACGCCAACCGGCATTTTGACCGCAGATTTGGTCGAAAAAGCCATCAAACCACGAGCCGATTGGCTGCCCCGCACTTCGCTCGTCGTCCTCGAAAACACTTGCAACAAAGGCGGGGGCAGTATTTACCCGATTGAAAATATTGAAAAAATACAGGGCGTTTGCCATAAACACAACCTGAAATTGCACCTTGACGGGGCGCGTATTTTTAATGCACTGGTCGAAACGGGCGACAAAACGAGCGAAATTGGGCAGCATTTTGACTCGATCAGTATTTGTCTTTCAAAAGGTTTGGGCGCGCCGGTCGGTTCAGTTTTGGTTGGGAAAAAAGATTTTATCGGCGAGGCTCGGCGGGTTCGGAAAGTTTTCGGCGGGGGGATGCGACAGGCCGGATATTTGGCGGCAGCCGGGATTTTTGCCCTCGAAAACAACATCGAACGGCTGCGGGACGATCACGAAAATGCTCGTTTTTTGGCCAAAACTTTGTCCAAAATGCAGTGGATCACGGGCATTCAGCCTGTCCAAACGAACATCGTCATTTTTAATTTGGATGAAAAAATTGCGCCCGCCGCGTTTTTGGAATACTTGAAAAATAATGAAGTGAAGGCCAGCGCGTTCGGCGGGCAAAGTATCCGGTTGGTGACACACCTTGAAATTTCGAAAAAAATGACAGCGGCGGCGGCGGGCGTTTTTGAAAAATTTAAAGCCTAAAAATTTCCCAGTTTTGCCTGGAAAAATTGCTTTTTCAAATTGCAAATCATTGAAAAATGAAAAGGCCACAACAACTTTTTTTGATAAAAACAAATGAAAAAAGTTGTTGGCCAAAACACCAACAACGGCAGGCGAACTTGCAAAAAATTACCTTCGCCCGACGAATCACCGAATCTTCAAATCCACAAAAAAATGCACACCTATATTATTGACGGCATCCGCACGCCCATCGGCAGTTTTGGCGGCTCACTTTCCGGCATCCGCACCGACGATTTGGCGGCACTCCCACTCAAATTTTTATTGGAAAAATACCCGCAAATCCCGCCCGCCGCGTTCGCCGACGTGATTTTGGGTTGCGCCAACCAAGCCGGGGAAGACAACAGAAATGTGGCTCGGATGGCACTTTTGTTGGCCGGATTGCCCGTTTCCGTGCCCGGCGAAACCGTAAATCGGCTCTGTGCTTCGGGAATGTCGGCGGTCGTTCATGCCCACCGGGCAATCCAAACGGGCGACGGCGATTTGTTTTTTGCCGGCGGCGTTGAAAATATGACACGAGGCCCGTGGGTCATTTCCAAATCTTCAAAACCTTTCGGAAATGATGCCCAAATGTTTGACAGCAGTTTTGGTTGGCGGTTTGTCAATCCAAAAATGGAAGAAATTTACGGCACCGAGGCGATGGGAAAAACGGCTGAAAACCTCGCCGAAAAATTCAAAATCAGCCGCGACGACCAGGACAAATTTGCGTTTTGGTCCCAACAAAAAGCCGCGGCGGCTCAACTTTCCGGGCGTTTTTTGGATGAAATTTTGCCCATTTCGCTGCCGCAAAAAACCCGTCCGACCGGGTTGTCCGGGCGGGAAGGCGACCCAATCATTTTCGCCCACGACGAATTTTTAAAACCATCCACGACGCTCGAAATTTTAGGAAAATTAAAACCTGCTTTCAAAAAAGAAAACGGCTCGGTGACGGCTGGAAATGCGAGCGGTTTGAACGATGGCGCGGCGGCAATTTTGGTCGCCAGCGAAAAAGCCGTGAAAAAATATGACCTGAAACCGCTTGCACGAATCGTCAGCAGCGGCGTGGTCGGCGTCGAACCGCGAATCATGGGCATCGGCCCGGTCGAGGCATCAAAATTGGCTTTGAAAAAAGCAAAACTGAAACTCTCAGAAATTGATATTTTGGAATTGAACGAGGCATTTGCCGCCCAAGTTTTGGCCTGCACCCGCTCGCTCGACCTCGCCGACGACGACCCGCGAATCAATCCGAACGGCGGCGCGATTGCCCTCGGCCATCCGTTGGGCATGTCGGGCGCACGGATTTTGCATTCGGCGGCTTTGGAATTGCACAAAAAAAATGCGCGTTTTGCGTTGGCTACGATGTGCATCGGCGTCGGGCAAGGCTACGCGGTGGTGTTAGAAAAAGTTTAAACATCGTCAAAAAACGCAACTTCGTCATTTGAAAAATGTCCGTTGGTCAGATTTCAATTTTGGTGGGTGTAACCTGCTTAAAAATTGAAGCGTCTTTTCCAGACATTTTTAAACTTCTAAAATTTTACGTCATGCAAATCAAACGAATTGCGCTTTTTGCCCTGCTCACCTTGTTTTCCACCCTCGCTTTTTCACAAAAAGAAGAGACCGTTTTGGGTCGTCGCGGCTTCGGATTTTCCGGAATTTGGGGCGGCTCGAACCACCAGATTACCCGTTTTGGCAACACGAACAGTTACATGAACGGCGGATTTTTCGGCCTCGAATTTGGAAAATCCTTGCTCGTCGGCTTCAATCATTACAATTTGGAGGAAAATGTGGACTGGAACCAACTAACGAATCAACCTTTCAAAATGAATTTCGATGGGTTGACATTGGGCTACGGTTTTTCAAATTACAAAGCCATCCACCCAGAAATCCGTTTGGATTTGGCACCCGGCCGCGTCGAATTGGTGAACGACAAAATCCGCGACCGCGTTTTTGTGGTGCAACCGGCGGCGGGCGTGGAAATCAATGTTTTCCGTTGGTTTCATCTTGGTTTGTCGGGCGGTTATCGTTTTGTAACCGACAGTTCTTTGCCAGGTTTGAACGACAAAGATTTGTCGGGCGCGTTTGGGCAGGCAACTTTGAAATTTGGTTGGTCGTGGGGCAGGTTTCGGAGCAAGCCAAAAATGGATTCGAAAAATTGAGTTTTGAATTTTCCGACAAAAAAAAGCGAGTGTCAATCGGGTTGATTGGCACTCGCTTTTTTTGGAAAAATCCTATTTTTTGAGAAATGAAGTCTCAAATCACTTCGACGTCCGGGAAATATATTTTTCAATATCCCTCGAATCAGGGGAAGTCGGATAGTCTTTTTTGATACGTTCGTATGCTTTTTTGGCGGCCTCGGGGTTGTTGTTGTACTCGTTCAACATGCCCAATTTTTTCAAGTAATAAGCCGTCAACAATTCATTGTCGCCCGCAGCCACTGCTTTTTCATAATTTGAAATGGCTTTGTCGTACTCCTTTTTTTCGGAATAACAATCGCCGAGCGCGCCGAATTTCATGATTGGAAGCAAGTCGCCCGCCGGGTCAAAATCGCCCAAAAATTTGATGGCGTTGTCAAATTCGCCCAATTGCAAGTACGAAACACCCGCGTAATAATTTGCAGAATTACCTGCCTCAGTGCTGCTGTATTTGTCGGCCAAAGCCAAAAAACCGTCGAAACCGCCGCCGGGATTTTCCAAAGCCGAGCGAAAAGAATCGCGTTCGAACATCATTTGTGCCTGCCATGAAGCATTGATTGCTTCTTTTTGTTTCGGCGCGACCATGAAATTATTGTAGGCATACCATGCCCCAAACAAAATCACCCCGGCGAGGACAACGTACATGATTTGGGTTTGATAATGCTCAAAAAAATTGCCATAATGCACGGTCGGAGCGGCCTCTGCAACAGGAGTTGCAACTTCTTCTGGTTGTGAAACTTTACGCTTTGCCATTTCTGGAATCGAAAAAATTGATTTAAAAAATTGATGTGTCGAGTAGAAATTGAACTTTTGCGGACGAACCTTTTTCAAATTCCTGTGTCCTCCAATCCAAAATCCAAAGTCCTTCTTTAAAAAGGCGGGCAAAAGTAGGCAAACTTTCTTTTCAAAGGATACGCCTCGAAAATTTCAATGTAAGTTTGCCCGATTTTCATCAAATATCTATAAACAACAAAATTTTGGCAGCCACACAATACGTTGATATTGCGGTCAGTACCGTTTTAGGTTTGATAATGTTTGGCATTGGTTTGTCTTTGACTGCCAAAGATTTTGCCAATATTGTCCGTCGCCCGCGTGCGTTTTTCACCGCGCTTTCTGCCCAAATGCTTGGGCTGCCAGTCATTGCATTTTTCCTTGCGCTGCTCGCCCCGATTCCTGCGGAAATAAAAATGGGGCTTATCATTCTTTCGGCCAGTCCGGGCGGCGCGACTTCCGGATTTTTGACTTATTTATGGAAAGGAAATGTCGCACTTTCCCTTTCCCTGACTTCGGTCAACAGTATTTTGACGCTATTTTCCATCCCAATAATTGTCAATATCGGCCTCAAAACTTTCATGGGGCGCGAGACAGATTTGCACCTGCCGTTTTGGGAAACCGTCCAACACATCTTTTTTATCACCATCGTTCCGGCCACGATTGGGCTTTTGGTCAGGCGTTATTATCCAGTTTTTGCTGAAAAAATCTCGAAACCTGCCAAATACGTCATGCTCGGTCTGCTTTTCATCGTGTTTTGTGTGAAAATTTTTGCCGGGCCAAATTCTGGCGGTGCGGGTTTGACGATGCATGATTTTTGGATAATCACGCCGATTGCGCTGGTTCAAAATGCGTGTTGCTTGTTTTTCGGCTATTTTGTCATGAAATGGAACGGTTTTGCCCATCCCTCGCGTATCACGATGACGATGGAAGCGGGCGTGCAAAATACGACTTTGGCTTTTTTGATTGCCGGGACGCTGCTCCAAAATCAGGAAATGATCAAACCTGCACTGATTTATTCCGTGTTTTCTTTTTGGACGGCCTGCATTTTTGCCTACGTTTCGAACAAAATTATTTTGAAAAATCAAAGTGCGCACGCCATCGGCAGCCCAGATAAAACGCAGGCAGAAATTGATCAGGAAGAAGAAGAACATGAAAATTCAAACCAATAAAAATTAAAATGTCAGATTTAGAAATCCAACGAAGAGAAAATTTGCAAAAACTGCGCGAACTCGGCATCGAACCATTCCCCGCCGAAATGTTCGACGTGAGTCATTTTTCAACCGAAATTGTCGAAAATTACCGGGAAGAAATTTTGGAAGATGGCTCTAAAAATCGCCTCAATTTTCAAGAAGTCGCCCTCGCCGGGCGCGTGATGGCCAACCGCGAAGCCGGAAAAGCCCTGTTTTTGAACTTGCAGGATTCCGCTGGCCGCATTCAATTGTACATGCGCCGCGACGAATTTGCCAACGGCGAAGATTTTTCATTTTTCGATTTGGCCATCAAAAAATATCTTGACCTCGGCGATTTTATCGGAATAAAAGGTTATGCTTTTAAAACAAAAACGGGTGAAATTTCTGTCCACGTCAAAGAATTCAAATTTTTAGCAAAATCTCTCCGACCACTTCCGGTGGTCAAAAAAGACGCGGAAGGCAATGTTTTTGATGCGTTCACCGACCCGGAACAACGGTACCGGATGCGCTACGTCGACCTTTCGGTAAATCCTGAAAACCGCGAAATTTTCAGAAAACGGGCAAAAATCATCTCCACGATGCGCCGGTACATGGACGACCGAAATTGGCTCGAAGTCGAAACGCCGATTCTCCAACCGATTCACGGCGGTGCGGCGGCGCGGCCTTTCAAAACCCACCACAATACATTGGATATGCCGCTTTTTTTGCGGATTGCCAATGAATTGTATTTAAAAAGATTAATTGTCGGTGGATTTGACGGTGTTTATGAATTTGGCAAAATGTTCCGCAACGAAGGAATGGACAGGACGCACAACCCAGAATTCACCGCGCTCGAATTTTACGTGGCCTACAAAGATTATATTTGGATGATGCGGACGACCGAGGAAATGCTCGAACAGGTCGCGGTGGCCGTGAACGGCTCGACAAAAGTAGTTTTTGGGGAAAATGAAATTGATTTTTCAGGCCCGTTTGCCCGTTTGACGATTGCCGAAGCGATCGAAAAATACAACCAAATTGACGTGGAATCGATGTCGGAAGAACAACTCCGCGCTTTTTGCAAAATGAAACACATCGAACTCGACAACTCGATGGGCAAAGGCAAATTGATTGACGAAATTTTTGGCGAAACGGTGGAAAAATACCTGATCCAGCCCACTTTCATTATGGATTATCCAGTTGAAATGTCGCCGCTGACCAAAAAACACCGATCAAAACCAGGTCTCGTCGAGCGTTTTGAACTGTATATCAATGGAAAAGAGGTCGCAAATGCCTACTCGGAATTGAACGACCCGATTGACCAGCGCGAACGTTTTGAAGACCAAATGCAATTGGCGGCGCGTGGCGACGAGGAGGCGATGGCTTTGGATGAAGATTTTTTGCGTGCCCTCGAATATGGCATGCCGCCGACGTCGGGCATCGGTTTTGGAATTGACCGATTGACGATGCTTTTGACAAATAATGCCTCGATTCAGGAGGTTTTGTTTTTTCCGCAGATGCGGGCGGAGTAAAAATAATTTCAAAAAAAGAGCGGATTTTCAAATCTCCACAATGTCATTCCGTAGGAATCTGGCCAAAATTCACTGCGATTTATTAAAAATTGTGAAAAATCTTGGGCAGATTCCTACGGAATGACATTGTGGAGAGTTGAAAATCCGCTCTTTTTTTAAAATTATTGGCCTTGCTCGACCACCAATTTTCGCGTCAAAATCCGCCGCCCCGGGCTTTCAAAAGTCATTTGGTAAAACCCGTTGTGCAAATCTGAAATATCAATTTCAATCAAATCCGAGCTGATTTTTGGAAAATTTTTATCCAAAACAGGCTTCCCAAAAAGGTCATAAAATTTGATGGCCACCGATTTTCCCAAAAATTCGCCCGCCTCCACAAAAATTTTCCCGCTCGCCGGAACTGGAAAAACGGACAATTTTTCAGCCGTCGTTTTTTCAGGTTCAAATTTCCGGTCGTCGCCAGCCTGCAAACCGTTCACGCCATCCGAAATCACAACCGTGTAATCTTCGACTTCGCCGAACGGGATCGAATCGCAAACTCGGGCATTTCCAGAAGTCGTAAAAATGATCCGCATCCTCGTTTTTCCATTTTTTGCGGTCGCGGGGACTTGAAAATTGGCAAAGGTCGTGGTCGTAGTATTCGTCGCAGGATTTGGAACAGGCGCAGATGTATAAATCATCATTTCGCTCGGCGAATCAAAAACCTTATTTTGGTTCAGATCTAACCAAATTTGCCAAACGCAGGGGCGGGTTTGAAAACTGAACTTTCCTTCCAAACGAAGACTTTGCGATTTTTTCGCCCGCATCGGAATTTCGGTCGCCGTAAAATCCGAGTAGGCCGATTTTCCAGAACTTTTGACCAAAATATTGTTCACCGTAACTTTTGAGATCCATTCGAACCACGGCGTGGTCGAAATGATTGGGCAATAAATTGGGCTCGGCGGTGGCGGCGGATTTTGGACGCAGGCGGCTGGCGGCACGACCGAAATCGTTTGCAAACAATTTAAATCCGCTGCATCGGTGAACGTAAAACTGACATTTGAGCCAAATGGAATTTGCGAAACGACCACTGGCACGTTGTAATTTCCCGAAAAATTTTGGTTCAAAAATCGTCCAGTCCAGCCCGTCGCGCTGCCGTTCGAGGCCGAAACCGTAAAAGTTGTTGACCACGAATCGTCCGAACCGAGAAATGGCGTGCCGTTGTCCGCACAAATTTTTTGCCCAGCGAAAGCCGAAATCGAGCAGCCCGCACTCGCCGGACGGATTTCCAATGAATAATCTTCGACTTCGCCCATTTGAAAAACCTCGCAGGGCGACGGGAAACTGCCATTTTTCATCGAAATCCGCATCCGAACTTTGGTTTCGGTGGCGGTGGTCGGCACTAAAATTTGACCAGAAACCGCAGCCGTGCCGTGATTTTCAAAAACCATTTCACCCGGATCTTCAAAATCAGAATCGTGGTTCCAGTCAATCCAAACTCGCCAAAATTCATTGTAACTCAACCATGAAAATTCGGGCGTCAAAATGATAGGGTAGGTTTTTCCCTTTTCGATTTGCCCAATTTTGCCCGAAAAATCAAAGTATTGTTCCTTGTCGCTCACATTTGAAATGCCTGCGAACTCTACTTTTTTAATCCATTGCCACCACGGTTCCATGCCTTTTGAACTGCAAAATGTGCCGTTCGGCGGCGGCGGATTTTGAAAACAAGTGGGCGGCGGCACAACCAAAATCGTTTTTGAACAGGTCGCATTTTGCGCGTCCGAAATCGAAATCGACAGGTTTTGGGAAAAATTCGAGACCGAAATCGTCGTCGGCGAGCCGTAATTTCCAGAAATATTTTGCCCCGCAAAACTCGCACGCCAGCCAGCCGTGCCGCCGTTCGCAGCAGTGACCGTCAAATTTGTCCGCCAAAAATCGTCCGAACCGATGAACGGCGTGGCGTTGTCAAAACAAACCGGTGCCGCAGCCATCGCCGAAATCAAGCACGGCTGAACTTGGACGCAGGTCGGCGGCGGCGCGACTGAAATCGTTTTTGAACAAGTCGCAGTTTGCGCATCCGAAATCGAAATGGACAGGTTTTGGGAAAAATTCGAGACTGAAATCGTTTTCGCCACGCCGTAAATTCCAGTAATATTTTGCCCAGCAAAACTCGCGCGCCAGCCGCCCGTGCCGCCGTTCGATGCCGTGACCGTCAAATTTGTCCGCCAAAAATCGTCGGAAGCATCGGTCGGCGTGGCATTGTCAAAACAAACCGGCGTCGTGGCCGTCGCCGAAATCAAGCAGGGCTGAACTTGAACGCAGGTCGGCGGCGGCACGACCGAAATTGTTTTTGAACAAGTCGCAGTTTGTACATCCGAAATCGAAATGGACAGATTTTGGGCAAAATTCGTAGCCGAAATCACCGTCGGAGTGCCGTAATTTCCAGAAATATTTTGCCCAGCATAACTCGCACGCCAGCCAGTCGTGCCGCCGTTCGCGGCCGTGACCGTCAAATTTGTCCGCCAAAAATCATCCGAACCGACAAACGGCGTGGCATTGTCAAAACAAATCGGCATCGTTGCCGTCGCAGAAATCGAGCACGGCGGCGGCGGCGCGTTTTCAACCACCACTTTTACGACATCAAAAGCCGAAAAATATCTATTTTTTGAAAGCAAAAGCGACTCGTCGTTTGCCGAAAAACGCACCACATAATTTCCAGCCGCAGGAAAAACGACCGACGGATTTCTCGAATTTGGATTGGAAAATTGCGGCTCGGCTGGGCCAGAAATCATTTCCCAACGAACTGGAAATGAAAAATTATCGGCCAAATTGAACTGAACCGAGCCGTTCAAATTCATGGATTGTCCAACGGTCGCTGTAAAATCTGCCCCAGCATTTACAAAATAACCCGTGCCAGAAGGCGGGAATTGGTTGTTTTGAGGTGTCCGCGTAGGCACAAGCACCCGCCGGATGGCATCATTTCGCGCCAGCCAATATTCGTTTGGATTGTTGTGCTCCAAATCGAGGGCGTGCAAAATCGTTTGCCGACCGCTCGTTTGGTTGAGCATGGAAAAAATGGTCGCCGCCGGGCTGACTTCATCGCGGTAAGAAATCGCGGAAAAAGTTTCACCGGAAAAACGGCGGGCGAAAAACTGCGCATCATAATATTTAGTAGCCTCCTGCGTCGCGGCAACGTAGGCTTGGTCGTCGCCATTTGAAAAATTTGCGGTAAAAACATAGTTTGGAAAACCCGTCGCCCGGCCATATTTCCAAGCCCCGTGCTCCGAAAGTGCGGCGATGCTGCCGATGACCAGATCCACGCGGTTGTCCAAACCGGCAACCATCATCGACAAGCCGCCACCCTGGCTTTCGCCAAAAGTCGCCAGATTTTGCCCATCAAAATCGGAGCGCGAAAAAAGATAATCCAGCACCCGCAGCCCCTCCAAAATCGCATACCTATAATATATGGTGTTGCGGTTCGTCGCATCGTTCGGAGTGTACGCCACCGGGTCGGTCTGGTCGGGCGGCGCGTTGTGAATGGAAAGTGCCACCGAAATGCAGCCCAATTCGTCGGTCATGTAATCCATCGGGTGCACCAAACCGGCGTTGAAACCGACCGGCGGAAAATAAACAATGCCCGGAAATGGCCCAGAACCGTTCGGAATACTCAAATATCCATAGATTTTTCGCCCGTCGAGGTGGTCAAGTTGCAAAAGATAAGTTGTCGAACGAGCCGTTTGGCTGTAAAAAGTCAAAACCGGATTGAGCGGAAATGATTTGGCGATTGCTTTTTGACTTGCCCAAAACGCATCAAAATCGTCGGGTTCGGTTTCCGCAGGTTGGATTTTTTGCGGCGAAAAAACGGCCTGCGCTGAAAATTTCAAACCATTCTGTTCCGCCCAAAAAAAGACGGAACCCGGTTGATTTAAAGAAAATGAAACCTCCGCCGGCACGCCGGGCAAAGTATTTACCGAACCATTTTGGAGGACTGGCGTGCTGGCATCGTAGCCAATTTTGTACGAAACTGCCCCACCCGACTGCGAAACGACGCGAAATTTGGCAGTTTCGCCAGCCTCGTAAAATTGGTTGGCACGGTCAAGGCTCACCGAAACTTGTGCTTCGGCAAAGTTTTTTCCCAAAAAAATGAGGCTCCCGAAAATGAAAAAACGGGCGATTTGGAAATTTGGAAAACGTGTAGTGTTTGGCATGACTACCAGATTGAAGTTTGTTGTTTTAAAAAAAAGTAGGAATAAATTTTCAGCCTGCGGGTTTCAAAATGGAGATTTGAAATTGGTCTCGCCTCAGGCGAGAAGGAAAAAGGTGGCTGAAAAATCGAAGGGTGATTATTTTTTATTAAAAAACGCGTTGTTTGATGTGCTGCAAAAGTAAAATTTGAAATGGAATTTTTTTGAAATATCGGAAAGGATACGGGTTTTGCGTAACGCCCAACATCAGATTTTTCAACTTTTAAAAAGTTGGCAAATCTTCAAGTCTTCTCGTTCGAAATTGGATATTTGCAGCCCGAAATTTCAGGAACTACCCCGAAAATCGTAAATCTAAAATCGTAAATCCTTCGATGGCTGAAAAAATCATCTTTTCCATGTCCGGCGTGAGCAAAACTTTTCCGCCGAGCAAACAAGTTTTAAAAAATATCTGGCTCTCGTTTTTTTACGGTGCAAAAATCGGCGTGCTCGGTTTGAACGGCTCCGGCAAATCGACTTTGTTGAAAATCATCGCCGGGCTCGACCAAAATTATGACGGCAAAATTGAGTTCGAAAAACAGTTCAAAATTGGTTATTTGGCACAGGAACCCATTTTGGACGACACCAAAACCGTCCGCCAAATCGTCGAAGAAGCCGTGCAGCCGATCGTAGATCTGCTCCGCGAAAATGACGAAATCGGCGAAAAACTCGGCACCGTCACCGACGACGATGAAATGATGCGGCTGATCGAACGGCAGGGCGAAGTTTTGGAAGCCATTGAAAATGTGAACGGCTGGGAACTCGATTTTCGGATCGGACTTTTCACCGATGCCCTGCGCTGTCCGAACGACGATGTTTTGATAAAAATTTGTTCCGGTGGCGAACGCCGGCGCGTGGCGATGGCTCGGCTGCTTTTGAGTGCGCCGGACATCCTTTTGCTCGACGAACCGACGAACCACCTCGATGCCGAATCGGTGCTGTGGTTGGAACAATATCTGCAAAGTTTCCCCGGAACGGTCATCGCGGTCACGCACGACCGGTATTTTTTGGACAACGTGGCGGGCTGGATTTTGGAACTCGACCGCGGCGAGGGCATTCCGTGGCAGGGAAATTATTCGAGTTGGCTCGAACAAAAATCCAAACGCCTCGCGCTCGAAGAACGCACCGAGGACAAACGCCAAAAAGCCCTGCAACGCGAACTCGATTGGGTGCGGATGGCTCCGTCGGCGCGGCACTCGAAAGGCAAGGCGCGACTCGTGGCCTACGAAAAAATGGCGGGCGAGGAAATCAAAGAAAAGGAATCGAAACTTGAAATTTTCATCCCGCAGCCGCCGCGACTCGGCGACACGGTGATCGATGTGAAAAATTTGACGAAATCTTTTGGCGACCGATTGCTTTTTGAAAACCTCAATTTTTCGATTCCGCCGAACGCGATTGTTGGGATTATCGGGCCGAACGGCGTCGGAAAATCCACTCTTTTTAAAATTTTGACGGGAAAAGAACAGCCGAACAGCGGCGAAGTCGTCATCGGTTCGACGGTAAAAATCAGTTACGTCGATCAAAGCCACGAGTCGCTGCTGCCCGAAAAAACGATTTACGATATCATTTCGGAAGGAAATGATTTGATAAAAGTCGGAAATTCGGAGGTCAACGCACGTGCCTATATTTCACGTTTCAATTTTGCGGGAGCCGACCAGCAGAAAAAACTGGCCGTTTGTTCCGGCGGCGAACGAAACCGCGTGCACCTCGCCATGACCTTGAAAGATGGCGGAAATGTGCTGCTGCTCGACGAACCGACAAACGACATTGACCTCAACACGTTGCGCGCGCTCGAAGACGCGCTCGAAAATTTTGCCGGGTGCGTTTTGTTGATCAGCCACGATCGGTGGTTTATCGACCGGCTGGCGACGCATATTTTGGCTTTCGAGGACGATGCGCAGGTGGTGTTTTTTGAGGGAAATTTCTCGGATTACGAGGCTTCGAAGAAGGCAAAATTTGGGGACATCACGCCGCATAAACCGAGGGTGAAGCATATTTTGGGTTGATAAATATATTTTCAAATGGTCAAAAGACAATTAGATAAGATTACAATTGAGCGATTGGACGTGCCAGAAGTGGCCGTAAATTTTATTACAGAAATCCACAAAGGGCAAAAGGCAGGGTTTGAAAGTTTTGAATTAAACTTTTCATTGGCCGACAACAGTGCCATTTTCCCAAATGCTGCTTGCCCATTGGCCGGATATTTGGATTTTTACAGAAATTCTGGGGTTGAATTTACAAGATCGGACAACAATCTTGCGGTGTCGGCAACTGCTATTTTCAATGCACTTTCAATTAAAAATACTGGTCAAATATTTTTCAAAAATGCCCTCAATAAGGTGTGGAAATTTGAAGATTCAGACGATGTGGGATTGATAATCCAATCATTTATTGATGAACTTTATGGTACGGATGGCTTCGCTGCGGGTGCCTTGCACAGTTTGGAGTGGTCGTTGAGTGAAATAATGGACAATGTAATCCAACATGCCAAAACCCCGGTCGGATACGTGATGGGTCAAATCCATCCCAAAACAAAACACGTTGCGTTTTGCATCTTTGATTACGGGCAAGGCATTTTTAATTCACTTCAAACCTACAAAAACCCACCAAAATCGGCTCTGGATGCTTTGACCCTTTGTGTCAAGGAAAATGTTACACGAGATAAGAAAATCGGGGCAGGAAATGGGCTATTTGGGCTTTATCAGGTAGTCAATCAAAACAAAGGGCGTTTAACAATCACCTCTCACGGCTCATCCATTACTTTACTTGACGGTGAAATTAAGACCAAAACCAAAATCCCGTATATCAACAATGGATATGGCTCAACTTTGATTGATTTCCAATTGGATTATAAAAAACCGATTTCATTGGCAGATGCTTTAAATATCTCCGGAAAAAATTACCAACCAGTCAATTTACGATTGGAAAATTTGGAAAATGATGCAGGCGAGATTGTATTTAAAGTAAAAGGCAAAAGTTCAGGTTTTGGCACAAGGCAGGCCGGAATCCGGGTGCGCAAAGAAGTTATCAATATTCAGCATGAAACTGGCAAAACGATCATCATTGATTTTGAGGGAATTGCGATGATTTCTTCTTCTTTTGCCGATGAATTTATTGGCAAATTGGTTTTAGAATTCGGTTTTTTTGGTTTTAATAATGTAATCCGATTGAGGAATATGCCGGAGATTGTTCAATCAATTGTTCAAAGGTCTGTATCCCAACGAATGTCTGAATGGGTAAATGGGAATTAGTAAAAAGCGGTTTGCCAGATTGACTGACAAACCGCTTTTTTATTTTTGAACAACTATTTTCTTTGAAATTCTTTCCCCGTTTTCTAATTCAATTAACACGAAATAAAGGCCGTTTTGAAAGTTTAAATTTTCTATTTCAATTAGCCCGTTTTCTATCTGGTTTAATTTTTTTCTATAAATTTCTTTACTAAAAATATCCAAAATCAATAGTTTTGATAAATTGGTTTGATTGGTTTTTAAATAGAAATTATCGGAAATTGGATTGGGGAAGATAGAGATTTCAATATTGTTTTCAATTGAATTAACAGGGGTAGTTTTCTTAAAGCAGGATAGTTTTTTGAACGGATCATCTTCAAAAAAATCAGTGTACAGAAAATCTTCCTTTTTTCTACCAAATGCAATTAAAGTGTCTCGCGCAGCCTGTGGTTTTCCGTTTGGCAATCTGACCAAGATAAAGGCAACGGTATTTTCAATTCCCGGATAAAGTTTTACTGGCCCGACACTCAAAATTGCCCGACGATCGCCGGGCGGGTTTCCTGCCGATATTTCACTCCATTCATTTAAATTATTGGGGTTTCCTGGAAAAATAAAGTCGGCATTTGGGATGTTCGGATTCAAATTGTAGCCATTTCCGCCAGCAGTAAGTGGTGTGCGGTCGCGCCAAGAACCAGTGATGTAGTTATAAAATTCATAGTTTGCCTGCGGGTCTTGCCACGCGGAATGGCTCAAACTATCTGGGAACGGCATTATTTGTTGGATTTTTGAAACGCCTGCAAAGTCAAAATGTGATGTGTCGCCCCCAACAATTGTTGCATCCATATTGATGGCAAAACCGGGCGGGTTTTTCCCAAAACCATTTTCATCCAATGAATCTGAGTTGAAAAAATAGGCCGCCCAAGAATTAGGCACCGTGCCTAAAAAATCATCGAACGGGTTGCCAATATTTCCATCCACAAAAAATGACACAAAAAACGAGTCAATTGGATAAGGTTCTTTGTTGACAATAGACAAAAATCCAAAAATTTGGTTTTGTAAAAATTCCAAACTATCGCAATGATAAGATACAAAAGTTGTGCTACAATCAACTTTAAAAGACTCTGTACCAATTGGATTGATTTCAGAAGTATAAAAAGGCGTGTACAAAATTTCTGCAACGGGTCTTTCGATGCTGATTATGTGGTGCGTCAGATTGGGCGTCCCTCCGTTTTTGGGGTCATAATTCCAGCCTGAACTGTTTTGAGGAGCAAGTATGTATCGATCTAAATTTTCAAGCGAAAACCCATTCAAATTTGGGGAATTTGGATTGCCGCTGCCCGGCCACGAAAAAATAGATTGAATGGGATTGTCAACAATTCCATTGTCCTTCCAATCTTCAAAATGTTTGTCCAATTCATCGCGGGTCACTTTCCAAACGCCCGACGAATTTGGAATCCCTCGAAAACCGCCCGTAAATCCATGAAATGCCGAATTTTTGCTTTGCACAGCCAGTTTCAAATTGCCCGCCGGATCAACCCCGCCCATCCACAAATACAATCCATCCAACATCGAAAAGTGCGAAACCGTGTCTCCGCCAACTTCCGGCACATAAAAATTGCTGACCAAAGCACTGCCGTCCGCCCGGATTTCTGCGGAGACCAATTTTGTCGAAACACTATCCACTTGTTTTAGAATTTGGGAAAACAAAAACTGTGGGATAAAAAACAGGGCAAAAACAAATAATTTCCTTATCATGATTAACGATTTTTTTCAAAGGTAAAACAAAACATCTTCAACGCAAAACAGGATTTTTAAAAAGTCAGGTTTCTGGATAAAAAAAAGCAGCCCCACTTTTGGCGTGGCTGCTTCATTTTGGCCTTGAAATTCCTACTTTTTTTTACTTTTTCAAAACCACAAAACGCGCGGTCGCCGGTTTCTCCAAACTGGCATTGGGCGTTACTTTCAAAAAATAAGTGCCTTCCGGCAAATGCCCAACTTCCAATTGGCCTTGCTCGCCGCTTTCAATTTTCAAATTTTGGGACAAAACCTTTTGCCCGATTTGGTTGAAAATTTCGACCCGACCAATGACGGTTTTTTCATCTAAAAATTTGATGTTCAGCAAGTTAGAACTTGGGTTTGGAAAAAGCAACATCTCGTCCGGCGCGAAATTTTTGCCCAAAATTTCATTTTCAAACCTTGCAATCATCACTTCATCCGGCAGCAGTGCTTCCTCGTCAGTGAGTTCGCGGCCTACTTCCGATCGGTCGGCAACGCCTCCGGTTGGCATCGCTGCGGGCGTTTTTTTGATGGCAGATTTGAGGCAACCGTTGGCATCTTTTACTTTGAAAATGTAGGATGTATTGGCCGCCAAATTTTGAAAAATGACATCCGTCGCGGCCAAATAAAGCGTCGAGGCCATGCCTGTTCTGTTGAACAAATAGCCCGGTGTGCCGCCACTTGTTGTGAAAACGGCATTGAAAGTGGGCGGTGCCCCTCCGTTCGAAGTTAAACCGACCGCAAAAGAAATGGCGGTGGGCTGTCCGAGGACAACAGTGGCCGAAGTGGAACAGCCCGTGCTTTCGCTCACATTGACGGTGTAGGTCCCGGCGGCGAGCAAATTGATGTTCGCGGTAGTTTTGGCATTGCTCCACGAATAACTGAACGGCGATAGACCGCCCGTCGTGGTCGTGAAAATGGTCCCGTTCGTACTGCCAAAACAGGTCGCGTTCACCACCGTGTGACTGACGGCCAAAGTGCTGGCGAGCGCGGTGACGGTTTGTTGGCAAGTGCTCGTGTTGCCCGCCGCGTCGGTGATTGACCAAGTGACGGTCGTGTTTCCCGTCGGAAAAACGGCGGGCGCATCGTTCGTCGCGGGGCTGATTGGGCCTGCTCCGACCCAGTTTGAAGTCGCTCCGGCGAGCGCGAAATTTGTCAAAGTCCCGTTGTTTGCCCCGCCGATTGCCGTTGCCAAATCTGTCAAAGTGGTCAATCCGGCATTGTTTCCGCCCGCCGTTCCGTGGTTGAAATTGTAATAAGCCAGCAAATTTGCCTCCGAACCAGAAAGCGGGATGTTTTTATTTGCCAAAATTTCAACCTGCGTCCGGGCGGATTTCCAGATTCTAAGTTCGTCCATTTGTCCTTTCAAGCCACAGCAGGAATTGCCGAGAAAAAGCCCCAGGCCCACATTTGCGGTGTTTGAAACGTTCGCGTCCCACGCCCCGGCGATGGTCACCGGCACGGAAACGCCGTCCACAAAAATCGCTGGCGAAGTGCCATTTCTGACAAACGCGACGTGGTGCCAGTTGCCGTCGTTGAAAAGATTGTTCGTCAGGCAATTTTGCGAAGCGGAAATCTCGAACCAGTATTTTCCATTGTTCAAACCCGTGCGCCACCAGGTGCCCGCGCTCGAATTTATCCGTTTGTCGACAAAAATTTGGAAGGACGTGCCGGTGGTTTTCACCCACATTTCGATGGTGAAATTGCCGGTTCCGAAGTTGAAATCCGCGCTGCTCGGAATCGAAACGCGGTCGTTCACCGCATCAAAATGCAGGTTGTTTTCCACCGCGAACGGCGAGCAGTTGTCCGAAAAAGCAATCGGCGAGTTGAGCGTCGCCTTCGCTTCGCAGTTCGTCCCGACGGCCGGGGCGATGGTCATCGCCGGGGAGCAGGTGATTGTCGGCGGGGTTGCGTCATTCAAAGTGACTGTAAATGTGCAAGTTGCGGTGTTTCCAGCCGCGTCCGCCGCCTGCAAGGTGACCGTCGTGTTTCCCGAAAAAGTATTGCCGCTGGCGTGGGTGCCCGTCATGGTGGGCAGCGCGGTGCAGTTGTCGCTCGCGGCGGGTGCTGCCCAAGTCGCGATTACCGAGCAGCCGTTGCCCGTTGGGACGACCGTGATTTCGGTTGGGCAAGTGATTGTCGGCGCGGTCGCGTCAATCAAAGTGACTGTAAACGAGCAGTTTGCGCTGTTCCCGTTGCCGTCGTTGGCGGTCAAAGTGACCGTTTCGGAGTCGTTGGATCCGCTCAAATTGCCGTCGCCGGAGTTGCTTTGCAAAACCGTGGGCGTGCCGCAGTTGTCCGTCGCCGAAACTGCCGAATGGGTTCCCACCGCACCTTCGCAAGATGAATTTGCGGATACGGTGGTGTTCGCTGGGCAGGTGATGGACGGAGCAAGGTTGTCCGTCACCGTCACCGTGAACGAGCAACTCGCTGTTTGGCTGTTCGCCGCCGTCACCACAAAAGTGTTCGTCGTGCTGCCGACCGGGAAGGCTGCGCCAGAGGCAAGGCCCGCAGTTCGAGCCGTCGTCTGACCGGAACAGTTGTCCGTGCCTGCCGGAGCGGTGTAGTTCACCACCGCGCTGCAAAATCCTGCGTCGGTGTTGGCGGTGATGTTGTCCGGGCAGGTGATTGTCGGTGCTTGGTTGTCCACCACCGTTACAGTTTGTGCGCACGTGGCGGCGTTGCCCGCTGCATCGGTGGCCGTCCAGACGACATTGGTCGTACCTCCTGGATAGGTTCCGGAAGCGTTAGCGGTGTTGTTGAAATTGTTAATCACTGTCGGCGCCCCGACCAGTCTGAAGAAGTTCCAATCATTTGAAGGGTCCATCGTAATCAGTGTAGCATCATTGCCTGACGGGGAAAGGTCATCGGCTGTGCTGCTGCCTGTCCCATCATTAAGCGGCCAGTAGCCAATCAGGCCAGGCGACGTAGGAGAAACGTTAGATGACATATTCGTCTGGATATCAGAGATAGAGCGGGCAATATCCCAAACCCGGATCTCATCCGATTTTCCGTTCCAGTTGCCATAAGAATTTCCGTCCACGTAAATGTCAAGTGCCCTATTCTTATTTGCATTGCCTCCCGTATAGGTACCTGCCAGATTGCCATCGTAATATACCCGCCATGTATTACTGGTAAATGTCAGGGCATAGTGGTGCCATTGACCCGCTGTGTGGTAAATATCTAACCGATAGCCGCCGTTTACCCAGACTCTGATCCGGTTTCCAAAATCACCGAAGAACACGAAAGGTGTATTGGCACTCGGCTGTATTTCCCAGTTGAACAGGTTTCCTGCAAAGCCACCTGCCGCACTCAAGGCATCATCATAAGCCCAAAATTCTACTGTCAGCTGATTCAAAGGCAGTAAACTTCCATTAAGTGGTGCTTTCAAATACCCTGCATTGTTAGAAAAGTTCAGCGTAGGGCTTGAGATGGAGCAATTGTCGAGGATGGTTGGTGCCGAAACAGTTACGGCAGCAGTACATACTCCCGGATCCGTATTTATTGTTTGATTCGCCGCACAGGTGATGCTCGGCGCGGTCACATCCTTTAAAGTGACCGTAAACGAACAATTTGCGCTGTTCCCTCCCGCGTCGGTGGCGGTCAAAGTGACCGTTTGGGAGTTGTTGTGTCCGGACAAAATGCCGTCGCCTGAATTGCTTTGCGAAACCGTGGGCGTGCCGCAATTGTCCGTCGCCGAAACTGCCGAATGGGTTCCCACCACGCCTTCGCAAGATGAATTTGTAGAAACGGTTTGATTGCCGGGGCAGGTGATGCTGGGCGGCTCGTTGTCCGTTACCGTTACCGTAAACGAGCAAGTCTGTGTGCCACAAGAATTGGTAGCGGTCACCGTCACGGTTGTATTGCCCACGTTGAATGTCTGGCCGCTGCCCGTTCCGCTACCGCTGCCCGTCGTCGCGCCTGTGAAGGCGTAGGTCAGCGTAGGTGTGGGGGTGCCACTGGCCGCCACCGTGTAGGTCACTGCGGCGTTGCATACACCGGTAGCGGTGTTGGCCGTCACGGGTGCGTTGGGGCAGAGCGAAAAGGTTGGCGTGCAGGCCAAACAGGTAATCGTTATAGAACCAGGAGAGTTATCGCCTCCGCTGTCACCCACAACTCCTGCATTATTTGTAACGGAGGAACCACTGGGGTGCACATAATTAAATCCTCCGGCTCCATAACCGCTGGGTCCGTTGGCATTACCTCCTCCATATCCACCGCCTCCACCACCGGAGGTTAGGTCACCATATGCACCACCGCCTCCGCCAAAACCGCCTCCACCGTTACCCCCGTCTCCACAGCCTGTTCCTCCAATAGAGACACTCAACTTTGAAGCTTGTCCTCCTCCTATGCAACCAAATTCACCATTTCCACCTGCACCATTTATGGCGCCACCACCACCAGCTACATTCCCAACCCCTGGATTTCCCGGTGTGGCACCATTTTGTCCGCCTCCTCCGTTGGCCGCATTGTATTGGCCACCTCCACCGGCACCGGCAACAAGCAAGATAGTACCGTTAGCACAATCTTGCGGATTTCCACAATTTATAACTGCCGTACCACCTCCACCTCCGCCCTGCCATAGACCATCTCCCCCTGCACTGCCTACAATCATCGCGATTATATCACCGGGATTTACACTAAAGGTTGCTTGTACCTGCCCACCGGAACCTCCTCGTCCATTACCGCCATTCGAGGGATCTGTACCTTCCCCACCATCGGCTCCATTAATAGCAACTGTAATGGCACCGTTACCTGCAGGAACAGTAAAAGTGGTAAAGCCTGGCGTATTGTTCGTCGGCACACACTGCGCGGCGCCCAAACCGGGGAAAAGCAGCATGGCCGCCCATATCAGCGCAACAAAGCCGAGGCGGGCGTTTTGGGGTTTGTTTTTTGGAGGACTGAAAGAGAGATAGTTGAACATCATTTTTGAAGAATTTTAGAAAAGTGAGGAATGAGCTGAGTATGGAGTTGAAGCGTGTCAGATTGAAAAAATCCGCCGAGCCAAGCCTCACTTCTTCAAAAGTCAGATGACCCGGCGGGATGTCTTTATTCAAGTCTTCAGCCGTTCGAGACGTTTGTCCAATTCGCGGTTCCGGTAGTCCAAATAGCCGTGCATGGCAAGGGCAAGAGCCGCGAACAACAGCAGCCAGCCAAGCCAGTAGCGCACATCGGCGGCGATTTTTTTGTCGAAATGTGGATTGGAAAGGAGCATGATTTCGATGCCGATTTGAATGCTCCAAATGTGTCGGCAGGCGGGCGGCAAAGCCTAAAATGGGTGTCCTACAAAAGTCCTACAAGCGCGTCGCTGCGCTCTAAATGATTGGTTTTCATGGAGTTGTCGGGTCGTCGCTTCCCATTTTTTTGTTCAGCCGCCAGCGCGTTTGGTAAACGCTTCGCAGCGAAACGCCGAGCAGGTTGGCGATTTCGTGGTCGCCCATTTCCAATTTTTTCAAAACCAGCAGGCGCAGTTCGGCGGGCGAAAGTTCCGGGTGGGCATTTTTCTGTTCTTCGATGAAGCCCGGGTGCACTTTTTCAAAAAGTGCCCGAAAACGCAACCAGTCCTCCTCCGTCAAAATGACCGAGTGGACGAGGGTTTCAAGTTGCTCGTTGCGCTCGTCGCGGGCGGCGAGGTTTTCAAGTTCGGAGCGGAGCCCGTCGGCGAATGTTGATTTTTCCTGAAAGTTTTGGGTCAGTGTGGCGAGTGCGTCCGTCGCGGCGGCGGCTTCGGCGCGTTTGGCTTGCAGGCGTTTGAAATTGAGCCAGGCCGCCAGCGCGAGCAGCATCAAAATCACGGCCATGCCAAAAATGAGTTGCCACTGCTGCTTTTTTTCCAGTTCAATTTCGCGGATGCGAGTGGCGTATTTTTCCGCTTCGTGGCGTTGCCGGAGTTGCTCGAATTTTCGCGCGTCATTGCGCTGGTCGAGCGAGTCCTGCAAGTTTTGGGCGAGGTTGCCAAAGCGGACGGCATCGGCGAAACTTCCCCGGAGCTCATTCCAGCGGGCGAGGTTTCGGTAATATTTCGCGAATTTGAAACGCAGGTACCAGCGGTCCGGGTCGGCTTCCAATTTCGATTTCAGGAGTTCGGAACGGCTGGCGAGCGGCCCAATTTCCGCCAATTTTCCGGTTTTCAATTTGATGGAAAGCAAGACTTGCAGGGCATCGAACTCGGCGTGCATTGCCTGAAAAGAGCCTTTCGCCCCGCTGGTTTTGGCCAATTCGTAGCCACGTTGCGCGTAGGCTTCGCTCTCCGTCAATTTGCCCTGTTCGACGAGCATTTTTGCGATGTCGAGCGAAGCCATGCCCTCCCAAAAAGTGCTGACCCATTGATTTTCAGGTAGGTTGTGGCGCAGGTTTTTATGAAAATCAATCAATTTTTGGGCGTACCCGATGGCTCGCGGATAGTCTTTTTTTTCGTAAAAATAGGTTTGGAGGTGGTTCAGTATCTGCGTGAAAAAGTAGTGCCTGTCCGCTGTCGGCTGGGCGTAGCGTTCGGCAAGGGTGAAATATTCGAAGGCTTTTTCGTGGTCGCCCAAATTCCACAAAAATTTGCCGAGGCGAAAGAGCAGGGCATCGGGATGGTAGTCGCGGAACTGGTCGAAGCCGATTTTTTCCATGCGCTCGAATTCTTGCGCAACCGCGAGGTAGGCTTCTTCGGCGGGGATTTTTTTGTGGACAAATTTTCCCAAAAAATGATATTGCCGGGCGACGGACTGCTCGACCTGCCAGCCGCCCCGGGCCGCCAAAATTTCGAGTTCCGACAAAATTTGAAAAATCTCCGGCTGCGGCAAGCCCAGTTTTTCGCGTTCGATGTACTTTTTGAACTTCAAAACAAAGACCGCGCGGTGGTCGCCCAGCGATTCGGCCAAGGGCAGCAATTGGTCAATTGCCTGCCGGACGGCTGCCGAGTCCATGAAATAAAAGGGCAAATCCTGCACACAACGATACCGCTGGGCTTCGGGCATCACCCGAAACGCCTGCAAATCAATGGTTTGTGCCGGGAGCGGTCCATTGGTCAAAGTCAAAAATAGGAAAAAAAAGGGGGCAAAAATGGGAGAAAGGCAGCGGCGTTGGTCCATGACAATTGGTTGATTGCCCAAAAGTAAATGCCCCCGGAAAACTTGTGGCAAAAAAGGGCGGCGAACTGGTTGCTCGCCGACCTTTTTTGGACAGTGGTTTTTCGGGTTGAAAAAAAACGTCGCCGAGGTTTTCAAAACCTCGGCGACGTTGACAAAAAAACTGGGTCGGCCAAACTGGAGATTGGCCTTACATTTTTACAAAACGCTCGCTCGAAATTTCCCCTTTTTCATTTCTAAAAACCAAAAAATACGCGCCTTCCGGCAAATGCCCGACCTGTAAAATGCCCTGCTCGCCTACTGCCGTTTCAACATTTTCAGAAAAAACCTTTTGCCCAAAAGCATTGAAAATGGAAACTTCACCGGACACCGCTCCGCTATCCAAACTGCTGATGTTCAACAAGTTGTCCGTCGGGTTCGGGAAAATAAGCAGGTTGGAAACTACATCTCCAATATTTGCAGGAGTGGTCCGGCAATTTTTACAGCCCGACACGGTCAAGACCAAACAAAAATCATCGACATAAAAACAGCCGCTGCCAGGCCCCGCCGCGAATTTCACTTTTACCCATTTTGTGCCAGCGGGCGCGGTGACGGTGATGCTAAATTCCTGATAAACCGTGCTGTTTATCGTCTGGTTTGTCTCCGAAATCACGCCGAGGCTGGCATTCAAAAATTGGATGCCAACAGAACTGGCGATGCTACCACTCTTTTTTGCCCAACCGCTGAAAATGAAACTTTGCCCCGGCAAAGCCGCCGGGCGTTGGTTTGCGCCCGCTGTGTTGTTACAAATCCGGAGTGCTTTTGAACCGCTGTGGACTTCGCTCGGAACTTGCGTAACCACAACTGCGCCGGTCGTCGGCCAACTCGTTTTCCCATTTTCAAAACCTGGATTGACCAATATATTGTTGTCTTCGCAAGTGCACGGGCCCGTCAAATTGACCGTGACCGAACCAGAATTTGAACATCCGGTGGCGTTGCTCGTGATAATTACGGTGTAATCTGTGGTGACGAGCGGGGCAATGGTGATTTTGGAAGTGGTCGCATTTGTCGGATCCCAGAGATATGTGCAGTTGGAAAGTGCTGCCGAAAGTGTGGTGGATTGGCCTTCGCAAAGTGTTGTATTTCCAGTGATGTTGACGACCGGTAGATTTTTTACAATCAAATTTTTGCCGCCCGTGGCCGTGCAACCGTTTGAACCAGTGACAGTTACGTAATAAACAAACGACGCGGTGGCCGACGGGATGTAAACTTCGTCGATCATTTCCCCGGAATTCCACTCGTAATCCACGCCGCCGGAGGCAGTCAAACTCACCTCGTCGAACTTGCAAACTGGCGATGGGCCACTGACCAAAACGACGGGCAAAGCAAGCGGCGTGACCGTAAAATCTGCCTCGGCCGTGCAGCCGTCGGTGTCGGTGACGACAACGGAATAAGTTGTGGCAACGAGTGGGGAAACGTCGCGGGTCGCATTTGTCGAGTTGTCGTCCCACAAATACGATTGCGCAGTGGTCGAAATCGAGGCGGTCAAAGTGACGGTATTGCCTGGGTTCGGGCAGTAAGTTTCGTCGCCAGAAATCTCGGCAGTGCCGCTGCATGGGCTGCACGTCGAGGTAATTTCAACCGAAACCGTCCGTGAACAGCCGCCCGCCGCATCATTTATCGAAAAATAAACGACCGTTGGCACGCCGCTCGGCACGTTTGAATTTGAAAAAGTATTGGTCAATTCATTGAAAGTCCCGGCGGGCAGGGTCAAATTTTCATCCAAAAACCATGCGTCGGCGATGTCAAAATCCACCGTCGCGCCGAGCGAAAGTGCAGGGGAAATATTGCAGCCGCCGGAAATTGGAGCGACGATGATTTCATTGTTCGACACGTTCGGGATTGGATTTCCCTGCGGGTATTCGATGATTCCGTTGTTTGTCAGCGCGGAATTGGTGTTTGCGGACGCAGTATTTACCCGAAAAAGACCTGCGTTGGTGAAACTTGACGAGTTGTTGAGCGGTGCGAACATGGCGATTTCGCCGCAGGCGTTGTTGTTGAAAGTGGCGGCATTGTTGATACCGTCGCCATCAGGCGGGGCGGTCGCGCCGAGGGTCATTTTTCCAAGATTTTGAACGGTGGCACCAGATTCATTTTTAAATCCATCCGAATCTTGGTTGTCAATTTCGATGATGCCAGTTTCAGAATTGGTAAAACTACCGTTCAATAAGTTGTTAACTCCAAAAAATGGCATCCCGAAATTCTGACCGATGGACAAAGTGCCTTGATTTTGAAAAATACCCGTTGCGGTGGCATTGACCACGCCAGAACTTCTCGGACGGTCTATTTCGATTTCGCCCGTCGCGCTGTTTGTAAAGTTTGCGTAGTTTAAAATGCCGGAACTCCCGGTTGAATCTTGGTTGCCCGTGACGATGTGTCCATGATTGGTGAACGAGCCTCCGAAATAATTCCAAATGCCATTGCCCCAATTTCGGTTCATTTCTAGGTTCCCGGAGGACTGGTTGGTAAAAGTGCCGTCGTTCAAAACGCCGTCTTGTCCTGGACTTGCCGATGAGCCAATTTCGATAGAGCCAAAATTGGAAAAATTTGAACCTGTTCTATTGCTGAGACTGGGAAAATTAGTCTCCGGATTGGCGATATTGATTCTATCAATGGTGATCGTCCCACCAGACAAATTGGTGAACAAAGCCCCTTCGCCATTGCGTATCCCCTGAAATCCAACACCGACAGCCTGCCCGATATTCACCATGCCGGAATTTTGGAAATTGGCAGCCGCGCCCGAGTTGGAAATGCCCCGCTGATTGGTCTGGTCAATGTCCAACGAACCTGAATTTTGAAAAATACTTTGGTTTGCCAAACCATGAAGGGCAATGATGGAGGTATTGCCGATCTCTATCGAGCCGTCGTTGGTCACTGTGCCGGAGTTGGTCAATCCGCTGCCCGTCGAGCCGTTGATGGTCAGCGAGCCAGCCGCTGCGATGGTCAGCACCGCGCCCGTTTGCACCGTGACTGATTTTGCGATAGCCGCCGTGCTGATGGTCGGGTCGTTCGTCACGTTCGGGATGGTCACGTTGTCCGCCGAGGTCGGCAGGGAGCCGTCCTGCCAGTTGCCCGCCGTTGCCCAGTTGGTCGAGACGCAGCCCGTCCAAGTGTCGGTAGAGGTTGCGGAAAATGGAGAATTGAGCACGACTGGATTGCTTGCGTAAGTTGTCATGCAGGTCTGGTTGGCTTGCAAACGCACTTTGATGTTGTAATTTCCAGCGGAAAGCCCGCTGAACGTTTCGTCAGTTTCCCAGTTCGAACCGTTGTCCACACTGTATTCGAGTGTCCCGCCGCCAGTCGCGTTCACTACGATCGTGCCGGTCGGCACGGCACAAGTCGGTTGGGTGACAGTCGGGGCATTGACAGTTGGCGGCGTGCAGCCAACGAAATTGTTTAAGGTATAATCATCGATGCCGATGCCATCTTGAAAAGTAGATCCCGTGGCATGGTAACTAAACCACCTGAAACAAAAGGTATTGCCGGGCGCAATGTTCAAGCCAGAAATGGTTGCTGTGACTACCGCCGAGTGCCGCAAAGAACCGCCGCCAATGGACTGGCCAAGATTGAAATAGTCCAATCCAGCAAAAGAAGTCCATGTACCACCCCCGCCGATGCCCGTAGTATTTTGGTTGTATTGAAATTGGAGGCCGTCCTGCCTGTTCAATCCACCCACAAACCAAGTCTCTCCCGTGTAAGTTATGGTGAGCGCTGAAATCGTGCCACCGGTATTGTTGGTGTAACATACACCGACCTGAGTTTCCAAAGTGTCGTTGAGACTTGTGCTTGTCATGCCACCGAATGCCCTATCCAGATTGCCAGTGGCACCAAAACTGTAAGTGTCATAATTAAGGATTCCGTTTCCGGCAGAATAAAACGCATTGGCATGGATTCCTGTCTCTAAAAAAGCCCAGCCCGACGGAACGGTAGAGGACGACCCCGATGTGGCAAGGGTATTGAAATCCTCGGAGTGGGTAAAACTGGTGTTCGGGATGGAAATTTGCGCCACCGCCAGTTGTGCTGAAAACAACATCAGCCAAAGTGGAAAAAACAGGTGCGCCGCTGGAAAAATAACCGTGCCCCTTTTTGGAACAAAATTGTTTTTTGGAAAAATACTTGAATTTAAAAATACCTGATTTTCAAAATTCAAAATTGTGGTTGGCCGGCCTGCGGGAGTGGCAGGCAGCGAGTGAAAATTTGTCATTCGGTTGTAAGTTTTAGAAATAAGGAAATTTGCCTTCTGAAAAGCCCTTTTGTACAAATCTTTTAAAAAAAAGTGCTTGTCCTGTTGCGGGTTATCCAGCAGGATTTTGTCAAACAAAGGTAGTTACTGTTATAATCTGAAAAATACGCGATAGTCGTAATCCCAACTATCGTTTTCTTTGTAATAAGTACCGCCCGTTTTTTTCCACTTCCCAAATGATTTCAAAGTTTTTTTCAAAAACCGGCAACTCGCCTTTTTCGGTGTACAAAAACTCCGCCGGGTCGTCCGGGTCGGATTTTGACCGCCATTCCACTTTTTCAAAATCGCCGCTGCGCCGGGTGTCGATTTCAAAATTGAGGCTGTTGTTCATCAACCAATAACTCGAAAGTCGGATTTTTTGGCCGTCGCCGCGCTCGTCTTTTATCTTTTTCAAATAATCTAAAACCTCAAAAGTGTAGGCATCGAACCACCATTCTTGGCAAGATTTGAGTTGCAGGCAATTGTAAAAATGAAATGAAAACAAAAAAGCAAACCCAATCCCGATCGCTCGACCGACGACCATCCATTTTTCGGACAACCATTTCACCAAAAACGGCACGCCGAGCGCGAACATCGGCCAAAAAATCACCGCCGTCCGGCCACTCAAATAAGGCGTTTTTATCAAAATCGCTTGCAAAATGGTCACGACCGCCGTCCCGGTGAGCATCGCCCAGCCAAAAAACCCCGGTTCTGAAAAACTGAATTTTGCCTTTTTCCAACGCCAAATCGCGGCAATTCCCCACAAAAACCAGACGGCTAAAAATGCCCAACCCAAAATTTCGGGGGTAAAATGGCCGAACATTTCCTTGCCCGAACGGTAGCCGCGCGCCATCGAAAGCACCGTGTCCTTCCAAAAACCTTCGAGCGACCAAAAGTGAAACTGATCGGTTTCGGACATTCTTTTGAAAGGAAAATAACAAATCGCAGCCAGCGAAACGATGCCCGCCACAACCGAAAACCAAAATTGGCGGGGCATTTTTTTTTGAAAAATGACCACGAAAAAGTAAAAACACAGTGGCAGGAAAAAATTCAAAGCTGTGAAACTGGCCAAAACCGAGATGACCGCCCAAAACATGGCCCAGCGCAAAGTCGCCACATTTTCATTTTTTAAAAATTTCAAACCCATCCAAATCGCCACCAAAACATACCCCGCCGACATGCCGTAGCCACGCGCCAAACTCAAAAATTCGCAGATATAATGATTGCCCAAAAGCGAGGCGAACACCAAAAATTGCAACCAAAAACGCCAATCCAAAAGCCGTGCGATGCCGATTGCCGCAACCAAATATGCCGCGCCGCCGAGCAACGCAGGTATCCGAACCGTAAATTGGTGCGGCTCCAAAAACGTGTGCAACAACTTGATTAACAGCGTGTTGAGCAAGTGATTGTTGGGAATCGGGTCTTTAAAAGACAATAAATCATACACAGAATGGGGCACAAAATTGTACCAAGTCGTGCCTTCATCGGTCGTGATTGGCAAGTACCAAGCCCGAAGGCAGAGGTAAAAAAAATAGGCGACGGCGAGGGTCGGCAGGAAGTATTTTGACAGTTGATTTTTCATTTTTATTGAACTTTTGGCGGTGTCCACGTTTACAAAACTTTAAAAATTAAGGCCTTGCGAACCACTAATTTTTGGGCGAAAGTAAACCGGGCAAGACAAGAGATTTACCTTCGCCCCCGATTTTTTACCTGACCAAAAATTTATCAAATTTTACCAAAATTATGAAAGAAGTATTCATTTGTTCCGCTGTCCGCACGCCGATCGGCAGTTTTGGGGGCGTTTTGTCGGGCGTTTCGGCCACGCAATTGGGCGCGGCGGCGATCCGCGGCGCGCTCGAAAAAGCGGGTTTGGAAGCCAAATTTGTCAACGAAGTCTTGATGGGCAATGTCGTTTCCGCCAATTTGGGGCAGGCACCGGCGCGGCAGGCGGCGATTTTTGCAGGCCTTCCGGCCAATATTCCTTGCACCACAATTAATAAGGTGTGCGCGTCGGGCATGAAAGCCATCACTCTCGGGGCGCAAAGTATCATGTTGGGTTTGAATGAAATCGTGGTTGCGGGCGGCATGGAAAACATGAGCCAGATCCCTTTTTATTTGCCAAATGCCCGGTACGGCTACAAATTTGGCAACGGCGAAATTGTGGACGGCCTGACGAAGGACGGTTTGACCGATGTTTACAACCAAAAAGCGATGGGTTTTTGTGCCGACGCGACCGCAAAAAAGTATAAAATTAGCCGCGAATCGCAGGATGCTTTTGCGGTCGAAAGTTACAAAAGGTCGGCGGCGGCGACTCAAAATGGTTTTTTTAAAACCGAAATCGTCCCCGTTTCGATCCCGCAAAAAAAAGGCGACCCGATGCAAATCGTTGAGGACGAGGAATTTAAGAAAGTGATGTTTGACAAAATTCCCGGTTTGCGCCCCGTTTTCGCAGCCGACGGAACGGTGACGGCAGCAAATGCTTCGACGATAAATGACGGGGCGGCGGCCCTGATTTTGGCTTCGGCAGCGGCGGTGAAAAAATTTGGACTGCACCCGATCGCAAAAATCCGTGGCTTCGCCGACGCCGAACAGGAACCGGAATGGTTCACGACTTCGCCCACGAAAGCCGCGCCAAAAGCGCTGAAAATGGCAAAAGCAAAACTTTCGGACATTGATTTTTTCGAGGTGAACGAGGCGTTTTCGGTGGTGACTTTGGCTTTCGAGCAGGTTTTGAACGTGGACCACGCGAAAACCAATGTTTTTGGCGGGGCGGTTTCGCTCGGCCATCCGCTCGGCGCGTCGGGCGCGCGGATTGTTACGACTTTGGCAAATGTTTTGAACCACAAAAACGGGTCGCTCGGTTTGGCCACAATTTGCAACGGCGGGGGCGGGGCGACGGCGATTGTGATTGAAAAAGTCTGATTTCCCATGAAATTTTACTGGAAACTCCTGAAAACGCCCTTCATATTAATTACTGTCGGTGCTGGGCTGATGGCAATTATTTGGAATTTGCAGGGCTGGGCACACCATGTTTTTGGCTGGCTGGCGGTGATTTTGATGCTGGTCGGTTTTTTGAACATGAAATTCCGGCTCGACAAATTGGAAAAGGAATCCGAATTAGAAACTTTTGCCGAAGATTTTGAGGTGATGCCGCAAGCCACAACCTCCGAAAACTTGCCCGAAAACCCAAAAGTACGGTGGCGAATTTTGTGGATTTGCGGTATGATGGCAGTTGGTTCGTTCATTTTATGCCTTTTGGGAAAATATGGATGGATTAAAATGCCTTTTTTGGTATTGATAATTGTCTTTGTCCTCGGTTTGGCGAGTGCCATGATCCTTGCTTTCGGCCAAAAAGGTGCGAATAGCCACGACATCGGCTCAAAATGGGCTTCCGATAAAAAATTCAGAAGTATCATTGTTTTGTTTGTGATTCTGATGTTTTTGAGCCTACTGCCCATGGTTTTTGCAGGGGACACACCCATTTGGAGCCATGAATTTTTGTATAATTTGCCCTGCATCGTAGTTTTTTTTGCCCTGCTTTTCGGTTTGGGGGTTTATTTGAACAAAAATTTGAGCAATGCCAAAACCCAACAATTCTCGACCTGGTCTGTGGGCGAGAACAGGTTGGACAACCTTTTTTCGGTGCTAATGATTGGCGGTTTTTTTGGTGTGTTTTTCCTCGACCGGCCTTTTTTTTCGCGGCTAGTCGAGGAATTTAAATTTTGGTTGATTTTTACAGCGGGTGGATTTTTGTTGGGTTGGATACTGATGGATTTTTTAAAAACCCATTTAACCGAATTTTTTAAAATACAGACTAACCTTCGTTCAAAATTAATTTTGAGAGTTTATGTGGTTGGCATTTTTGCCACGCTTGCCTTTTCCGTCATTTTCAATCATCGGACAGCCAAAAAAAATGTGGTTTCCCAAAGATTTTATGCCAACCAAAAAACCAGCGGTGCAAAAAACCAGCGATACCTTTTTTTGGATTTTGACGGAAAAGAAAAACGGTTTTCAATCAAAAACGAGGAGTGGGAAAAAATAACCGCCGGCGATTCGGTGCAAATTTTGGTCGGGCATGGCATTTTGGGTTTTGATGTTTTTTTGGAAATCCAACCTAAATAATTCGCTCAAACCGAAGTTCAATTTCACTACTTTTGCCCCCCAAAATTTCAACCAAAAATAAATGCAAGACGTAGTTTTTCAACTCATCAAAAAAGAACTCGCCCGCCAACGCGACGGCCTCGAACTCATCGCTTCCGAAAATTTTACGAGCCAAAATGTCATCGCCGCGATGGGCAGTTGTCTGACCAATAAATACGCCGAGGGCTATCCCGGTCGCAGGTATTACGGCGGCTGCGAGGTCGTGGACGAAATAGAACAATTGGCAATTGACCGTTTGAAAGAACTTTTCGGCGCGGCTTGGGCAAACGTCCAACCCCACTCCGGGGCGCAGGCAAATGCAGCGGTTTTTTTGGCCTGTTTGCAGCCGGGCGACACCATTTTGGGCTTTGACCTTTCTCACGGCGGCCATTTGTCGCACGGCTCGTCGGTCAATTATTCGGGCAAAGTTTACCAACCAGTTTTTTACGGAGTCGAGCAGGAAACAGGGCTGATTGACATGGACAAGGTCGAAAAACTTGCCCACGAGCACCGGCCAAAAATGATCATCTGCGGCGCATCTGCTTATTCCAGAGATTGGGATTTTGAACGTTTTCGAAAAATCGCGGATGCCGTCGGCGCATTGCTTTTGGCCGACATCGCCCACCCCGCTGGCCTGATTGCTTCAAAATTATTGAACGATCCGATGCCGCACTGCCACATCGTTTCGAGCACGACCCACAAAACTTTGCGCGGCCCGCGCGGCGGTTTAATTATGATGGGCAATGATTTTGAAAATCCCTGGGGTCGCACGACCAAAAAAGGGACGCCGATAAAAATGTCTGCAATTTTGGATTCGGGCGTTTTTCCGGGAATGCAGGGCGGTCCACTCGAACACGTTATCGCAGCAAAAGCAATTGGTTTTGGGGAAAATTTGCAGCCAGAATACAAAATTTACTGCAAAAAAGTGGTGGAAAACGCGCAGGCCATGGCCACAGAATTTGTCCGGCGCGGCTATCAAATTGTCTCCGGCGGAACGGACAACCATTTGATGCTCATTGATTTGCGTTCTAAAAATTTGACAGGAAAAGTTGCAGATGCCGCTCTTGGCCTCGCCGGAATTACCGTCAATAAAAATATGATCCCGTTCGATCCTCAGCCACCGATGGTTTCTTCTGGCATTCGAATTGGCTCGGCGGCCATCACGACGCGCGGTTTGGGCGTGGCAGATTGTTTGCAAGTTGTGGAATGGATGGACGAGGTTTTGCAACGCCCGACGGATGAAAAATTTCAAAAAACGATGCATCGGCAAGTGACAAAATTTATGAAAAATTTCCCTTTGTATTCGAAAGCAAAGTCATAAATCAATTTTGGGGCGCAACCAGAAAAGACATTTTTTTAATAAATGTCTTTTCTAAAATCCGCCCCGCTACTTGTCTCAAACCTTACAAAATTTAACTGTTTTTTTTTAAATAAAAGACGGTTTCCCCACAAGCCTGCTTAGTTTTGCGCGATTTCTGCTCAAAAAATTATCCAATTTACTTTAAATACTAAGTCACCTTGAACTTTTTCAAGTTTTTCAAACAAGAATTAGCCATTGACCTCGGCACCGCAAATACTTTAATTATGGTGGATGATGTGGTTGTCGTTGACGAACCTTCCATCGTTGCCATCAATCGCAAAACCGATGTTACTATCGCCGTCGGGATGCGCGCGATGCAAATGCACGAGAAAACCCACGACGATATCAAAACCGTCCGTCCGTTAAAAGACGGCGTGATTGCCGATTTTAAAGCCGCCGAAGCCATGATTGAAGGCATGATTCGGATGGTTGGCCGAAAAAATAGTTTTTTCAGTCATTTGAAAATGGTGATTTGCATTCCTTCCGGCATCACGGAAGTTGAAAAACGCGCCGTTTTTGATTCCGCCGACCACGTTGACAGCAAGGAAACTTACTTGATACACGAGCCGATGGCCGCCGCACTCGGCATCGGTTTGAATGTCGAAGAACCGATTGGCAACATGATTATTGACATCGGCGGCGGCACGACGGAAATTGCAGTCATTGCGCTTTCGGGCATCGTTTGCGACCAATCCATTCGAATCGCAGGCGATGAATTGACCAGCGACATCGTTTCTTACATGAAACGCGAACACAATATCCTCATCGGCGAGCGCACCGCCGAGCAAATCAAAATCAATGTCGGTTCGGCACTCCACGAATTGGAAAACCCGCCACCCGATTATGCCGTAAATGGCCGCGATTTGATGACCGGTATCCCAAAGCAAATCAAAGTGAGTTACCAAGAAATTGCTTACGCTTTGGACAAATCAATTTCAAAAATCGAAGATGCCGTGCTCCGCGCCCTCGAACTCACCCCGCCAGAATTGGCCTCCGATATTTACCGGACAGGTTTGTATTTGACAGGCGGCGGTGCATTGTTGCGCGGCCTTGACAAACGACTGGAAGCAAAAACAAAATTGAATGTCCACGTCGCCGACGACCCGCTCCGCGCAGTCGTCCGAGGCACCGGAATGGCTTTGAAAAACCCCCACTATTCTTTTTTGATTGACAGAAAAAGCGTTTAAAATGGGATATTTGGATATTGAGATATTGGGATATTATCTCACAATATCTCAATATCTCAATGTCCACCAATATCATTTCTCGCAATGAACAACCTCCTGCAACTGCTCATCCGAAATGGCGGGTTCGTAGCTTTGGTCGTGTTGGAGGCATTTTGTTTTTACCTCATCATCAATTTCAACGACCGGCAGAACGGCATTTTCGCCCACACTTCCATGCTTTTCAATCAAGCACAGGCCGCGCGTCGTGCCAAAATTGACCGCTATTTTGACGCCGCAGATTCGTTGAAATCCCTCGAATTTCACCTGTTCCAAGTCCAAACCGAACTCGACAACGCCAAAAACATCCGTGTTTTTCAGCGCGACACTTCGTATTTGGTAAATATAGATTCTGTGCGCGGCAAAATTGCCGTCCCACAATTTCGGTTCATCGGCGCGGAGGTTGTTTCCAATTCCATCGCGAACCGGAACAATTGGCTGACCATCAATCGCGGCGAAAAACAGGGCATCCATCCAAATATGGGCGTGGTTTCAACCCAAGGTTTGGTCGGAATCGTGCGTTACACTTCCAGCGATTTTGCGATGGTGATGTCGCTTTTGCACCGCCAAACGCGCATTTCTGCTTCTTTGAAAAGACAAGGGTTTTTCGGTTCACTGATTTGGGACGGCGGCGACCCAGAGGTGATGACCTTGACCGACATCCCAAAACACGTGACCGTAAATCCGGGCGACACAGTAGTCACCAGCGGATATTCCGCCATGTTTCCAAAAGGAATTATGGTGGGCACGGTGGTGAAAGATTCGATTCCATCGGGCAGCAATTTTTACTCGATTTCTGTAAAACTAAGCCACGATTTGGCCAAAACAGATTACATCCGCGTCATCGAAAACCTATTCCAACCCCAAATTGACTCGCTCCAAAAAAAGGCTTTGAACAATGAATAGCACAAACCTTTTTCCAAATCTTTACAGATTTATCATTTTGGTGCTGGTGCAGGCACTGATTTTAAAGCAAATCACGCTTTATGCAGGCGAGTGGTTCAATATTTTTATTTACCCGCTTTTCATCTTGTTTTTGCCCATCGAAATTCCAACCGCATTTTCCGTGGCATTGGGATTTTCTATCGGTTTGGTCGTTGATTTTTTTTATAATTCTCCGGGCGTTCATGCCAGTGCGGGTGCTTGGTCGGGTTTCATGCGAAAAGTAATTGTCATGGGTTTTCAACCGCGCGGCGGTTTTTCGGGAAAAGAAATGATCCCCGCGCCCAGTTATTTTGGTTTCAATTGGTATTTCCAGGTCGCAGGTTTGTTTTTCTTTTTACACCTGTTTTGGTATTTTTCGGTGGACTCGTTCACTTTTGTTTATTTTGGTAGAATTTTATTAAAAACCATCTCGGCTTGGGGACTTTCTATGATTTTTGCTGTCGTTTTTGTTTTGCTTGTAAATCCTAAACGGTGAGTTGGTTATTGGGGAAATGGTTATTGGGGAAATGGTTATTTCCCAATAACTAATTCCCCAATAACCATTTCCCCAATAACTAATTCCCCAATAACAAATCCAATGGATCGTCAAAGAAATATCCGGATCATGTTCATTCTGGCGGCTTTTGTCCTCACTTTTAAAGCCGCGCAACTCCAAGTTTTTGACCCATCCTACCGGTTGCGCGCCGACGCAACGACTATTGATAAACTGACGGCATACCCCTCTCGCGGCCTCGTTTTTGACAGAAAAAACCATTTGATTGTAAATAATAACGCCATGTACGATTTGATGGTGACTTACAACCAGATCAAACCGGGCATGGACACCTCGAAATTTTGCCACCTGCTCAATATTTCAAAAACAGAATTTAAAGAAAACCTCAAAAAAGACTTCGCCACAGGAAGGTTTTCCAAAAAAGTGCCTTTTGTTTTTTTGAAAAAAATCCCCGTCGAAACTTATGCCCGTTTGCAAGAAAGTCTTTTTGAATTTCCCGGTTTTTTTGTCCAAATCAGGAACATCCGAGGCTATCCGTACCACGTCGGGGCGCACGTTTTGGGATTTATCAACGAGGCCGGCCCCGACGACATCGCACGAGAAAAAGACGTTTACATTGCTGGAGATTACATCGGCGAGGCGGGCATTGAAAAAGAATATGAAAAAACTTTGCGCGGCAAAAAAGGCGCAAACTATTTGTTGAAAGACAATTTTGGCCGCATCGTTGACAAGTACAAAAAAGGCGAACAAGACACTGCCGCTGTTTCTGGCAGCGATTTGGTTTCGTCGTTGGATATTGATTTGCAACTTTACGGCGAGCAACTTTTGCAAAACAAAACCGGCGCAATCGTTGCCATCGAACCAAAAACGGGTGAAATCCTCGCCATGATTTCGGCACCGAGTTACGACCCAAACCTACTGACTTTGACCGCAGACCGCGGAAAAGTTTATTCCCAACTCCTCACACACCCGCTGAAACCCTTTTTCGACCGCTCGGTGATGGCAAAATATCCGCCCGGTTCCATTTTTAAATCGGTCGTTTCTCTCATCGGGATGCAGGTTGGGACTTTGGATCCAAATGCGGGTTTCAATTGTGGAGGCGGTTATCCGTATGCCGGTCGGGTTTACAAATGTCACCACAGCGGCCATTTAAACGGCGTCGAAGATGCAATTGCATTTTCGTGCAATACTTTTTTCATGTCCGAATACCGAAATATCATTGACAAATTTGGTTTCACCAGTGCCGCGCTGGGTTTGGACACCTTAAATCATTACATGCACGAGTTTGGTTTTGGGGAAAAATTGGGCGTTGATTTTCCCGGCGAAAGCCCCGGCGGCTTCCCGACGACCGCTTATTATGACAAACTTTACCCAAAAAAACTCGGCGGCTGGCGCTCGCCGACCATCATGTCCTGCGGCATCGGGCAAGGCGAACTGCAATTGACGACCATCCAAATGGCCAATCTCGCGGCATGCATCGCCAATCGGGGTTATTGGTACCCACCACATTTGGCCAAAGAATTCAAAGACCGCACCCCGATTCCTTTAAAATATCGGCAAAAAAGGAAAGTCAACATTGACCAGCGATATTTTGACCTCGTCGTGGAAGGCATGGCTGGTTGCGTTTCGCGGGGCACGGCTCGGTCATGCGCCATCGCAGACATTCAAGTTTGCGGGAAAACGGGCACCTCACAAAATCCGCACGGCGACGACCACTCCGTGTTTTTTGCGTTTGCGCCGAAGGAAAACCCAAAAATTGCCATCGCCGTTTTTGTCGAAAATGCAACCTGGGGCTCAACTTATGCCGCGCCGATTGCCAGTTTGATGATTGAAAAATATTTGAAAGGAGCGATTGACCCATCCCGAAAACCGATGGAAGAACGGATGTTCAAAGCCAATTTGATTGAAAAATTCCTGAAAAACAAAGAATTGGAAGCCGCCGCCGCTGCTTTGCCTCAACCCACAGTGCGAGATACTTTGCCCGATCCAAAAGGAATTCCGAGCGACACGCCCGATAATTTGCCCAATCAAACGCCGCAACCGGGCGACCTTCCGAACACAAAAAACAAGTTGAAAAAATAAAAATTTGGTGGTTCAAACTTTTGCTGCCACAATCAAAAAATAGTCAAAAATCGCCTCGCGTTTCACCAAAATTGTCCGCTCAATTTTGCAGCCACGGCGGGTCAGCATTTCCTGATATTCTTCCAAATTGAATTGGTGCGGATGCAAAACATCGCCCGGAATCCATTGAAAAATTTTCTTTAAAAAATCGTAGCGGTGCGCGTCCACCGAAACTGCGAGGGTGCCGCTAGGCTTGGCCAATCCAACCAATTTATCAAAACCACTTTCCAAATTGGCAACATGATTGATGGCATTTAAACAAAAAATGCAGTCATATTGAGTGC
The DNA here is from genome assembly GCA_031398055.1 of Saprospirales bacterium. Lineage (GTDB taxonomy): Bacteria > Bacteroidota > Bacteroidia > Chitinophagales > Saprospiraceae > M3007. Next base: position 41,879 of record JANNMS010000216.1, on the reverse strand, counting down.
CTGATTTAAATTTTTCCAATTTTTCAGAAAAAAACCGAACCGCCGGATAATCTGTTTTTTGAAAATGCGGCAAGTCGGTTTCGTATTTTTCCAAAAGCGGGTCAACGGCATCGGTTTTGTAATTTTCCAAAATCATAAAAATGCCCGCTGGGCCGCAGCCAGCGTCCAAAATTTGCGCAGTTTCGGGCAGCGAGATATGGCTTTTTTCCAAAAACACGTGCCAGTAGTTTTTTTTCCAACACAAATACCCCGTTTTGTCGCGCCCGGCGAGGTAGTTTTTCCACCAACGGATTTCGAAAAATTGGGCAAGTTGCCAGCGCAGGTTCATCTAAAAATGGGTCAATGTTTAGTTTTGACAAAAAAATTTGGCTTACCTTTCGATTCTGAAAAAGATTCGTTTTCAGTCGCCTTACCAAATCAACTGTTATGAAAAATTTTTTCACCCTTTTCATTGCATATTTTGTCGTGCAACTCGGAGCGGTTTTCGGGCAGAACGACAAAATTGTACTCGGCAATTCCATCCTCACCCCCAGCCAAATTGCCAACGGAGCCTACATCACCTACCTGATTCGCTTTCAAAATTTTGAGGGCGACACGGCCAGTTCAGTTTCGATTCGGGATACGCTCGACCCAAAATTGGACGCCACATCTTTGGAAATGGTGGACGCCAGCCATGATTATCAAATGGTGCGCGGCGGTGAAGTGGTGCGTTGGTTTTTCAACAACATTCACCTGCCGAACCAATCCACGAATAGCATCAAGTCGCAAGGATACGTCATGTTTCGGGTAAAAGTGAAAACCGGCGTGTTTCCGGGGCAGGTCATCCGCAACCGCGCGACCATATATTTTGATGGTTTTGGGTCGGCGCAAACCAACGAAGCGGTGGTTTGGATTGATGAATCGGGTGCGGCCAATTTGCCTCAAAAAGACGGACTTATCGTTTTGCCCAACCCAAATAATGGCATTTTTGAAACCAATATTCCGACCTCGCCAGAAGGATTGAAGCAATTTTGGATTACTGATTTGGCTGGAAAACAAGTCAATTTCGAGGTTTTTGACAACGGTTCGGGCAACGGCAGCCGAATTCAAATGCAAACTTCCGAGCCGGGTTTTTATGTTTTTCAGGCAATGACCGCTGAAGGAATTTTGGTTGCGCCGTTCATTTTAGTGAAATAATTTTCAATCAATATTCCGGCGCGACCGGTTTGTTTCCCAAAATCAACTCGATTTTTTCATTGATTTCCGAAGTCAAAAGTGGCACGACTTCCAACGACGCCATCGTTTCTTTCAACTGTGAAGTTTTCGACGCGCCCAAAATCACGGTACTCACATTTGGATTTTTCAAACACCATGCGATGCCCATTTTTGGCAAAGTCGTGCCCATTTCATTGGCCAATTCATTCAAAAGGTGCGCTTTTTGAATCCGGTCAGGCGAAAGTTGCTGGTTTTTCAACCATTCCAAACCTTCGATTCCGAGGCGCGTGTCTTTCGGAAATTTTTCAAAATACTTTGTCGTCAAAATGCCCGAAGCCAGCGGCGACCAAATCGTGGTGCCCAGCCCGACGGTTTTGAAAATTTGGGAAAATTCGACTTCCATTTTTTCACGATGAAACATGTTGTACTGCGGTTGTTCCATCGTCGGCGGGATCAAATGGTTTTCGCGGGCGACCAAATGTGCTTCCATAATTTCCTGCGCCGACCATTCCGAAGTGCCCCAGTAAAAAATTTTTCCCTGCGAAATCAGGTGGTTCATCGCCCAAACTGTTTCTTCGATGGGCGTTTTTTTGTCCGGGCGGTGGCAAAAAAAGAGGTCAATGTATTCGACTTGCAAACGCCGAAGCGCGGCATGACAGCCTTCAAAAATGTGTTTTCGGCTCAATCCCGTTTGATTTGGCCCTTTCAAACCGCTGTGCCCGAAAAAAACTTTCGACGAAACGAGCCACGAACTGCGCTCCCAATTCATCTTTTTCAAAATATTTCCCATCACGATTTCGCTTTTGCCGGAGGCATAAATTTCGGCGTTGTCAAAAAAATTGACCCCGTTTTCGTAGGCCATTTTCATCAAATCTTCGGCAGTTTCGTCCTCGATTTGTTTGCCAAATGTCAGCCAAGAACCGAGCGAAAGTGCGCTGACTTGGAGGCCGGATTTTCCCAATTTTCGATATTCCACTTTTTTAGAGTTTAGATTTTAAAGTTTAGAGATTAGTTTTTGGGCAGAAAAGGTAATGAAACAGCGGTTTTTCGAGAAAGGTTTTTAAACATTTGGCCTGCCAAAAAATTTGAAACCAAAAATTCAAAATCTGAAATGCTAAAAAACACACCGCTCTGGAAAATCACCCTGCCCGGCAGCGACCAGTCCAATTATTTGTTCGGAACGATGCACATCCGCGACCGCCGCGCTTTTGGATGGATGGATTTGGCGGTCAAATGTCTGTCAGAATGTGCGGTTTTTGCCACTGAATTTGACTTTTCTGAAATGGATGGCGAGGCGATACAAAATGTTTTGACCCTGCCCGACGACTCGCCGCTGCAAAAACTTTTGCCGCGCGGGGCTTGGAAAAATTTGGTTTGGATTTCTGAAAAATTGCTCCGACAAGATGTTTCCATTTTTGAAAAAATGCACCCGATGGCCGTTTCTTCAACCTTGTCGCAGGTCATTTTGATGTCAGATATGCCTTTGTCTTTGGACGAAATGCTGGCCGAAACTGCACGCGATTTGGGAAAAATCTGCACTGGAGTCGAGACTTTTGACAAACAAATTGAAATTATGGGCAAAATTCCGATGAAAACCCACGTCGACGGTTTGGTTTGGATGTTGAAAAATTTTGGCCGCTACCGCCGCAGGATGAAAAAAATGGCTGAACTTTTCGAACTCGGCGACATCCAAAAATTGCACGAAGTTGCCCATCGCGATGCCAAAGGTTTGCGAAAAATTTTGATCAACGACCGCAACCGGGAGATGACCGAGCGGTTTTTGGAGATTTCAAAATCTCAGGGAAATTTGTTTTGCGCGGTCGGCGCAGGGCATTTGGCGGGGGGAAATGGGATGCTCAGGAAGTTGAAAAAGGCAGGTTGCGAATGTGTCGGGATTGTTTAAAATCAGAATTTTCTGAATTTTAGAATTTTCAAAATTCATGGGATTTTGAAAATTCTAAAATTCTGATTTTATTTATCCGAGATATGCTTTCAACGCATCATTGTGATACGATTTTCGTAGCCGTCGGATGGCGCGTTCCTTGATTTGCCGCACCCGTTCGCGAGTCAAACCGTATAATTCGCCAATTTCTTCGAGGGTCAAGGCTTGGTGTCCGTTCAAACCGTAGTACGAAGAAATCACTTCCATTTCGCGGGGAGCGAGGACAGTCAGGCCGTGCGCGACCTCTTCCACCAACGATTGAGCCATCAAATTCATGTCCGGTTCGGTCGCATCTTCGGGCAAATACACATCCAAAAGGCTCGCGTCGCCTTCTTCGCTGGAAGTCAGCGGGGCATCAAATGAAACGTGCCGCTGCGAGCCACGCGTCAAATTCGCCACATCTTTCAAAGAAACGCCGAGCAATTCGGCCAATTCCTCGTCCGACGGGTCGCGCTCGAATTCTTGGATGAACGCCAAATAGACCTCGTTGACCTTATTATATGAACTCACTTTATTTATCGGCATCCGCACGATGCGGCTGTGCTCGATGATTGCTTGTAAAATACTTTGTCGAATCCACCAAACGGCATACGAAATAAACTTAAAACCTTTCGTTTCATCAAATCGCCGGGCTGCTTTTATCAAACCCACATTGCCTTCGTTGATCAAATCTGAAAGTGACAGACCCTGATTTTGATATTGTTTTGCCACCGAAACCACAAAACGAAGGTTCGATTGGGTCAAAATATGCAAAGCCTCTTCGTCACCTTCTCGGATGCGTTTGGCGAGTTGGGTTTCCATTTCGGGAGTGATCATCGAAATTTTCCCGATATCATTCAGGTATTTTTCGAGCGCGAGGCTTTCCCGATTGGTGATTTTATTGGTGATTTTTAGCTGGCGCATGGCGAAAATTTCAATTTAATGGGGTGATTTTGAATAAAGTTTTTTTTCATTTGGATTACGCATTCAGGCAGAAAAAAGTTGCCGCGTCTTGTCTGAAATTTGTAATAATCACTTGACAAGTGCTAAAAATTCTCTTATCTGAACGCCCGCCGAAAAGTACATGCATTTGAGATAAAAAGTTCAAAATATTCCTTTTTCATTTTTTTTGAGACAATTTTAAAACGAAAAGTTGTGCCAAAACAAAACTGTCAAAATATGTAGTCAGCCCAATTTTTAAACTTACGATAAAAAAAGCGGCATCGCTTTTCTGCCATGCCGCTTTTTTCTGCAGTCCATTTTCTGCTTCAAAAATTAATGTCCTTTTGCTGCTGGCTGTTCTTTTCCTTTTACAACACCTTTAATTTCTACAAACGTTTCTGTTGGGACAGTGTTCGCAGTTACCGTGACTCGTTTGCTTTGATTTCCGGGTTTGCCGGCGGAATTGAACTCAACTTTCAATTCACCCATACCGCCCGGCGCAACCGGCTCTTTTGGCCAAGTCGGAACGGTACATCCGCACGAACCTTTTGCATTTGTAATCAAAAGTGGCTCTGTACCCGTGTTTTTGAATTTGAAAATGTGCGCAACCTTGTCTCCTTCGTTGCAAGTTCCAAAATCATACACTTCTTCTTCGTATTTAATAGTTGTGGTTGGGCCGGTTGGAACGGGCGTTTCGTTCACGTTTGTTCCGGGAATATTGCCGTTCAATGGGGTGCTGTTCATCGTCGGCTGCTCGGCAGTGACGGCAGATGAATTTGCCGCCTCGCGAATTTTGCTGCCCTCGGTTTTGCCAAAAAAGTTTTGCAAACCACCGCCAAACAAAGTAGCCACCAACAAAGCCGCAGCCACGGCAAGCAAACCAATCTGGATTTTTTTGTTATTTTCCATTGTTTAAATTTTTTAATTTTTTTTTGAATTCCTTGATTTTCAACAGTTTGATGAAAACTGTGCTGCAAAATTAACTTTCAAGTCAGGTTCGTCGGCTTGCTTAATTTTTGGTTTGCAAAAAGTTAACAGGCGGTAGAATTACGGCTTTTATTTAAATCGTAATTTTTAACAGGATGGATACCTCGTGGAAAAGATCAAAAATGTGCTTCAAACCGTCGAAATAAATTTCGACCGCCATGATTACAGTATGTTTTTCAAAGAATTTCCCTGCGTCAAATAATAATGCGTACCCAAAAACACCAGAAAATGCAGCAGCAAAAAATACATCCAGCCAAAACATCGGCGCAGCCGCTCAGATTTTACGTTTCGCAGGTAACTCAATTTGTGAAATTCAAAAGCCATCACTTTTACGATGGCGTCTTCATCTAATTTCCGGATGCTAAAAATGAAATCGTTCAGGTGGCTGCCCAACATCCCGGAGCGATTGTTCGGGATAAAAAACAGGTTTTGGTCAATTAATTTCTTGTCTTCTGGCAAAAGGTCATCTAAAACAATGTGTTTGTAAGCATTCGGCATCAAGGCAACGCACCGAATCGCGAGGTACGAACCGTATAAAAGGCTGATGACAAAAAGGATAAAATTGATTCGAAGCATCCAAGCCGCCAAGCCGGGCGTTTTGAAATCAGGTAAAAAAGGAAGGCTCGTCGTCCAAATCGCACCCAAAATTATCAGTACAAAACTGGCTTTCGTATCCAAATACCGGGTGACTTCTTGCGTGTCCACGACGGCAAATTGCAAAAATTGGATTTGATTGTCCACCGTGCGTTCTTCGGAAAGGGGAATCAGTCGTTGCATTTTGGAGAAAGAAGATTTATTATTGGTTGATTGAAATCGTGGGTCAAAGATGCACAAAAAGAAAAACCGCCTGCGTCATTTCGACGACAGGCGGCACACCTAAAAAACCTATTCAAAACAAAACCCTATTTCGAGATTGTAGAAAATTCGTTTCGTCGTTGAATGTCAAAACAAACTTTCAATGGGACAAACTTATGGTCAATTTGTAAGTTTTGCAACAAGCATTGAAAAATTTTTTTTTATCACGCAACTTTTTTACGCTTCCGTTTTTGGCAAAATTTTACGGACAATCAAGCACTCGCCAGCCCACACATTTTCGATTCTCAAAAAATGACCTGTTTTTTCAACCGGAACTGCGCCCGAAGTTTCGCGGGCGGTCGAGAAAAATATTTCCACCTCTTCATTTTCCCAAGTTTTTGGCAGCGGCAAATCAATTTGATGCCAGTCATTTTTGGTGTCGAAATTTGCCAAAAAGACAAATTTCGGGTCGTCAGTTTGTGTCCACGCCAAGACTTTTTTGAGGCCGGTTGGTTCGGGCGGCATCAGCCAAGCCGTTTTTTGGTTTTCAATTTCTGAAAAAATCTCGCCAGCTAGTTTTTTCATCCGCACAATTTGCCAATACAATTGCCGGTTTTTTCCCCAAATATATTGTCCGATGGTTTTTTTCGGTCCTTCCGAAACTTGAAAAACGAACAATTTCGTGTAATGCTCGTTCGGCGCGGGCGTCGGGTGCGGGTCGCGGCACTCAAAACCCAATGCCATGTACGAAGGCATATCTGCCAAAAAAAGACCCACAAAATATCGGAGTTCGTTGCCATCCAAATAAAAGGAATCGAATCGAGGGTCATCTTTGTCAGCGGTCATCATCGCAAAATTGGGCGCAAAATCACGGTGCTCCAGCCACTCGCGGTATTGCCAAAAATTTTGCATAAAAAATTGAGTACCAACGGGTTCGGACTGCAAATCGCCCAACGTCGAGTCGGCAAGCGAAGCTTCGAGGTGCTCGGTTTCATCTCCAAAAGCCATTTCGCCGGGGGGAGCCAAAAAACTTTCGGCGAAGTATCCGAAGGCAGGTTGGTCGGCAGAAATTTTCTGTTTCACGGCTGCCAGCAAATCGTAAAATGGGTCGGATTTCGCATTTTTCGGCACACCGTCCGGGCGCATTTGGACGTGCGACATGTCGCCTCTCATAAAATCGAACTGAAATTCAGATTGGATTTTTTGGTAATTCCGGCAGACATATTCAAACGTACTTTTTCGCGGAGCGGAAAAATCGAGTTCCCAATCCTGGTTGTTGTTTTTTGATTCGTAAAGTTTGTACCGGGCGAGCGGGCCAAAAACGCGCGAAAAACTTTGCGGCTTCGTGATCCGGTAATCATGCCAAACCCTGCCGTCTTCGTCGACCGTTTTTGCCTCCACCGAAGGATCCACTTCGAGGCCACGATACGGCGGCCCCATCGTCGCGGGCACGGTTTCGAGGCCAGAATGGTAAAAAAGATTGACCAATTCCTTGCGATGTTTGAGCCGCCCGGTGTAGTCATTTTTTTTCCCAAACATGATTTCGAGGCGTGTTTCTTCTGGAAAATCGTCGCCAAAAAAAACCTCGCGGCTCGTTGGAAATGCCGAACCGGGGGATGCCGAACCTCGGTACCGCAAAAATTCAAGAATCATTTGTTGCACTTTTTCGTGCAAATGGGCGGAATTGTCCTTGATTTTTAGGCCATCGCGCAGCAACCATTCAAAATGTTGTGGATTTGCGAGTGCCATTTCGGAATACCGGTCGGTGTGCGGCACGACATCCATGCCAATCACTTTTCCCATCATATGCAAAACATTGACGACTATTTTCAGTTGTTTCTCTACTGTGTTGAGATGTGGGAAATGGAAGAACAAATCGTCACTGAAAAATTCCGGGTTAACATTCCAACTCGCCATGCCATAAAGGCTGGCGACGACGCCCGGCTCCCAAATCGGCAAAATATGGATGGCATTTTGGGCTTTTGGCAAAGTCAAAGCATAAGGAACGATGTTCCAAAAATTGCGAATAGTTCTAACATTAATTCCAACGCATTTTGCCGAACGCAGCCAAGAAGTTTCGGAAAAATTTTTAATGCACGATGGGATATTATTTTGCGGGTTGAAAGCATCTTGCACCGAATTTCCGAAGTGATTTTCAAGATGCCGTATGATTTTTGTTAAAGGTGTTTTGACTGCATCTTCGGGCATCAAAACTAAAAAGTTGGTCTCTGAAAATGTTTGCACCACGATTTCAAAATTGATTTTTTTATGCGTTTACGATTATTTTTTTTATGATGTTTACAAATTGTTTGCGATAATTTTTGAGGTCTCACAGGAATTCCTCAATTTCGCCTATCCTAACAAGCTACTTTACGAACTATTGCCCTTCAATTCCCACGACCAAATTTTTCACCAATTTATTTCCAAAAACTAAATTTAAACAATTTTCCAAAGTGATTTACAAAGTCAAATTAAAAAACGCTGAGGACATGGTACTTTTAGATGACCATGTCTACGAATGGCTGTCCACGGACGCCTATCTTTCCAAAATGGATTTCGTCAACAATCTCCGCAAGCATTCGAGCGGCTGCGCAGTTTTCCAGAAAACTTGGAAAAAAGCAGAGGGTGGATTCAAAACCGAAACCATTTACCTCCACAAACTGATTGCCGAGAAATTTCTCGCCGACTCGAAATCGAAAGAAAAGCGATTGGTCGGGGCAAAAAACGGCAATAAATTGGATTGTCGTTTAGAAAATATTCTCTATCGTTCGAGAGCCACTGCAAGTCGGCAGCGCAAGACGAGCAGCAAGACTGGGTTCACCGGAGTTTATAAAGAACACAATCGTTATCGCTCTGTTATTTCTGTTCATGGAAAATCAGTGCACATCGGTATGTTCGACACTGCCGAAGAAGCGGCGGCGGCTTACAATAAACTTTCAAGCGAGGTTTATGGTGAGGAGGGCAAAGTGAACCAGTTGGATTAAGAAAATTTGGGGGTTTGGAAGACTTCATGTCCTCCAAACCCCCTCAACTTCCAAAGTCCCAAACCTTTTAAAGCCGTGAATAATTCGGTGCCTCCCGGGTAATGACAATGTTGTGTGGATGACTTTCAACCATGCCAGCATTTGTGATTTGAACAAATTGCCCATTTTCCTGCAAAAATTCCACCGTCGGTGCCCCGCAGTAACCCATTCCTGCGCGCAATCCACCCACATATTGCACCATCACCTCGGCCAAACTGCCTTTAAAAGGCACACGTCCTTCGATGCCTTCGGGGACTAATTTTTTCACATCGTCTTCTACATCTTGAAAATATCGGTCTTTTGAACCTTTGTCCATCGCCGAAATGCTGCCCATGCCTCGGTAAGATTTGAATTTTCGACCGTCAAAAATGATGGTTTCTCCCGGTGATTCTTCGACGCCGGCAAATAATGAACCTGCCATCACCGAGCTTGCGCCTGCCGTCAATGCTTTGACAATATCGCCGGTGTACCGAATCCCGCCGTCGCCGATTATCGGAACGCCCGAACCTTTTATGGCTTGCGAAGCATTGTAAATTGCTGAAAGTTGCGCCACGCCGACACCTGCAACAATCCGAGTCGTGCAAATACTGCCAGGGCCGACGCCCACTTTCACGCCGTCCACACCTGCTTTGACCAATGCTTTTGCGCCTTCGCCGGTCGCCACGTTTCCAGCAATAATTTGAACATCGGGAAATCTTTTTTTCAAATTTTTCACCGCAGTCAACACGCCTTGCGAATGTCCGTGCGCTGTGTCCACACAAATCACGTCCACCCCTGCTTTGACTAAAGCCGAAACTCGGTCGTTCGTGTCGTGTGTCACGCCGACGGCCGCGCCGACGACCAATCGGCCAAAACTGTCCTTGCAGGCGTTCGGGAAACTGACACCTTTTAATATGTCTTTGTAAGTTATCAAACCAACGAGTCGGTAGTTTTCATCGACAACAGGCAATTTTTCAATTTTATGTTTTTGCAAAATATCCCGACCTTGCGCCAAAGTTGTACCGATTGGCGCAGTGACCAAATTATTTTTAGTCATTAAATCGGATACCAAATTGTTAGGATTGCCTTCAAAACGCAGGTCGCGGTTGGTCAAAATGCCCACCAATTTGCCATCCAAACTGGTAATCGGGATGCCGCCGATGGAATAATTTCGCATCAAGGCCTGCGCCTCGCCCACTTTTGCCTCCGGCGGCAAGGTCACCGGGTCGATGATCATCCCCGATTCCGAGCGTTTGACCGAGCGAACTTGGTCGGCTTGGTCGGCAATTGACATGTTTTTGTGGATAAATCCGAGTCCACCTTGCCGGGCGATGGCAATTGCCAAAGCCTTTTCGGTCACCGTATCCATCGCTGCGGAGACGACCGGGACGTTCAAACGGATGCCACGAGTGAGTTGGGAAGAGATGTCCACCTCGCGGGGAAGGACTTCTGAAAATGCGGGGACGAGCAAAACGTCGTCGAAAGTGAGGGAGAAACCCAAGAATTTTGGGTTGGACTGCGGTGTAGATTTCTTTATTTCCATGTGCAAAGGTAAAATAGATTTACGATTTTAGATTTACGATTTGCGATTGCCGATACTTTTGCAAAAAATTTTTTGTGAAAATAGAAATCTGGTTCATCGGCAAAACCGCCGAAAAATACCTCGAAACTGGCATCGGGATTTTTGAAAAACGACTTGCCAGATATTTGCCAAGTTCTGTTTTGCTGCTGCCCGACGTGAAATTGAAAACTCAGGACGGCGAAATTTTGAAAAAAGAAGAAGCCAAAATGATTTTGTCAAAACTCCAACCCGACGACATTTTGGTTTTGTTGGACGAGCGCGGGCAGGAGTTTTCGTCGGTCGGGTTGGCAGTTTGGCTAGAAAAAAAACTGGCTTCGCCCGGTCGGCGGATGGTTTTTTTGGTCGGCGGTGCGTTTGGTTTTTCTCCTGAAATTTATGCCCGAGCGGCGGAAAAAATCTCACTTTCCAAACTCACTTTTTCTCACCAAATGGTGCGGCTGTTTTTGATGGAACAACTTTATCGGGCGATGACGATTTTGAAAAACGAACCGTATCACAATGAATAGTGTCTGTAAAGATAAATTCGGTAGACGATTCTGGTTTATGGTTACCTCTAATTCACCGTTTCCAAACAATTATGGTTTTCCGAAGTTGACAAATTTCACTCGGTCTGGTTTGTGATTTACCTTCGCCGCCGCCCAAAATTTTCAACATTCAACGTCAAACCATTACCATTTTATCATGGATTTTAAAAAATTCCTACCTCACCTCATTTCGCTGGCGATTTTGCTGGCGGTTTCGTGCCTCTATTTTTTTGAAAATAGTTTCGGCGGAAAAGCCTTGCCGCAATATGATAATCAGCAGGCGCGCGGGATGCAGGCCGAACTGATGCATTTCAAAGAAATTGATGGACAAGTGCCGCAGTGGACAAATTCGACATTTGGCGGAATGCCAACTTACCAAATTTATGCAAAACCAAAAGGCAATTTTACAGAAATTTTTTCTAAAATAATTTACCTCGGCCAAAAATTTGAGAGCCTGTGGGCTTATGTTTTTGGAGCGATGTTTTGTATGTATTTGTTTTTGGTAGTGCTGCGATTGGACTGGCGGGTGGCACTTTTTGGCGCTTTGGCATACGGAATCACGTCGTACAACATGGATATTTTGCACGCCGGACACTCCACAAAAATGTCGGCACTGGCACTCGCGCCGGGCGTTTTGGCGGGGGTGGTTTTGGTTTTTTCCGGACGATTTTTGGTCGGCGGCGGGGTTTTGGCGTTTTTCACGGCGATGCAAGTGATGGCCAACCATTTTCAAATCACGTATTACACCATATTAATAATAGGGATTTATTTTTTGGTCGAACTGTTTTGGGCGGTTCGGCATCAGGCGATGGCAAATTGGGGTCTGCGGCTCGGAACGGTGGCAATTGCCTTGTTTTTGGGATTTGCCAGCAACCTGTCGCGGCTTTGGCCGACCTATGAATTTGGTTCTGAAACGATTCGGGGTCGCTCTGAACTCAAACAAAAAGAGTCAAAAGGTGATGGTTTGGAAAAAAGTTACGCGCAAGGATATAGTTATGGAATCAGAGAAAGTTTGACTTTGATTGTTCCGCATGCTGCGGGCGGCGGTGCAAACGAAAGTATCCAAACTGGAAAATTTTATGAAATGATGTCGCGCGGTCGAAATGCCGTGGAGCAAAAGCAGTTGGGCCATCAAATTGCCAGTGCGATGTACCACGGTGGCGGTGAAAGTGGCGTTGGCACGGCCATTTATTTTGGCGCAATCATTTGTTTCCTGTTTTTTCTCGGCACTTTTTTGGTGCGCGGCCCGGAACATTGGTGGCTTTTTTGGTCGGGAATTTTTGCGGTGATCATTTCGTGGGGTGGGAATTTTATTTTCAACGACTTTTTGTACAGTTATTTTCCGATGTTCAACAAATTCCGGGCGGTTTCGATGGCTTTGGGCATCGGGCAGTTGTGTTTTGCGGGGCTGGCTGCGCTTGGTTTGCAGAAAATTTTTGATGAAGATATTTCAAAAGACAAAAAATTGCGAGCCTTGGGAATTTCGGCTGTCATCGCGGCGACGTTTTGCTTTTTGGCAATGATTTTTGGTGGAGGCACGACACCGGGCGACGCAAATCTTGCAGCACAAATTAAAATGCCAAATCTACCCGATATTCTTTCTGACGACCGCGCCGCAATGGCTCGTTCGGATGCTTTTCGCTCGCTCGCTTTCATTTTGGCGGCGGCGGCGGTTTTGTTTTTTTATATAAAAGGCAAATTGAAATCAGGCGTATCGGTTTTGTTGGTGGCAGTTTTGGCTCTTGCCGACCACTGGGGCGTGGCAAAACGTGGTTTTTCGGGCGACGAATTTCAAGACAAAAAAACAGCGACCGCCGACCCGATTGCAACCCAAGTTGATAAAGAAATTTTGCAAGACCAAGATTTGCACTACCGTGTTTTGGATGTTTCAAAAAGTTTGACTGGAAATGGCTTGACTTCTTTTTTTCATAAAAGTTTGAGTGGGTACAGTGCTGTGAAAATCCAACGGTATCAAGAAGTGATTGATTCTGTTTATGCAAAAGGGGGGTACGATTTTGGCTCGATGCTCAACGTTTTGGGCATGTTCAATGCCAAATATCTCATCGCACGGGATAAAGAAAATCGGCCACAACTGGTGCAAAATCCACAGGCCTGCGGTGCGGCGTGGTTTGTAAAAGGCATAAAAATCGTGGACACACCGGAGGAGGAATTGGCTTCTCTCAGAAATTTGAACACCCGCGACACCGCGCTCGTCCAAAAATCATTTTCGTTCCCGCTCGAAAATTTCAAAATGCAACCGGACAGCACGGCTTCCATCAAAATCGTGAAATACCATCCCGACAAAATGGAGTACGAATATTCGGCAGCAACCGACCAATTGGCCGTGTTCCCGGAGATTTATTACCCGGCTGAAAAAGGTTGGAAATTTTTTCTAAACGGTCAGCCGCTCGAACATAAATATTTGAAAGTCAATTACTTGCTTCGTGGAATGGTACTTCCGGCGGGTCAAAATCAGAAATTTGAAATGCGTTTTGAACCAAAATCTTATTACCTCGGCGAGAAGGTTTCGATGGCGGCTTCGCTGCTGGTTTTGTTGATATTTTTTTACGGAATGTGGGTTTGGTTTAAAAAACATGGCATTGCACCGGCGGCAAATCTTTCTGAAATTGAGGAAGAAATAAAGACAGAAAAAATAGTTTCGCCCGCAAAACGCGAACCTGCGCCGGTGAAAAAACAAGAAACAAGAAAGAAAAAGTAAGCAAAAACCAAGTTTGCTTTTTAAACCACAAAGACACATAAGAACACATAAGAAGTTGTTTTTCAACACCTTATGTGTTCTTATGTGTCTTTGTGGTTTAAAAAACATAGTAGTTAAAAACTTCAGGCTTCCACCAATCTCTCCGACCAAACTTCCCGCATCGCTTCCAGCAAAGCATCATCCAAACCAACGTACCAATCCAAATGCGGCGACCAACCGCCGCAACCACCTTCCCACCTGCCATGACATTGCGTGTCATTCCATTGTTTTTTGCATTTTGGACAGCGGCCACCGGTATCGAAAGTATTCCAAGAATGTCCGCAAGAACACGCCCATTTTGAATTGGCGTGCGGAATCCATTCGCATTTTGGGCATTGAATTTTGAGTTCCATTTATTCAAATTTTGATTTTGAATTCAAAAGTAGTGAAATTTTCAACTTGCCCAAAATTTCCCAAAATCTCAAAACTAACAGACAAATTACCCAATAACCAATTCCCCAATCACCCAATTTACCATCGCTGCGGCCTTGCATTTTGCGGTTGCGGATTGGTTTTGGTTATTTTTTCGGTAATTTTTTCACCCGCTAATTTTGCTTTGTGGGCGCGTTTTTGCTCGGCGTTGCTTTCGTAAAGACAATACTGGTTGTATTTCACGGCATCGCGGTCAGCCCAAATATCTTTGCCGATATCGCAAAGCGCGACGAGTTCAGTGTAAATTTTATTGCCCTGCTCCATTCGCCGTTCCACCGAAATATCGCGGTCGTGTAGTTTGTCCTGTTGGATATTCAAAGCCGTTTCGAAAGCCGTGCAGGCATCCAAAATTCGTTGAATCAGCGATTCATTTACACCCGTATCTGCCAGAAAATCAATCTGTTGTCTCGCCACGCGCGCCACGCGCCGACCACAAAAAAGGAGTTGTGGGTCGGGAAAATCTTTCATTTTGTGGGTTCCAAATTTTCGGTAGCGACCACTTTTGTTGTGGTATTTTGAATTGACACGGGTCATCAAAGAACGAATGGCGACGCGCAAATTTTCAGCCGCCTGATTCTTTTTCTCCGTGCCAATCATTTGTTCACCCACCATTTCATCGTCGTCGGGCAGACTTTGAAATTGGTCGCACATCGATTTGAATGCTCGCAGTTTTTCCTCGCCGTAGCCATATTTTTTAAAATCTTCGAGATCGCGGTGGGCATTTCGAATACACTCCATGCAGCGAACATAAAGTTCAGCCTCCGGAACATTATAAAGTCTGTGTCCAGCCTGTTTTTTCATATTTGCTTGCCTGATTTTGAAAACATAAAGTTGATAATTTAAAAACCAATTTTATAAACCACTGATTTTCAGCAGCAAATTTATTTTTAAACTTTTTTGTTTCAAAATATTTTCAAACAAATATTTTTAAATCGGCAAATTTTAAAAAAATTCAAACCATTATTTATCATTCATCGTCCAATTCGAGCCCCTGCAAAATCCCTTTTTCCATCGCCGGGACACCCCGTTTCATCCATCGCGGCATCGGTTTTCCCATCAAATAATGGTCAAAAAACTGCTCCATCCGAATCTGAAAATCGAGCCGGTTTTGCAATTTCACCGGCCAGTGCGGCTCTTCATTGTAATTTAAAAGCCACGCTGGTTTTCCCAATCGCGTCAAACCAGTGAAAAATTCGATGCCCTGGTACCACGGCACCGCGCCGTCGTTGTCATTTGCCAAAATCAGGGTCGGCGTTTGAATTTTATCGAGCGAAAAAAGCGGCGAATTTTCAAAATACCGCAACGGATACTCCCAAATACTGCCCCCGATACGACTTTGCTGGTGTTCATATTGAAAAATTCGGCTGCGGCCGGACTCCCAACGAATTCCGCCGTAGGCCGAAAACATATTCACGACCGGCGCGCCAGCCTCGGCGCAGGCAAAAATGTTGGTTTTCGTAATCAAATACGCCGCCTGATACCCGCCCCACGAATGTCCCTGAATTCCGACCCGTTTTTCATCCACAAAACCTTTGGACAACAAAAACGACACGCCCGACAAAACAGAATTCGTGGCACTTTCACCCGGATAACCCTCGCGGTACGGAATGTCTGGATTGAAAACGAGGTAGCCCCGCGAGGAGAAAATCGAGTAATTTATTTGCGAACGATGGGCTTCCGGCGCACGGTGAGCCATCAAAGTGTTCGATGATTTTTCGTAAAAATTGACGAGCAGCGGGTACTTTTTCGAGGGGTCAAAATGTGGCGGCTTCACCAACATGCCCTGCAATTTTTTCCCGTCGAGCGAAAACCATTCGACCAATTCGATGCTGCCCCACTCGTATTCCGATTGTTGTGGGTTTGCCCGGCTGACCTGTTTTACCTTTCCTTTTCCAGAAAATTGAAGGTCTGGGAAGGTTTCAAAATTTTCGCGGGTGAACAAAATGTCCCAAGAATTTCTGGCTTTCATTGGTTTTCGAGAAAATGAAAATTTGCCCGACTGCCATTTTGTCTGTTTTCCGGAAGCCAAATCCAACCAATCGTAGCCTTCCGTTTTGTCGGTTTCGTTGAAACGGTGGAGCAAAATTTCAGAGTCTGGCATGATAAATTTTTCTTCCGGGTCGAGTTTTAAATACCTGAAAATCGTTTTGGTTTCGCGGCCACGCGTCAGCCGGGCGGCAGGTTTTCCGGTCAAACCAAACTGCCAAATATCATATTTATCGTAAATCAAAATGGCCTCGTCATTCGCCAACCAACCTGCAAAACCGCAGGCATCGGGCAAGTCCGGGACGTCGTTTTCTTCGTCAAAAAACTTCTCGTTTTGGTTGTCGGTGAGCCGTAAAATTTGGGCGTTTTGAGCATTCCAAACAAACCAAGCCGAGTCCGGCTGGCTGTACCAAAAAGCATATTTTCCGCTCGGCGAAATTTGCGGTTGGCCGCGCAAGTTTTTAACAATCAATTGTTTATCTCCCGTTTTCAAATCAAGGGCAAATAAATCGAGATGCGCCACGCCATCCCAAATCAACTGCTGCGAATAGTTTTTTTCAGAAAAAACCAAGGCCAAATCTGCATCGCGGCTGGCGGTAAAACGCACCTGAAAATCCTCCGATCCAACGGCCACAAAACGGTTTTCTGCCGTCCGAAAAACGGCTGGAAAACTGCGTTTTTTCTCCTCGTCGAGCCGCTTTTTTTGCATCGTGTACAAATAATCATCCTGTGAAGACCAAACTTCGACGTTGACAATTTCTTCTGGCAAAAGCAATGTGTCGTTCAAAACTGGTGGAGGTGCGATACCAAAAAACAACTTCGAGCCGTCGTCTGAAAACCTCGGCGTTGCATTTTCACTGACCGTTGCATTTTCATTTTTCAATAAAAATTCAGCGTCGCGGCGAACCGAAATCAGTTCAGCAGCCGCCATTTTGTCAGACCAAAAACCCAATTGCCACGGGCGAATCCGTGCTTTCGAAGTATCGAGGTCGGCCAAAAAAGCGGCCTGATTTCCGGTTTTGTCGAGCGCGAGTTTTTGGTATTTTCCTTTTCCCAAAAACACGGGTGCAAGTTGCCTTTTTTCAAAATCGAAAAAATAAACGCCCGGCAGCACCGTCGAATCCCGTCCGGTCGTGGCCAAAAAAAGTCGTGGATTTTTTTCGGCAAAAACATATTCTTTGACAAACGGCACGGTGTCTTTTCGACCTGATTCGAGGTGCCGGACGACGAGCCGCCAACCATTTTCCTTGTTTTCCTTTTTCATTTTTTTGGCGGCAGATTTTGCGGCGGCGGACGTGTCGGGCGGGGCAGTTTCGAGTTGAAAAGCGAGGTATCCGTCCCATTTTTCGGGGGTGGAAAAATTTTTCACACCGCCGATTTTTTCCAATTTCCGGGTCTGCAAATTGAAAATTCCGAGCGAATCTTTTGGCAAATCATCGTCTTTTACCTTTTTCCGGCGCAAGGTTTTTAGGGTGTCCAATGGTTGTTTTATCCTGAAAATCAAGTAGTTAGCATCGTTTGAAAAACGCGGTTCGGTGCCGCGCGGGAATTTTTGGGTGGATTCGGTGGCACTGTCCCAGACGCACAAAATCGGGTCGGCGGACGTGGCAGATTCCAAAACGTAGGCCACGAAACGCCCGTCGGAACTCAATTTTTCTTGTTCAATTTTTTTCCAGCGGTGGATGTCTTGCTGGCTCAAAATTTTGGTTTGGGAAAAAATTTGCCCCGAAAAAACGAGCAAAAAAATGGTAGTAAAAAGGGAAAAACGAACGTCGTACATTTTCATAAAAATTAAATAGTTGGACTGCAAACGTAAGAAAAACAGGCCTTTCAAGATACCTTTGCTGGACTTTCAATCAATTTGTCGGGAAATTCTGGTGGATTTCTCGAAATTTAAAACTTAAAAATCAAGACATGAGCCTCGAAAGGATGGTGGAAGATGAACCTGAAAAACCTGATTTTTCGGGCAGTGAAATTTTTGAAAATGACCTCGAAAATGTGCCGGAAGTTGCAGGCGAAATCATTGAAGATGAGGAAGTTAGCACCGAAAACGAGCCGACGGACGAGTTTTTTGAACGAGCGGAATTTGTGGCCGACCCTCGGCAAAGCATGATCCGTTTGGATAAATTTTTATTCGACCGCCTCGCCAATCGTTCCAGAAATAAAGTGCAAAATGCGATTCGTGCCGGAGCGGTAAAAGTGGACGAAAAAGCGGTGAAACCGAATTATCAAGTGAAGCCCGGGAATCGGGTGAGCGTTGTTTTGCCCCGTTCGTTCGACAGCCAAGGCCCGATTTTACCTCAAAATATTCCGCTCGACATCGTTTATGAAGACGACGATTTAATGATTATCAACAAACCTTACAAAATGGCAGTGCATCCCGGCGTCGGGATTCCGAACGGGACGGTGGTCAACGCGGTGGCGTGGCATTTGAAAGAACGCAACCAAGAATTGCCGATAAAAGAAGGAAACGAGGCCGATCGGGCGGGAATCGTGCACCGAATCGACAAAGACACGACGGGTTTGATGGTGATTGCCAAAAATCTGTTCACGATGACGCACCTCGCCAACCAGTTTTTTTACCACACCATCGAGCGAAAATACCAGGCCATCGTTTGGGGCGACCCGAAAATGGAGAGCGGAACCATCGTTGCCAACATCGGTCGGAATCCGAACGACCGCAAACTTTTTATGACTTTCCCGGAAGCCGAAGAAGGCAAGCACGCGGTGACGCATTACCGGGTTTTGGAGCGGATGTATTATGTTTCGCTGGTCGAATGCCAGTTGGAAACGGGTCGAACGCATCAAATCCGGGTGCACATGAAATCCATCGGGCACACTCTTTTTGGGGATCCGAGGTACGGCGGCAACCAGATTTTGAAAGGCACAGTTTATTCAAAATATCGGCAATTCGTTGAAAATCAACTGGCTGCGTTGCCGAGACAGGCCTTGCACGCGAAAGTTTTGGGCTTCACGCACCCGCGAACAGGCGAGCACAAACGGTTTGAATCTGAACTTCCGAAGGACATGGAAAATGTTTTGGCAAAATGGCGGGAGTATGTTTTGGCTCGACAGTTGGCAAATGAATAATTGAGGAGGTCGGAATTTATTCCGACACTTTTTAATGCGGATAAAAATTCCGCACTCCATAAAAATGAAAGAATCACACCCATATTCTAAAAATCCATTGCTCGACGAGATTCTGAAACCTCGTCGCATGGCATTTATCGTGAATCCGAAAGCAGGGACGCGTTTGCAAAATTCTTTGTCCAAAAACTTGGATTTGCACCTGAACCATCGACTTTTTGAGTACAAAACTTTTTTCACGGAACGTCCCGGCCATGCCACTGAACTTGCCCGTGAGGCGGTCGCGGCGGGTTTTGAAATTGTGGTGGCGGTCGGTGGCGATGGGTCAATCAATGAAGTTGCGGCGGGTTTGGTAGGGACACAAGCCGCGCTCGGAATCGTTCCGGCGGGGTCGGGAAATGGATTGGCGATGCACCTCGGTTATGGCCGCGATATCGCCGGGGCGGTGAGAAAACTGAATTCGGCAGAGGAAAAATGGGTAGATTGTGGCATTTTGAACGGTCGGTATTTTTTCAACATGGCGGGTTTGGGCTTCGATGGGTTGGTTTCAAACTTGATGCAGGGGCAGGAAAAACGGGGGTTTTCGGCTTATTTTTTGAAATCTGTGGAGGCTGGGCTGCAATTTGAACCCAAAAATTGCCGAATCGAAATGGATGGACAGGTGATTTCGGAAAAGTGTTTTGCAGTGACGGTAGCCAACGGACCGATGTACGGTTATAATTTTCAAATCGCGCCAGATGCTTTGATGGATGATGGCCTTTTTGAAATCGTGATTTTGAAAGACGCGCCGCGCTGGCAATATTTTGCAGCGGTGCCGTCCACTTTGATGGGCAATATTTATGACGAAAGTTTTGTGGCGCATTTTCGGGCAGGGAAAGTGAAAATCACTTGCGAGGGCGAAAATTTTGTCCACCTCGATGGCGAAGGAGTGAAAATGGACGGAGAGTTGTTTTTTGAAAATCGGGGAAAATGTTTGAAGATTTTGGTGCCCAAAAAATGATGAGGAACAATGAAATCAAAACGCCCTGCACGAGATGAATTCGAGCAGGGCGTTTTGATTTTTTATTTCTACAAATCCTCGAAAACAACCTTTACCAAAAGTGGATGGATTTTGAGTTTGTCGGAAATTTCTTCTTCCGAAAATTTACCTGTTTTTAAAAGTTTGATGATTTCCGGTTCAAATTTCAATTGATTTTGGATCATATTTGCCCAATCTTCCGAGACCCCTGAAATGTCTGCGATAACATTTGTATCAAATTTCAACTCGGTCATTTTTCGGATGTTGAAAATGGCTTTTTTGATTTCTCCTAATTCCAAACCTTGTTCCAAGCCTTGTTCCAAGCCTTCTTGGGCACCCATTTGAAACCAATTGTCTGCTCTGACAGCCTTTGCAAATTCTAATTTATCAATCATATTGTCAACCTGTTTTTGAGTTTCGAGCTGCAAATTACGGATTATCGAGAAAACTTTCAATTGGTTGATAAATTTATTTAGTTCAGTTGATTTACCCTTCAATCTGGCCAATTTTTCAACAATCAGCCGCAAAATTTCGGTTGCCGACAAGCCACCTGGGTCAGCGAAAATCGCCATCAAAACGTCCTCCGGCACATCTGACGACAAAAATTCCCGGTAATCAATCTCGCTCAAAACATGAATGGGATATTCATAATTCAAGCCAAAAAACTTGATTTTCCCAGTGAAATATCTGGGCTTGCCTTTCGGCAAATAGACCAAATGCAAGTCAACCGGCAACCGATATTTCCGAAATGCAACACCAAGATATTCCAACATCCGGGCATCGGTTGCCCGTTCATCTTTCGATTCAAAATCAATTTGCAACAAAAAGCCTTTCGGATACTCGCCCGAAAATGCCATTTTTAAAAAATCTGGCTCACTTTCCTTGGTGATTTGATTTCGGATTTGAGGTAGGTTTTCGGTTCGGTCTATTTTGATTTTCAAGACTTTCCGAAACAAAACCGGCACCATCGCTTCCAAGTTTTCTTTCAAAATTTTATCAAATTTGTTGCCATCCGACTTGTTTGGATTTTTCTCTTTCAAAGATGTTTTGCTTGCCATGTCTGTTTGGTATTTATTTTTAATTTTAAAATTTTCGAAGGCAAACTTAAAAAACATCTGCTTCGACAAAAGCAAAATGGTTGAAAAAGAACTGCCCATTTTGAATCGTTCAATTACTGGCAACTTCCATTTGTCGAATGCGTTTTACTCCCCGATTTCAAAAAATTACTTTTGTAACCGTTTAAAAAGGTTCCGTTTTTTCATCTAAAAAACCGCTAAAAACGGGGCGCGAGAACTTTAAAAATTTCACACAATTAAAATTTCTTAGAAAAATGCGTATCAAAATCTGTTTTGTAGCCCTCGGATTGCTGATTTTTTCGGCTTTGGCAAACGGCCAAACGAAGGCTCCTGACAACTGGTTCAACAAAGACCTCACAAAAGACGGCGTGCTCGGCATGTCGACCGAAGAAGCCTACGCCCAACTCCGGGCAAAAGGAAAAAAAGGCAAAACCATCATCGTGGCCGTTTTGGATTCTGGCGTGGATTGGAAACACGAAGATTTGAAAGATGTGATGTGGACGAACCCGGGCGAAATTCCGAACGACGGAAAAGACAATGACGGCAACGGATATGTCGATGACGTGCACGGTTGGAATTTTATCGGCGGTCCGGACGGCCAAAATGTGGAGCACGAAACACTCGAATTGGCACGCGAATATGGCCGTTTGAGTAAAATTTATGCTGCTGGAAATAAAACTGGCAACGACAAAGAATACAAATATTGGCTCGAAGTGAAAACCAATTTTGAAGAAAAACGCGGCGAATTGGAAGCCCAAGTGGCGATGGTCAATAAATTTTTCAAAAAAGCCGAAGACGCATTTGCGCAGGCGGCAAAGGCTTTGGGAAAAAGTAAAATCACGCCTGAAGATTTGCCTGCTTTGAAAAAACTGGAAAACAACAGTTTGGCAGAGGCCATCCCGGTGATTGAAAAATGTTTCAGCCAAGAAATCACACCGGAAAACCTCGAAGAACAGAAAAAAGAGGCGACCGAGTATTTTGACGGTCAATTGCAATATGGCATGAATCCAGATTTTGATTCGCGCAAAATTGTAAAAGACAATTACAATGACTTTTCAAACCGAATTTATGGAAATAATGATGTGACTGGCCCCGATGCTTCGCACGGCACGCACGTCGCTGGCATCATCGCCGCACGTCGTGGAAACGGTGTTGGCATGGACGGTGTGGCCGAAAATGTGAAAATCATGGCCGTCCGCGCAGTCCCAGATGGCGACGAACGCGATAAAGATGTGGCCAACGGCATTCGGTACGCGGTGGACAACGGGGCATGCATTATTAATATG
The DNA here is from genome assembly GCA_031398055.1 of Saprospirales bacterium. Classification (GTDB taxonomy): domain Bacteria; phylum Bacteroidota; class Bacteroidia; order Chitinophagales; family Saprospiraceae; genus M3007. The sequence continues at coordinate 19,289 of JANNMS010000216.1, read as the reverse complement.
TCTTTCGGAAAAGGCTATTCGCCCAACAAAGAATACGTGGATGATGCAGTTCGGTATGCCCTCGCCCACGATGTTTTGTTGGTGCACGCGGCTGGAAATGATTCGGAAGACAATGACGCTGACCCAAATTTTCCGAACGATAAATTTGCCAAAAAAGGTGGCCTTTTCAAATCAAAAACTGCTGCAAACTGGATGGAAATCGGTGCATTGAGTTGGAAACCAGGTGAAAAACGCCCCGCATCTTTCAGCAATTACGGCAAGAAAAACGTGGATTTGTTCTCGCCCGGCGTGGCCATTTATTCCACGACGCCCGACAATAAATACGCTTCATTTCAAGGCACTTCGATGGCATCTCCGGCGGCGGCTGGCGTGGCAGCGATGCTGCGTTCTTATTTTCCAGACCTTTCGGCAACGCAGGTCAAAAAAATCATGATGGGTTCTGTCGTTGCCCAAACCGGGAAAGTTTACAAACCGGGGACGCAGGATTTGGTCGAATTTTCAGATTTGTGCACCACTGGGGGCGTGGCAAGTGCTTCAAAAGCAGTAGATGCTGCGGAAAAAGTGAAAGGCAAAAAGGTGAAAAAAGCAAAATGGCGGATGGCCGGGGAAAAAGCAGAGAAAGTAAAATCTGTGATTCCGTAAAAATCGTCTGAATCAGAATTTTCAGAATTGGCGAATTCTGAAAATTCTTAAATTCTGCAAATTCTGATTCAGATATTCAACAAAAAAAGCGGCAATCTCGATTGAGACTGCCGCTTTTTTTGTCCGAATCAGAATTTACAAAATTTTCAAATTTACAGGATTCACTAATTTTGAAAATTCAAAAATTCAGAAAATTCTGATTCAATTCTTTGTGAATTTCTTAGAAATCACACCTTCTTCCGTCCTCAAATTCAATAAATAAATGCCACTTGGCAAATCATTTACTTGCAAAACTTGCTGTTGGAAACCTGCACCGAAAGTTTTTCCGAGTTCAGATTTTACGTTTTGGCCAAGTGCGTTTGTCACCGTGATTTGAACATCGGCAGCGCGGTTGAGCACAAAATCAACATTCAAAACTCCGTGCGTTGGATTTGGAAAAACATCAAAATCGCCGGCAGGAATCAAGTCGTCAACACCCGTGAAAGTGTTTCCACCAAATGGGCTGTTCAAACTTGTTTCATAACCATTACCTGCAATATTGATAATTGGCGTGATGGTATTTCCAAGTTTGTACATTTTGACATAACCGTCATCGGCAGTGGCAGCAGTGAAATTGCTCATTCCATCGCCGTAAGCATCCACCACAAACATGGAATAACAACCATTTACCGGCATCGTCAAGGTATCGCGGATGGTCAAGTTATCGCCATATTGCGATGGATCGTCCTTGTCATAAGGCCCATTGCTTGGATTGACAGTTTCATTTCCACCGTGATCCAGCACATTTCCATCAGAATCGCGGAACTCCCAATAAAATTCCTCTGCAAAACCGTCTGTTTTGATTTTCACAAAAATTCTTTGCGTCGGGAATTCAGGTGCTTTTGTAAAGTCAACCGACGTTACTTTGTTGTTGGCCGCATCATCATCTGCCTTTCCATTAACATTTGAAATTTCTACTTCCATTTTACCGGGTTCATTAATTTCAAACTGGTCAAACAAAATGTCATCAAATTGAAATGATTTCAAATCGCCAGTCCAATTAATTGTTTGAAGCGTATTTCCATTCCACTTCAATAGGATGGACGCTGATTTTAGGTTGTCAGAACCAATATTTGAAATTTTAATTGAAGGCGCGGCGGGAGTTGCACCACAAATTGAGGTTTCGGCTGCTCCATGTTTGAATCCAATAACCTTAGCATTGTTTGTTCCAACAATTGGATTGCAACCTTCAACTTTCGCCCACAGTGCATCTGCCTTCAATTGGCCGGGTTCTGTTACAATTCGATCCCGACAAATCAAATAAATTGTAGGAAAATAAGCAATTTCAAATGCACTGCCAATCGTCCAATCGTCAATTATTGGATATTCTGTTCCCGCTGTCCAATCACCTGTGGTTCCTCCGTTTGGCCCAACGCAACCAGATGGACCATAAATGCAAGCACCGTTGTTGGAATCTTCTCCTTCGATAAACAGCACCATCACTTTATCATCCCCACTTGGGCCATGTGTAGAATATAATTCTTCAAGTGCGTTCGAATTATGATAATTCCAGCAGGGAACACACCAGGTAGCCGAAACATCCATAATCACGGCTTTGCCTTGGTCGAGGATGTCATAAAGAGTGTGGGTAACGCCGTTGATGTCTTTTCCCGTAAAATTTGGGGCAATCGAACCGGCAGGCAGTTGCGCGAAAGTTGCAAAAGAGCAAAGCGCAGCGATAAAAAACGTAAAAAGTTTTTTCATTTTTAAAAAAGTAAAGTTATTTAGTTGAACAAATTGGTTGTGTTCCGACGACAAATGTAGAACACCTTATTTTCTCTTTTTTTTCATTTGTTAAAAATTTGACCAAACGCTAATTCAGGACACATCCATTTCCCCCTCGAAAAACTACCTTTGTTTCCGTTTTCAAATCCATCCACAAAAATTTACTTTTTCCAGCATGAAAAAACTCATCACCACTTTCATTTTTTGCGGGTTTCTCGCAGCCGTTTTTGGTCAAAATATCACTGCCAGCCACGACACTTTGCACCTCGTCATGCCGCTCGATTCTTTTGACAAACAAGCCCACAACATCATCACCAACCCTTCCGCAACCCCAAAAACCATCAAATGGACGCGCGAAATCATTGAAATTGCGCCGCACTGCCAATCCTACATCTGCGACCCAAATGCTTGTTATTTGCCAACGGCAAGTTCAAAACAGTACACTTTGCAGGGCAATTCGACCGGCACGCTGGATTTGCATTTGAAAAATCTGGACACCACCAAACTTTGCTGTGCCACCATCAAAATCAAACTCGAAGTCGTCGGCAGCCCGGCCAACAAATTGGATTTGCTGTACTTTTTCAACGATTGCGCCGTCATTTTGGACGAAAACGAAGCTTTCGCACTCGAAGCAAAAGTTTACCCAAATCCAGTTTCTGATTTTTTCTTTTTGGAAAATGCCGACGAGGTCGCCACTTTAAAAGTGCTCAGCCGCGACGGACGAGAAGTCAAAAATTTCAAGGCCACGCCTGACCAAAAATACAACATCGCCGACCTGCCTGCCGGGCAATATTTCGTAATTCTTGCAGGAGAAAAAGGAAATGGGATTCGAGCCGTTGAGATTGTAAAAAATTGATTTTCAATAATTTACCTGCAAAATTTCAAAGAAAAAGCACCAACCAAAGTTGGTGCTTTTTCTTTGAAAACAACTTTTTGAAAAAGTGTTTTACCTAATAAAAACCCCAACCTGGCTTCAAAAATTTTTCCCCGACCTGCTCTGGCGCGTCCCACAAAAACAGCCCGGTGAAAAAATCCTGCACCTCACTTTTGACGACGGCCCGATTCCCGAAATCACGCCCTGGGTTTTGGAAATTTTGGAAAAACACGCAGCCAAAGCCACCTTTTTTGTCGTCGGCGACAACGTTCGAAAACACCCACAAGTTTTTGAAAAAGTAAAATCTGCAGGACATTCCATCGGAAACCACACATTTAACCACCTTTCCGGCTGGAAAACCGACAACAAAACCTATTTTGAAAACATCGAAAAATGCCAAGCACTCGCCCCCACCCCGCTTTTTCGCCCGCCATACGGCCGGATGCGTTTTTCACAGTCCCGTTTTTTGAAAAAAAAATACCGCATCGTGATGTGGGACGTTTTGTCCGGCGATTTTGACCAAAAACTCGCCCCCGAAAAATGTCTCGACAATGTTTTGAAAAATATCCAGCCCGGCAGCATCATCGTTTTTCACGACAGTTTGAAGGCCGAGAAAAATTTGCGCTACGTTTTGCCGAAAATACTGGACATTTTGTCAGGTCAAGGCTGGAAATTCGAGTCATTGGCCGGTAATTTGGGGAATGGTTATTAGTTTTTGGGGAATTGGTGATTGGTCACTCCAATTCCAATTTTCCAAAATCCATTTCCCCATTAACCAAAACGGTTTCATACTTTTGAGCCGTTAAAATTCTAAACTAAATTATCATTTGAAATACATGAAGTTGCGCATCCACAAAGAAGGACGAAAAATCCTAATCGTAACCATCCTCGCCCTCACTGCCATTTGTTTTGCCGTTGATTTTTGGGCGAATCAATGGTTTTGGCCGGTTTTTGCAGGCAGTGTTGCTTTTTTTCTCCTGATTTTACAGTTTTTTCGCAACCCCATCCGCGAAGTCATCATCCCCGACAACAATGTAATTTACGCCCCCGCCGACGGCAAAGTTTGCGTCATCGAAGAAGTGACCGAAACTGAATATTTCAACGACCGCCGTTTGCAAGTTTCCATTTTCATGTCGCCCGTCAATGTCCACGTCAACCGCAATCCAATTTCTGGCGTGGTCAATTATTTCAAATACCATCCCGGCAAATACCTCGTCGCGTGGCACCCAAAAAGTAGCACCGAAAACGAGCGAACTACCGTCGTGATTGACAATGGCGAAGATGAAATTTTGATGCGCCAAATCGCAGGCGCACTCGCAAAACGAATCAAATGGTATGTCGGCGAAGGCCAAGAAGTTGAGCAGGGCAAGGACATGGGTTTTATCAAATTTGGCTCGAGGGTGGATTTGTACCTGCCGCTCGACGCAAAAATCGAAGTGACGCTCAATCAAAAAGTAAAAGGTAACAAGACCGTCATCGCTCGGCTTGGTTGATTGGTTATTGGGAAATTGGTTATTGGGGAATTTGAAAAAAATGCCGGAATTGCGACTTGCAGTTCCGGCATTTTTTATCCCAATTCCCCAATAACCAATTCCCCAATAACCAATCAACCAAATTTCGGTTTCCAAGTTTCGGCAATCATATATGCCCGCAACTTTGCTTTTTCCGCATTTTCCCCAGCAAAAAATTCGTCCACCGTTGTTTGAAAAAGCAAAAGCCAACGGTCGAAATGTTTCGGTTGGAGCGGTTCGAGACGGTGCACCGCCCAATGTTTTTCAATTGGATTGCCCTCAAAAACAGGCAAATCGAGCAGTAAAAAATCCCAAAAAGCATACATTTTGGGCAAATGCTGTGCCCAGTTTACTTTTACGATGTCGTTAAAAATGTACCCAATCACCTCGTCGGCGATGACTTTTTCATAAAAATTGTCCACCAAAACGCGGACGTCGTCGGTTGTCGTGATGTCGTGCATATCTTAAAATTGTTTACTTTTGAGTGGAAAGTGAAAACAGGTTGGCCACCCAATCTCCAATAACAAATCACCAGTCACTACAAAAAATGAAGGTCATTACATTTACAAAAAAACATAACCAAGAGGTCGCAGATTTGGTTTTGGACATCCAACAAAACGAATTTAACGTCCCAGTGACTTTGGTCGGGCAGCCCGATTTACTCGACGTCCAAAGTTTTTTCCAAAAAGACAAAGGCAATTTTTGGGTCGCCATTTCAAATGGAAAAGTCGTCGGCACCATCGGTTTGATTGATTGCGGCGACGGCGTCGGTTGCCTGCGAAAAATGTTTGTCCACCACAAATTTCGCGGCACGGAAACCGGCACTGCCCGAAAATTATTGGCCGAACTCGAAAATTGGGCAGTCAAAAAAGGTTTCAAATCCATCTACCTCGGCACCATCGAACGCTTGGACGCTGCCATCAAATTTTATCTGAAAAATGGTTTTTCGCCCATCGAAATGGAAAATTTACCCGCCAGTTTTCCAAAAATGGCCGTTGATACCCACTTTTTTGTCAAAATGATTTGAAAAATGACAACGCTTTCGCTGTTCGATTTGAACGAATTTATCCGCCGGGTCATCGCCCTGAATTTTCAACAGCCGATTTGGGTCACCGCCGAAATCGAGCAAATCAACGAATCGCGCGGCCACTTTTACCTCAATTTATTGCAAAAATCAGAAGGCGAAAATGGTGAAATCATCGCCACCGGCCAAGCCATTTTGTGGTCAAAAACCTATTTTCAAATCCGCGCCAACCTCGGAAAAACGCTCGACGAAATTTTGCAGGCCGGTTTGCAAGTCAAAATGCAGGTCGAAATGGAATTCAACGAACGTTTCGGATTGCGACTTTTGATAAAAGATGTTGACCCAAATTTCACGTTCGGCCAAGCCGAAATGCAGCGGCGAAAAACCATCGAGATTTTACAAAAAACCGGGCTGCTCCAAAAAAACGCCGCGCTCCGATTGCCCCAAGTTTTGCAAAAAATTGCCATCATTTCCTCCGAAACTGCCGCCGGTTTGCAGGATTTTTTGCAGCACCTCAACCAGAATTTTAACGGCTATCGTTTTGATTTACAATTGTTTACGACCGCGATGCAAGGAACGCACGCGGAAACTGAAATCCCCACAGCCCTCGAAAAAATCAAAAACCGGGCAACCGATTTTGATTGCGTTGTTTTCGTTCGCGGCGGCGGTGCGCGTTTGGATTTGGCCGTTTTTGACCAATTGGAAATTTGCCGTGCGGTCGCCAATTTTCCACTCCCCGTTTTTACCGGAATTGGCCACGAAACCGACGAAACAGTGCTCGATTTGACGGCGAATTTGTCTTTGAAAACACCCACCGCCGTCGCCGATTTTTTGGTGCAGCACAATTTTTTGTTTGAAAATTCTTTGCTCGAAATCGGTTCGGAAATCCAACATTTGGCATCTACCAAATTGAAAATCAAAGATTTAGAATTGGCAAATTTTGAAAACAACCTGCGCTGGATGGTTCGCGAAAAAATCAACCGAGCAGATTTTGAACTGTCTTTTTTGGAAAAAAACTTGCCCCAGTTTATCACTCAAAAATTGGAAACCGCAGCCCGAAATTTGGCGGCAGCGGAGTTGATTTGCCAAGCCAGCGACCCGCAAAAAATCTTGCGGCGGGGATTTACAATCACAAAAACGAATGGAAAAATCATGCGTTCCTACCTCGAAGCAGAACGGACGGTGCATCTTTTGGAAACCATTTTCCCAGATGGCGTGGCTTGGTCGAAGGTTTGAAAATTTTGAAAAACCCGATTTTTTCGGCTCAATCATCCAATTTTGTTCTACTTTTGTAAAAAAAATTAAAAATCATGGCATATTTTCAAGAAGAATTTGCAGCGGCTGCCATCTCATCCGATTACGAAACAGAAAGAGGAAAACCAATGCCCAGTAAAAATCATGCTATCATTCAGGGGAATTTGCACTTCAATTTGAGAAAAAAATATGAAGGCAAATATTCCTTTTTGCCAGAAATTAAACTCAATCTTCCAATAAAAGACCGGGTGCCGGATTTAGCAATTTATCCACCGATGGATTATGTCCGTGGTGCGGACGAAATTCGGATGAAACAACCACCGCTCGGTGTCATTGAAATTCTCTCGCCGCAGCAAAATGTAACTGAATTGATGCAAAAACGCGGCGAATATTTTTTGGCCGGTGTAAAATCTCACTGGATTGTCGTGCCTGACCTTGACACGATTTACGTTTTTTACAGCCCCGACGACTACGATGTTTACTTTAAAAAAGACGTTGTTCACGACAAAGCACTCGGCATTGAAATTGCTCTGGCCGATATTTTCAAATAAATTTTTCCAACAAATCAAAAACAACCTGCGGCGACTCCCCCGCCATCCGCATCGCCCGCAACGAACCCGCCCCCGCCGATTTCGACAACTTCTCGCCCACCTCGTTTTTGACCAGCGGATGGTGCAAAATTTCAATTTTCAAAAAATCATCCCAACCCAGTTTTTCAGCAATAAACCGTTGGGCCAGAGACGATTGCAGCAAATCTTCACCACGAATAATTTTTGTTATTTTAAAAAAAACATCATCGCAAACCGAAGCAATTTGGTAGGCCGGAACCCCGTCGCGTCGGCGAACCACAAAATCGGGCAAGGGAAAATCTGTCGGCGTTTTGATCCGCCAAGCCACGTCCGGCTCGTCCAACGAAAGATTTTGGTGGCGAAATTCAGGCGGGTATTTTCCAAAAAATGGAGCCAAATCTGCCCGCGATTTTCGGCAGCCAAAAAGCAAATCCTGCTCCCGCAAAATTTGCAAAGCATTGAAATACAAGGACAAACGATGTTGCTGCGACCAGTTTTTTTCAAAATCTTCCGCCGATTTTGGCCCTTCGTCCCAATCAATTCCAAGCCAATCCAACGTTTCAAAAATGTCCTCGACAAATTCCGGGCGTTTTCGTTCGGCATCCAAATCATCGATCCGCAGCAACAATTTTCCGCCCGGCGATTTTCGCGCCTCTTGCCAATTCAACAAAAAATTAACGCCATTTCCGAGGTGCAAAAAACCGGATGGCGTCGGGGCAATTCGCAGTTGCGGATTTAAATTTGTCATTTGAAAAAATGTAGCAACTTTTTGAAAACCAATTGTTTCTCTCCAAAAAACAAAGTGTCGGAGCGATTCAAAATCACCCCGACACTTGCAAACCAATCTCAGATCACAAAAAATTGTAAACACTTACCACACTTTTTACCACAAAGGCACATTAGAAAACATAAGATTTTGCTTTAAAATCTTATGTTTTCTAATGTGCCTTTGTGGTAAAAAGTGTGGTAAGTGTTTACAAAAAATCAATGGTGATGATGCCCGCCCTCGCCATGCACATGACCGTGCGCCAATTCATCCGCACTCGCATCGCGCAGCGTATCCACAGTGCCCGAAAACCACAAATCCACGCCCGCCATCGGATGGTTGAAGTCAATTTTGACCATGTCAAGGCCGACCCACGCGACCATTCCGTCCAACCGATTGCCGTTTTCGTCCTGCAAAGGCAACATATTTCCGACTTCGAGCAAGCCGTCCGGGATTTTTCCCTCGTGCATAAAAGCCGTTTTTGGCACCTCGACTATCGCCTTTTCGTCATATTCGCCGTAGCCATTTTTGGCCTCGATGCCAAACGAAAACTCGTCGCCGATTTTCATCCCCGCGAGGTTGGCCTCAAAATCGGGAATCATCATGCCGACGCCAAAAATAAACACCAGCGGTGCCTGTCCTTTTGTGGATTCGACGGTCTGACCAGCGGGATTTCCCTCGGTCAAAGTGTAGTGGACGCCCACTACTTTGTTTGCTTCAATTATCATTTTAAAAAATTGGATGACCGCGCAAGACTCTGATTTTCAATCATTTAAAGCCCAAAAAGCAATCATCGAAGTTTAGGTTGTGAAAAAATTTGAGGCGACAAAGGTAATTTTTCCATCAAAATCAGCTGCCTAAAATGTCTTTTTTATACCGAAAATATCCGCGCAAAATCCGCACGGCCTCGCCGACCGAAGCACTTTCGACACCTGCTTTTTTTTGAGCCCGATGGAGTTCAAAAATGATTCGCCAATGCCGAAAATAATCGCGGTAGGCACGCGCCGCACCAAAATTTGGGTCGTAAATATGTGCAGGTTCGCCGAGCACGCCGTTCAATTCCATCACTTTGATTTGCCCCATTTTCAAAGCCGCCGCCGACTCGCTTTTCAAATCAAATCTGCCGTACCGAATGCCTTCCATTTTTAAACATATTTGCCTAAAATTTTTCGTCAACTCTTTGTCTATCAAATGATTAGCGTTCAAAAAAGCGGTTCCGCGAATGTGGTTTCCGATGCGTTCGAGCACCAATTTTTCCCCAGCAGCGGGCACCTTTTCGAGCAATTTTTGGAAGTCATTTTCAAATCTTTTCAACTGAAAAGCAGCCCGCGGCACCCGCATCATCAGTTCTCGAACCGTCGATTTTCCATCGCCGACAACCGCCAACATTTCTTTTTGGCAAATCGAAGTCACGCCAAAATTCCCGTTGGGAAAATGATGGAAAAGTACCGTGAACTCCTCTGGCATCTCCAAAAATTCTTGCAAAATGAAATCGGCCGGATATTTTTCGATATGCTCACGGAGTTCGTTTTCGTTTTGGCAAATTTTCACTAAAAATCCGCGCTCGCCGATGTCCGGTTTGGCAACGATTGGAAAAAAAATGCCCGACGACGCCAGTTTTTCAGTCAGTTTTTCGGTCGATTTTCCTTTTTCAAAAAACAAGGATTTGGGCAAAATCTCGGCTGGCAACATTTTCAAAATATCCATTTTCGACTCGCCAGCCACTCCGCCGAGCGGAATTTTTGGATTGATATTGCTAAAAAAAAACAAGCGACGCGCGCGCATCGCCAACCACAAATAATAAAGGACGACCGGAAAAATCGCCAAATTCGACGGCCAATATTCCCAGTGCGTCCAGCGGTGCGCGGTCAAATTAAGTTTTTGGAAAAAATTCATCTTACTGCCATTGTTGGCGTCCTCGCCAATAATTTTTTAGTTGTTGATAGGAAAAAAGTTGTTGGCGAGGACGCCAACAACGGCAAAATCGCAAACTTTGCCGCACAATGTTTTACGATTTCCTCATTTTTTTAGCTGGTGGCTGCACAAAATTGGCCGTCCATTTTTCGCCAAAAATCCAACTTTGGGTGGCTGGCCGAAAAAATTGGCGCACTCGTTTTGCCCAAAATTTTTCAAAAAAAGGCAAAGTTTTGTGGGTTCACGTTTCGTCGCTCGGCGAATTTGAGCAAGGCCGCCCGGTCATCGAAACTTTCCGCGAGAGATTTCCCGGTTGGCAAATCGTTCTGACTTTTTTCTCGCCGTCCGGTTTTGAAATCCGAAAAAATTACGCGCACGCCGATTTTGTCGCCTACTTGCCGCTCGATTCGCGGCGAAATGTCCGTGATTTTCTCGACCTTGTTCAACCCGACACCGCGATTTTTGTAAAATATGATTTTTGGAGAAACTACCTCGCCGCGTTGAAAAAACGGGGCGTGCCGACCATTTTGGTGTCCGCCGTTTTTCGAAAAAACCAGCCGTTCTTCAAATTTTATGGAAATTTTTGGCGGCAGATGTTGGCGTGTTTTTCGCACATTTTTGTGCAAGATTTGAAATCCCAAAATTTGCTCCAAACCATTGGTTTTCAAAATGTTACGGTGGCTGGCGATACTCGGATTGACCGTGTTTTGGCCATCGTCGAAACTGCTCCGTCGAACGAAAAAGTGCTTCATTTTTTGAAAAATAACGACCACCCGGTTTTCATCGTCGGCAGTTCGTGGCCGGAGGACGAGGCTATCTATTTGCCCATTTTTCAAAAAAATTTGGGCAAAAACAAACTTATCATCGCCCCGCACGACATCCAAAATTTGAGCCGTTTTGAAAATTTGCCGGGCATGATTTTTTACTCAAAATTCAATTTTCAGGAAAAAAATCAAGCCCAAATCTTAGTCATTGACAACATCGGCCTGCTCAATTCACTGTATCAATATGCTGATGTGGCGTGGATTGGCGGTGGTTTCGGGCGCGGAATCCACAACATTTTGGAACCGGCGGCTTTCGGTTTGCCCATAATTTTCGGTCCGAATTTTCAAAAATTTGAGGAAGCAAAACAACTTTTGGCCAGTAGCGGGGCGTTTTTGGTGAAAAACGAGTCTGATTTTCAGGAAATTATGGAACAACTAGCTGAGCCAGATTTTAGAAAAAAGGCTGGGCAATCGGCCAAAAATTGGTTGTTGGAAAATCGTGGGGCGACTGAAAAAGTGATTTCTTTTTTGGAAAAAGCAGTTTAAGTTTTCATTTTTCGAATCCACTCGGCCACCAATTCCACGCCTTCCCGATGCAAAATTTGCCGCCCAACCTCCGGCATCCGAATCCCTGGGTCGTCATTTTCCATCCGAAAAATCAAAATACTTTCGTTCGGTTTGCCAGGAACGATGCCAAATTTCCGGCCACCGCTCCCCCGCCCCGCCGCAACTGGAAGTTTTTCGATGCCCAATTTTGCGGGCGTTTTTTCATCAAAATTTAGGAACATTCCACTCGTCGAGGCCGGGCCGTGCGGGTTGTGGCAGTGGCCGCAATTTGAGTCGAGATAGGCTCGTGCGCGGGTTTCGAGGTCGGAATTTTCTGGTGAAAATGGGTCTGGGAAATGTATGGTTTTTGAAAAACCAAAGTTTTCCGGGACAGTTAGCAAATCATTTTTTTGCCAGTTAACCAATTGATTTTCAGCGGATTGGCTTTGGTTCAACTGCCGCAAATTGATGCCGATCGGTACAAATTTTCCATCAAATGAATGGCAACTTTTGCACTGATTCAAGTTGGGAGCGAGGTATTCGATGGATTGTTTTTTGCCGTTTTCATCCGTCCAGTTTACCGGAAAATTGCCTCCGGCGACGGCCAAATCGGCGTCGGTTTGGGCGTCGTTCCAAATATATTCGAGGGGTTTCCAGCCCGATTTTTCGTGCAAAAGCAGGCGTGTTTCGAGGATTCGACGGCCATTTTCGGGATGTCGTTGGTCAAACGAGTAGTAAAAATTTTTAATCAAAATCGTGCCGACTGGTAATTCAAAAAACAAGGAATCAGGTTGGCCAGTCAAATTCATTTTTTCGCCTTCCGGCAAATAGATAAACCGCGCTTTTTCAGCGTAATCCGAAAATAACGGGGCGTTGACTTGATAAGAAAAAATGTTGTTATTTGGATCTAAATTTCTTAATTCGCCTTTAAAAAAATTAAACTCGGATAGTTTTAATTTAAGTGAATAAACAAGTTCAGTCGGTTTTATAGCCGATAGAAAAACGATAGAAAAAACAAGAAAAAAGATAGTGATTTTCATATTTTTAAAACACATTCATACGGTGTTAAATCTTTACTGATGCCTTTAAATTTCTTATCTGCTTTAAAATTGGCGAACGTGCCGTTCTGATTATTGTAAATACAGATCTTATCTTCACTTTTAGATAAGGCATTATTATTAAGCAGGTTATCAGTGTTTTTAATACCGTCATATAAAATATGCGGTACTTTTCTTCCAAATTTAAAGAAGAATAGAACACCCAATTTGTTTTTCAAAGTTGGCATCCGTTTTCCTGTTGAAAATTGATTATTGTAAATTTCAATAGCAGAAGGATATGGATAATAACCGGGAGAATTGAAAGGTGTTTCTGCGATATAAAAACTGACAAGCGCGACTGAGGCCGTTTTATTTTTAAGTATCAGATTATCAGAGACTTGCACCCGATTGGTGGCCATAATCATCACCCCAGTTCCGGGCGGAACTTTGGCAACGATGTTGCCTTTTGGCGCGAAATTTTTATAGTTATTTTCAATTACTCTGTTGTTGTAAACATGAATATTGCCGCCTCTTATTTTTGGTAAATTTGGCAAATCAAAAACCAAAATCCCGCCTGTATTTTTTGTGGCGAGGTTATCAAAAACCCAGGCGTTTGTCGTGTTTTCTATCTCAATTCCTGCCACGTTATTGATTGCGGTACAACCTTTTACCCACGCTGAATCGGATTGTCCAACATAAATTCCAGCATCCGACGCACCGATTGCTGTGCAATTTTCAATTACCACATTTCGACATTCCACCGGATAAAGTGCGTACGAACCGTTCGTTTTTTTCGGCTTTCCAGTCCACTGGGCAGTAATGTTTTTGTAAATTATGCCATTGACTTTTTGGGTTTTAATCAAATCGCCTTTGGCATTTTCAATCGTAAAGTCTTGAAGCACAATGTTTTGGGAGTTTGTGACTTTCAAACCTTCCGCTCCGGAGGTTTGGTTTTTAAAACTCAAAACCGTTTTTCCCTGCCCTGCCCCACGAATCGTGATGTCCGATTTTTCATCCAAAGAAAGGGTGCCGAAAAATTCAAATCGTCCGGCGGGCAGTTCAATCACTGTTCCATTTTCAGCCAAAATCAATTGTGTTTGAATTTGTTTTTCTATCTCTTTTTGTGCGTTTAATTTTAAATTAAAAATAGAAAACAACAAGATAAAGCAGATAGAAAAATTTTTAAGCAAGATAGAAAACCGTTTATTTGAGATAGAAAACTGTATCATTTCATTATAGTTTTTAGTATTAATTTTAATGGCCACAAACACATTTTCCTTCCGTGCAAGAATGATTAAAAGTCGCCCCAGCCGCATTTGCGCCCGGCATTTGAAACCAAAACTTGCCCAGTTTTTTGTCAAAATTCCCGATTTCGTTCATCGTTTTTGAATCGAACAGCCGCCCGTTGACCATCACCATCGAGATTTTTTCAGAATTTTGGATATTTTCGAGCGGGTTGGCATCCAAAATCACGAGGTCGGCCAGTTTTCCGACGGCCAGCGAACCGATTTCTTTTTCCATGCCGAGGTATTTTGCGCCGTTGATGGTCGCACAATTTAGGGCTTGTTGGTTGGTCATGCCACCCTGCTGCAACATCCAAAGTTCCCAGTGCGCACCCAAACCTTGCAACTGGCCGTGCGAGCCCAAATTGATATTTATCCCCCGGTCTTGCATTTTTTTCAATGTTTTTGAGACCAAAATGTAGCCATTTTCATATTCTTCATCCGGCAACATCGTGCGGTGGCGGGCGCGTTCGTCCAAAATATGGTGCGGCGTGAACGCCCGCAGCCGCTCGTTTTTCCAAACATCCGAATGCTGGTACCAATAATATTCACCGTTCACGCCGCCATAATTTACAATCAAAGTGGGCGTGTTGTGCGCCTTTGTTTTTGCCCAAAATTGCAAAACATCATCATACAAAATTGCCACGGGAATATTGTGTTCGATTCCCGTGTGACCGTCCGCAACTTGGTTCAAGTTGTGGTAAAAAAACGAGCCGCCTTCCGGCACGACCAACATATTCAACTCGCGCGCAGCGGCAATAATTTGTTGTCGTTGCTCGCGGCGCGGCTGATTGTAACTTTTTACCGAAAATGCGCCCCATGCTTTTGTCCGTTTCAAAGTGCTCCGGGCATCGTCCAACGAATTTATTGGTGCCTTAAAATCACCTTCCGCGCCGTACAAAATCGTCCCGGTCGAGAAAAGCCGCGGCCCAGTCATCCGCCCAGAACGCAACATTTCGGCATTTGAAAAAGCCATTTCGGAGTTCACCGAAGGGTCGTGCATCGTCGTGACGCCGAAGGCGAGGTTGGCAAAATATTCCCACTGTTTTTGCGGATTGAGCCCAAAACGGAAATTCCCGGAATGCGAATGCACGTCCACGATGCCCGGAATGATGGTTTTTCCAGCGCAATCCACGATTTTTGGATTGGAAATTTTGAAACGTGCGGCCTGATATTCGGACTGCGAACCGACGAAAACGATTTTGTTTTTTTCAATCGCCACCACACCTTTTTCAACCACTAAATTATTTTCGCAAGTAATAATTCTGGCATTTTCCAAAACCAAATTACCCGTCGGCAAATCACTTTCGAGTTCGAGGCCGATTTTCAAACCCGATTCTGGAAGTTTTGGCAGCGAGTCGGGTGCCCCCGGCAAAAAATCAAAACGGTCGGTCAAATCAATCGAAAAATATTCCTCGCCGAGCGTGAAATGCACTTTTTTCGAGTCGCCCGACCAGTGCAAATTGTAGCCCGCGTCTTTTGAAATTTGGGAAACCGGGATGGATTTCATGTCCGCCGCGAGGTCAATCGGCTGACCGTTCGAAGGCATTTCACAAACGTAAGCCTTGTGCAACTCGGTGAAAGCCAACCATTTACCATCCGGCGAGGGCGACCACTGGTTTATAAATTTACTTTTGAAAAGCACTTTTTTGTCCAAACCATTCAAATCAAAACTGACCAATTGTTTGTCCAAACCGCCAAAAAGATAGCCGCCGGTGTTGACCAAAACCCGTTTGCCGTCGGCGGAAAAACGGGGGTTTTCGCCCTCGTTGATGATAAATTTTTTGCCCGTTCCATCTGAATTCATCGTGAAATGACCCGTTTTTTCAACCATCGCTGGGCCCATTTCGTCATCGCCATCTTGCATCGTAAAAATTATCATTTTGCCGTCTGGTGAAAATTTTGGCTTTCGGTAAATACCTTTTTCGGTGGTTAAATCTTTGACTTCGTTGGTTTTCAAATTGATTTTTGAAATTTTGCCTTTCTCCAAATCATCCCAAACTGTGAAAATAATTTCCGAGCCGTCGGGCGAAAACGCAGGTTCGCTGGCAATTTTCAAAGCCGTCAAATCGTCCGTTTTTTTCCCGGCGGCCATTCGCCAGCCATTTTTCAACAACAATTTTGGCTCGCCTGCCCGTCCGACCGGGTCATCCGGGCGGGCCGGCAAATTTTTCAGGTAAAGTTGCCCAGCGGCGTTGAAAACCAAAGATTTTCCATCGGGCGATGTCACGGCACTTCGAATCGCGCGGGCCGTAAATTTTTCTGAAAAAACCTTGTTTTCAAATTTCAAAGTCTCGGCAAGTTTGGTTTTGACCGCGCAAGAAAAAGGGATTTGTGAAACGGAAACGGTCGGTTCGTCGCCCTGCGTATTTCGGTCGTCCGGTGCGATTTTCGTAAAATTAAAAGCAACTTGGTTGATTTTTCCACCTGCCCAGATGAAAATCCGCTGCATTTCGCCTGCTCGGGTTTGCATTTTTGTACCCCAATCAAAACCGGGATATGCCCCAAAAACCGTCCACGCTTCCTGTTGGTCTTTGTCCAAACCATCAAAAATGGGATATTCGAGGCCACTTTTTAAGTTTCTGACAAACAAAGTTGTTTTCGTTTCGACCCGCCGAACGAATGCCAACCACTCGCCATCTTGCGAAATTTGTGGACGGCAAGCCCCGCCGCTGCCCCCGGTCACTTCCTCGATTTTCCCAGTTTCGCGGTCGTAGCGACGGATGCCAAAAATCTGCGCCATCGGGTTTTTGTTGTACTGAAAAAATCCGCCGGGGTACAAATCTTCTGAAAAATAAACGTAGCGACCGTCCGGGCTGACCGCAGGTTCGTTCACGTCTTGTTGGTCGTTTTTTCTTTTGGTCAATTGGATGCCATCGCCGCCGGAAATATGGTACATCCACATCTCGCCCGCGCCGAGCGAACGCCCGGAGGTAAAATGTTTTCGCGCGACAATGTATTGATTGTCAATCCATTCGCCATTGTTGAGCAACCGGAAACTTTCTTTTGTGATTTGTTTTGGCTTCGAGCCGTCGGCCTGCATCATCCAAATATTGTCGCCACCACCTGCGTCAGAGGTGAACAAAATCCGTTGGCCGTCGGGCGAAAAACGTGGCTGCACTTCCCATGCCAAACCGCTCCGCAGGCAAGTTGCCGAACCGCCGGCAATGGGAATTTTCCAAATATCGCCGAGCAAATCGAACACGATAAATTGGCCGTCGGGCGAGACATCGAGGTTCATCCAAGTGCCTTCGGTGACGGTAAAATTTTCCTCGCGATAGGCCACGCCGCCCGTCGAATCAGGTTGGGAAACGTCCCATTTTTTATCTTTCTTTTGGGAAAAAAGTGGTGAGGCAAGCAGCAGTAAAATGCTGAAAATCAGGGTGTTGGACTGAAAAAACTTCATGTTGAACTACTTTTAATTTTGGACAAAAGTAGAACAACAACGATGAACTATGAACGATAAACGATGAACATTTTGAATTACCCGGTTCATCGTTTATCGTTCATATTTCATCGTTTTTATTTAAAGTTCTTTTCAAAAAAGGCTTTCAACTCTTCTTTTGGAATCACTTTTTCCACGCCGGCGATGGTGGCCACGGCTTCCAATTTTTCAAATTTCAATTCAATTTCTTCTTCCAAACCTTGCGCCATGAAATCGGACATTTTCCAATTAGTCAAAGTAATTTTCAAAGATTGAACCTCGCTGCTGCCTTTGCTTCGTGCTACAAAAACTGCTGGTGTAGATTGAACTGGCCCCATGTAAAAACCTGCGATTTTGTTCGAACTTTTGTCCGGCTCTCGAAACAAACGGATGGATTTTTCCGAAACGGAAACTCTTTTTGCCGGTATCCAGCCGCCAAAATCTGCATCTTTTGAAGTGCCTTTGATGGCTTCGATTTTTAAAAAATAATCGGAAGTCGCGGTGGTTTTGAAAGCGACAGCGAAAATAGAAAACAGGGCGATGGCCAAGAATTGTGTGATTTTATTCATTTTGTAAACGAGTTGGGTGGAAAATTATATGATTTAAAATGTGGATTGGGAACCTAGATTTTTGGGAATTTTGTATTTTGCCATGTTTGAACTTTGAAAAATAGAATTGGTAAGATCCCCAAAAAAAAGCCATGCTCTGCAATAGAACATGGCTTTTTTATGGAATAAAATTCACCCGGTGTTTGCCAAACATTGTCAAATATTATTCTTTTACACGCTTGTATTTTTCAATAATCACGTGGTCAATCCCAAGTTTTTCCACCTTTTCAATGCCTTTTTGAACCAGCGTATCATTTTTGATGGTGACCACAAATTCAAATTGGTTGTTCTCCCATTCCCTATCAATAAAATAATCCAAATGCTCGGTATAAATACTATCCACCAAAGTATAAGTCCCACCACCTGCAATAAACACTGTATTAAAAGTGTCCTTTCCCATACTCAAATCATGGCTTAAAAAGGCAAAATGCGTCGGGTTGATGATTTTAACCATTTTAAGTTTTGGATTAAAAGTAGAAAAAGTACTGTCTTTTTCTGTTGTGGTTGCATCAATCAATTCCCAAGTACCTACAATGGGAAGTTGAATTTGTATTTGATTGTTTTCACAAGAAAAGAAAACAATTAAAAACAAGATAAATATAGATTTCAATTGCATTTCTTTATCAGTGTTCAATAATAATTGTAATTATCCCATAATCCGGCTGCGCAATTCAGGAAAGCGCAAAATCGCCAATATCCAAAGTACGGCAAGGATTATACATGGCGTCATTACAGGCGTTGCATGTTCCAAATGGGTAGCAATCGCACCACCCAAATAAGCAGTGAGCAGTAAAGTGCCCAAAACGCCCGTTCGTGGGTAAATAAACAAGAGGATGGAAAGCAATTCAACGACGCCCAAGGTCATCACCGAAGAAGCATTAAGTCCCATACTTTCCGACATTTTCAAACCCTCTTCCGTGGGCATCAATTTGCCATAGGCACTAAACAAGAACAATGCGCCTAAAAGCGCAGTAAAAACCCAATAAATGATGTGTGCGGTTTTCGAATTCATTTTATATGATTTGTAAGTAAAAAAATGGTATTCCACGCTTTCCAAAACGTGGCATGACAGTTAAAATATTTATTGCTGCGAAAATGCCCAATCCGGTGATTTGATGGCACGGCCAAATGTATTGCAATACTTTATTTCCCCAATATCTTTTTTTTATTAACAGGTCAAACGCATTAAAATCCATTCCCGAAGGGAATCTATGTTTATAGAAATTGAAATGGACATGCACGAGAAATCCCGAAGGGATTTTATGTAAAAACTCGCGCCTGAAAACATAAAATCCCTTCGGGATTTGAG
>JANNMS010000177.1:0-63609 GCA_031398055.1 Saprospirales bacterium | reverse complement strand
AACTATGTGTTCTATGTGAAAATACCTATGTTTTCTATGTGTCAAAAACAAAAAAAATCATGGCTATTCCAAAAAAATACCGCGCAGAAATTCAGGTAAAAGAAAAAACCGTCCCCGTCCTCGCCTATTTTGAAAAGCGGCGCGACGTGCGTTTTGGCATGACCCGAAAAGGCGTGACGCTGCGGATGCCGACCAATTTCCCACAAAAAGACGTGCCGACACAACTTGCAAAACTGGAAATTTGGGTCGGCGAGGTGGTCGAGAAAAAACCGGATTTGGGAAAATTGATTTTCGCCAGCGAAAACAAATATGAAACTGGCCACGAAATCACGGTCGGCGACCGAAAATACCTGTTAAATGTGGTCACCGAAGAACGCGAAACCCACGCCGCGAAACTGGAAAACGGCACTGTTTTTTTAAAAATCAGCAGTAAAAGTGCCGAAAAACAAACCGAAAAAGCCATCAAACAATTGCTTTCGCGGGTGGTGGCCGCTGATTTTCAGGCTGAAATCACGCGACGGGTTTTGGATTTGAACAAAAAACATTTCAATCAACCGATCCGTAGCGTCAATTTGAAATACAACCACTCGAATTGGGGCAGTTGCTCGTCGAAAAGCAACGTCAATCTTTCCACAAAACTGCTTTTTGCCCCGCCCGAGGTGCAGGATTATGTGATTGTCCACGAACTCGCGCACTTGATTGAGATGAACCATTCCGACCGTTTCTGGGCACACGTCGCCAAAGCCGACCCGCATTATTTGGACAAAGAAAAATGGCTCAAAAAACACGGGAAGGAATGTGATTTTTAGAGAAATTGCTGTCCAAAGTCCCTGACTTT
This sequence comes from Saprospirales bacterium, assembly GCA_031398055.1. GTDB lineage: Bacteria > Bacteroidota > Bacteroidia > Chitinophagales > Saprospiraceae > M3007. Next base: position 62,771 of record JANNMS010000177.1, on the reverse strand, counting down.
GGACAGCAATAAATGATGAACGATGAATACCGCGCCTCACTTTTTCATCTTTAAACTCCCTTTTCCATGCGGACGCTCGCCATTTTTCTCCTCTTTTTCCAACATCTCGCCTTTTCGCAACCGACCCAGGATTTTTCAAAAATCGACCGCGCCGCGCGCGCCGTGCCGGTTTCGGCCACCCAATCCATTTCGATTTTGGGAAAATATTTGGCCACGCTCGCCGCGAATGACCTCGAAAAATCGCGGGCAGTTTACGTTTGGGTGACTTCCAACATCGTTTACGCGGACACGGTGATTTCCAACAATTGGCTCGGCACGCCCGAAAACACCGTGATGCAAAAAGCCGAAAACGTCCTGAAAAACCGGGCGGGCGTGTGCGAGGGCTACGCCAATTTGTACGTCGAATTGTGCCGGGCGACGGGTTTGCGCGCCGAAGAACTGACCGGTTTGGTGCGCCAAAAACAGGGAAAAATACCCGACACCGGCCATGCTTGGGCGGCGGTCGAGGTGGAAAAAGAATGGTTTTTGAGCGACCCGACCTGGGGTTCTGGCTTTCGCGACCCAAGTTTGGGCAGGTTTTCACCAAAATTTGACGAGACCTATTTTTTACAGCGGGGCGCGACATTTTTGCTCGAACACCTGCCGGACGACCCGATGTGGCAGTTTCTTTTCAACCCGATTTCGGAGCGGCAATTCCGTTCGTGGAAAGATGCCGACCTTTTGGAAAAGGCAAATTCTGCCCAAAAAACCTTCATTTGGCCGGATACTTTGAAAAATTGGCTGCGTTTGGACAGCCTCGAACGGAAGAAATCGGAGGCCGTGCGGATGCTGAAATTCAACCCGGAAAATGATTTTGCGGCAGCGCGGTTGGGTGTTTGGTTTTTTCAAAATGCGCTGGAACACGCCGAAAAATTGGATTTGCTTTTGGATGTGGCGCAGGAAGACCCGTCGCAGCCGCTCGACACGGCTTCGATGTGGCTCAGTTTTTATTCGATGGAAGAAAACCTCGGGCGGGGCTACGATTTTTTCAAACCGATAAAAAATCCGCGACTGAAAATTTTGGTGGAAGGCCTGCCGCCGCTCGATGAAATGCGGAGTGAAATTGATTATTTGCGGGCGACGCTGCGGTTCAAAATTTTTATGCGGATGATTGACGTGGATTTTCAGCGGGAAAGTGATTTTGTTTTTCCGGAATTTCAGCGCAACGAGATGCTGCGGATTTTTTCAAAAATAGAAAAAACGGGTCGCCGAAACCGCCCCGGCGCGGAAGAAAAACGCAGTCGGATGAAAATAAAATCGGCAACGGTGGCCGGGATGTGGGGCATCGTTTTGGCCCAATTTTATGGCGAGGTGCAAAATGTGCCGGCCGAAAAATTGAAAAGCAACCTGCAAAAATTGGACAAGGCCGAGGCCGCTTATTTTCAAATGAAAAAATCGCTGGACGACATTCCGATGGTGCACCTCAATTTGTTCGGCGGGGCGATTTTGAAATCTCAATTTCCGGAATTGATGGCTTCGTTGGAGTCGCGGCGGAGTGCGTTGCAGTTGGAAATCGTGCAGCCGGACTTGGATAATTTTATGAAAAAACCAGACGCGGCGACCGTTGTGGCTGCAAAAAATCTCGAAAACCGGGTTGGAAAATGTGCCGAGCGGCTGGACGAGGGTTTGAAATTTTTGAAAAATGTGCGGGAAACGGAAAAAACGAACGGTTTGCAGGCGCAGATTTTTGGGCAAAAAGCGAATTTGGCGTTTTGGCAGGGCGACTTGCATTTGACCGTCGTTTTGAAAGAATACAACGGCGCGAAAACTGCGGCTGCGCTTGCCAATCGCAAATCATTGATTTTGAACGAAATCGGACAGGCAAAGGCATTTTATGCAGCGGCAAAAACGGCGGGGGCGGCGGCAGAAAAATTTGATGCTGGAGAAAAAGACGAGCAGTTGGCGAAGTTGCTGGCGGGGCGGGCGGAAACGATAAAAACGGTGGAAAACGAATTGAAGAAATGAAGCGAAAAAAGGCAATTTAAAAAAGGCCTTTTCTCGCTTTCTTTATCATAGATTTTCACCGGTTTGTTCAATCAAATGCAAATCCATCGCATCCAATCGGCTGCGAAAATCCATTGGGTGTTCCAGCATGATTTCTCGGATTTTCGTGACCGATTCTGCTTTGACACCAGCAAGCCTTGCGATGAAAGCATCTTCGTGGTCTGATAAAGTTATCAGATTGGTTATGAAATCCAAGGTTTTTACGGACATTCCTTCGAGTTTGCCTTTAAGTTCACCTTTAAGTTCACCTTTAAGCATCCCTCTTTCTTCGCCTTCTTGGAAGTAAATGTCATCTTCGATTGAAAAAAGTTGTGTGGGCATGGCCTTAATTTCTTTTTTAGTTTGAGCCTGCAATTTACGCAGTTTTGATAAAATGGCCAATTGGCGTTTGTATTTCTCAAATTCGAGGGTTTGGCCGGTGAGATTGAGGAGGTTCTGCAAAATTTCGCGGATAATTTCAACAGATTGCCGACCGCCGAAATCTGCCAAAATCCCTAAAATGACTTCCCCCGGGTGGCTGGAACTTAAAAAATCAGCAGCAGGCATCGTCCGAAGCACATACACTTCAAACTCAAAAAAATTTCTGCCCCAGGTTGGCAATTCATTTTTGGTAATTTCAGCGGGTTTGATTTTGTCGCCGACGTAAACCACAATTTGCCTCAGGTTCATACCATATTTATGGATAAACATAGCGTGGTGGAGTTGGTTTCGCGCCCGCAAATCTTCATCGGCCACGTGCACCTCGAATTGGAGGCCGTGGTCTAACAAATCATGGCCGAGCAAAACAATGCGAAAATCATCTGCTTCCCGTTCAGAAGTGGTCGTGATTTGGATTTTGTCTTTCAACGCAACTGTTTGGGAATAATCCAATCCCGTAATTTTTTGGATAAGAAAAGGCAGGCAGTCTTCTTTAAAAATTCTGTCAAAATCGTTTGGCATAGTAAGTAATATTTATTTTTTACCGAATGTTCAGATTTTTATTCAGCGGCGAATGTAGGAATCAATTTGATGTATGCTGAAACGCTTGGTCTGGCTTTCATTGATTTTTTCTCGAAAAATTGGTGGTTGGCGAGAACGCCAACAACGGCAAAATTTGCTTGTTTTTTACTCGTCTGACGACTTGGAGTCGTCAGACGAGGTGGAGCGAAAGCGTCTGTTTTTCACTGAATTTTCAATTTCAACCAAAAATAAACCTTCATCATTTTGCGAAATTCAAATTTAGTTCTGAAAATTGCAGGGACAAGCCGGGGCGAAATGAAGTTTATTTGGCTATATTTATAATTAAACAAAACAATCACGAACGAACTTCCGCCCACTCCAATTTTTAATCCTTCCTTTTCTAAAACCGCGCATTTTACTAATCTTCAATCTTCCATCTGGCGAGCGCGTTTTTATTTTCAGGCCAGTTTTGAATTTTTCTGGAAGGTTTTTATTTCGATTTTCTTGTCTTTCCTAACCTGAGCGACGGTCTCGCTTCATTTAATTTTTTCAATAATTTTCAAATCGTAACGCCAACCTCCGGTTGGCTAATCCCATTTGCGGTTTGCCAATCTCGAGATTGGCGTTACAGAAATAATTCAAACCAAATTTTTTAATTATCTAAATTTTTATCCAATCATGTTTAAAACTTACACTCACGGCTCAACACGCTTCGGGCAAACTGCTCGGGCTTTGTTGTTTGCCTTTTTCACACTCGTGGGTTTTGCCAATTCTGCATTGGCCACCGATTGTAATACGATCAGCATTACGCCGGGACAAGGCTCGATTACCATTGGCAATTTGAATGCGCCGGTGGTGATGATTCAAGTTTACAACAGTGCCTGGGCACAGGTGTATTCTTGCTCGGGCAACTGCACGACACCGACAGCAGTGGTCAACAATCTTCCTGCTGGACAATATTATGTCAAGGTGGATTATTTGACGGCTGCTTGGCAAGGCGTGTGTTTCAAAGACGGTTATTTTACAGTGACCGGCGGCGGCGGTGGCAATCCTTGCTCGATGACGGCAACAATCGGCACGAAAACATGCAACGACAACGGCACGCCGAACGACCCGACCGACGACACTTTTACTTTCCAACTGACTGCGACCGGCACGAACACGAGCAGCGGCTGGCACGGCATGATCGGGCCGAACATGGCACCCGCTTCTGGTTCGTACAACCAATTGACTGTTTTGGGGCCATATCCAATTACCAATGCGCAATTTGATATTTGGATCATGGACAATGTTGACCCGAACTGTCAATTTGACATCACGATCACGCCGCCTGCCCCATGTTCTGGCGGCGGCGGCGGTACACCGAACTGCAACAATGTTGGGATCACGGGCGGAAGTGGCAATATTTCCATCACTGGATTGATCGCACCTATTATCATGGTACAAGTTTTCAACGGCAGTTGGGTACAGGTTTTTTCCCAAACCTATACCAATTCGCCCGGCACGGTGAATGTTCCGAGCCTTCCGGCGGGTACTTATTTTGTAAAAGTGAATTTCTTGAACGCGGCGTGGACTTCTGTTTGTGCAAAAGAAATTTATACAACGGTTACAAATGGTGGCAATCCGTGCTCAATCACGACTACGATTACCAATAAAGTTTGCAACAACAACGGGACTGCGAACAATCCAAATGATGATACTTACAGTTTCACTTTGACTGTTACCGGGACAAATACCAGTGGCCAATGGCAAGGCGGATATAGCAATGCTTATTTGGGAACGTTTCAATTTGGGCCAACGGCTTATGGAACGCCAATAAATTTGGGACCATTTCCGGCAGCCAATTTTACGCCGGGCAATGTTTTTCCACCAATTGTTTTGCCAAATGGAGTTGACATTGATATCAATGTTGCCGATGTTCAAACTGCATCTTGCTCAAAATCAACCACCGTCACTTCGACTGGCGGCTGCTCGAACGGTGGTGGCGGTATCGATTGCAGCAATATTTCGATCACAGCAACGCAAGGCAATATCAATATCACTGGTTTGACTGCGCCGATTGTGATGGTTCAGGCATTTGATGGAAATTGGGCACCAGTTTTCAATCAAACTTACACGACTGCTCCGGGGTCGGTGACTATCCCGAATTTGGCGACTGGTTCTTATTTTGTAAAAGTCAGTTTTTTGACCGCAACTTGGGTTGCTATCTGCAATAAAGAGGCTTTTGTAAATGTCCCTCCGGGCAATTCGGTTTTGACGATGAACTGCATCGCAGATTTCTCGGTAACTGCTGCGCCGGGCGCAAATTCTGCCATTGTAACTTATAACACGCCAACCGCAACCACAACTTGCGCAGGCGGTGCGGTTACAATCACTCGGACAAGTGGCCCAGCGAGCGGCTCTTCTTTTCCAGTTGGAACCACCCAAGTTTGTTACAAAGCCACTGACAATTGTGGAAATGTGAAAACTTGCTGTTTCAACATCACGGTAACTGCATCCCAGTCGAATTTGACGATGAACTGCATCGCAGATTTCTCGGTAACTGCTGCGCCGGGCGCAAATTCTGCCATCGTAACTTATAACACACCAACCGCAACAACCACTTGCGCGGGCGGTGCAGTGAACATCACTCGCACGAGTGGCCCGGCAAGCGGATCATCTTTCCCAGTTGGCACCACACAAGTTTGTTACAAAGCCACTGACAATTGTGGAAATGTAAAAACCTGCTGTTTCAATATCACGGTAACTGCAACACAGTCGAATTTGACGCTGAACTGCATCGCAGATTTCTCGGTAACTGCTGCGCCAGGCGCAAATTCTGCCATCGTAACTTACAATACGCCAACTGCAACTACAACTTGCGCAGGCGGTGCGGTGACCATCACTCGGACGAGTGGGCCGGCAAGCGGTTCTTCTTTTCCAGTTGGAACCACCCAAGTTTGCTACAAAGCCACTGACAATTGTGGCAATGTAAAAACTTGCTGTTTTTCAGTTACCGTCAATGCTGTCTCGAATTGCACCACGCCACCGACCATCAAAAACTGCCCATCCAATATCACAATCGTTGCTACCGCGGGTGCTGCCTGCGCCGCAGTATCATGGACACCGCCGTTTATCCGTTCCATTGATGATGATGATTTCGACAACGACGGTCAGCACAATGATTCGGACAACGACGACGACAACGACGGCTCATCCGACAGCAACGACGACGACGACGACAACGATGGCTCATCCGACAGCAACGACGACGACGATGACAACGATGGCCTGAACGACCACAATGACAACGACGACGACGACTTTGACAATGACGGAAAGGAAAACGATTGCGATAACGACGACGACAACGATGGAAAGGAAGACGACGATGACTCCGACGATGACAACGACGGCACGAGCGACAACAACGACGACGATGATGACAACGATGGCTGCAAGGACAAGGACGACGACGACGACGACGACGACGACTTCGACAATGACGGCCAAGACAATGACAACGACAACGACGACGACAACGATGGTCAGTCTGACAGCAACGACAATGACGACGACAACGACGGAAAGTCCGACTCCAACGACGACGACGACGACAACGACGGTGTCAAAGATGATAAGGACAACAATGACAAAAAACGCGACAAAGACTTCGACAATGACGGCCAGGACAATGACTGGGACAATGACGACGACAACGACGGCATTTCCGACTCCAATGACAATGACGACGACAACGACGGCATTTCAGACTCCAACGACGACGACGACGACAACGACGGCTGCCATGATGACAATGAAAACGACGATGACGACTTCGACAACGATGGAATCAACAACGACTGCGACGACGATGACGACAACGACGGAAAGGACGACGACGATGACTCCGACGATGACAACGACGGAAATATGGACGGAAACGACGACGACGACGACAATGACGGCTGCAAGGACAAAGACGACGACGACGACGACGACGACGATTTCGACAACGATGGCCAAGACAATGATTGGGACAACGACGATGACAACGACGGTCAAAATGACAGCAATGACAACGACGACGACAACGACGGAAAGGCCGACAGCAACGACGATGACGACGACAACGACGGCTGCAACGACGACGATGACGACGATGACATGAATGACGACGATGACTTCGACAACGACGGAAAATCCAACGACGACGACGACGACGACGACAACGATGGAAACAATGACCACAACGACAACGACGACGACAACGATGGAAACAATGACGACAACGACGACGACGACGACAACGATGGCCACAATGACGATGATGACAATTCCGGAAACAGCTGTCAATGCGAGCCAACATCGCTCACATCCACGCACAACCCAGGTTTTTGCTTCCCATTGGGCACGACGACCGTTACCTACACCGCAACCAATGCCGGTGGCTTGACTTCCGTTTGCGTGTTTACCGTTACGGTAAATGCCGGTGCCAATTTCCCGGACCCGAACTTGTGCTATAAAATCGTCAATAAAGCAAGTGGAAAAGTCTTGGATGCCGATGGCAATCCGTGGCTGACCCAATACAGCATTGACCATACTTCCTCGCAGCGTTGGAAATTTGAAGCGGCCACAGGCGGCTATTTCTTTGTAAAAAGCCAATCCACTTCATTGACAAACAAGGTCATTGACATCCAAAACGGCTCGACTTCCGATGGTGCCTACGCAGTTTTGGCCACCAAAACCGGTGCCGACCGGGAAAAGTACAAATTGCAGGATGCCGGCAACGGTTATTATTATATCGTTGCAAAACACTCCGGCAAAGCTTTGAAATTGGAAAACAGCCCCGGCTCAAATGGTACTAAAATTATTCAACAACCCATCAGCAACAGCAACGAACACCAAAAATGGCAGGTCGTGGCCATCAATTGCAATTCCGGTTTGGCTATTTTGCCAAGTGCCGATTTGACTTTTAATGCCCACAAAAACGGCAGCACGGTCGAATTGAACTGGATTTCGAACACCGGCGATTTGAACGATTATTTCATCGTCGAACACGGCACGGACGGCATCAATTGGACGCCGATCGGAAAAGTGGACGGAAAAGGCGCGGCCAACGATCGCCTCTATTTTTCGGAAAAACACAACACCCCGGCAAAAGGCGACAACTATTATCGTTTGGTGCAAATTTTCCGCGACGGCAATTCGACAATTTCAAATGTTGAAATCATCAACATGCCGACGAGCAAGGCTTTTGGTTTGTTCCCCAACCCAGCAACCGGCGAAGTTTACGTTGACCTTTCTGAATTTGAAGGCCAAGCCGTGACCCTCCGTTTGATCGGGCAAATGGGCAACGTGGTGAGCACGATTGAAATCGCAAAAGCCACCGCAACCGCGCAACTGATTGATTTGAAAGGTTTTGACAACGGAATTTTCCAAGTCGAAATGGTTTCGAACGGCGTGCGCCGCGTGGCCAAATTGGTCGTGACCAAACTTGATTAATTATGAAATTGGGATATTTCGAGATTGAGATATTCTGAAATTTAAAGCAAACGCCGTCCCGGATTTCCGGGGCGGCGTTTTTTTATTGTCAAAAAAACCTGATTTGCCCAACTATTTTAAGCAATTTTTGAAAAAAAGCGTTTATCATTTGAAAAACATTCATTCATCACGCGAGGCAGTTTTTCCCAAAAAAACACCCGCCAAAATAATTTACAAACATGAAGAAATTAGCACTCGCAGCCCTGTTCGGGTTGCTTTTCCTCTCCGATTTGGCTGCCCAATCTTTCGGGCGCAACAAACCGCACTATCAAAAAACCGATTTCAAGGTCAACGAGACCGAGCATTTTGAAATTTACGAATCCCTCAACAACCCCGAAAAAACGCGCGAACTCGCCGCTGCCGCCGAAATGTGGTACCGGATGCACCAAGCCGTCCTGCGCGACACTTTCAAGGAACGCAACCCGATGGTGATTTACAACGAGCACGCCGGTTTTCAGGAAACGAACACGATTCAGGGTGACATCAGCGTCGGCACGGGCGGCGTGACCGAGGGCTTGCGGAACCGCGTCATTTTCCCTGTCGCCATGACGAATCAGCAAACCAACCATGTTTTGGGGCACGAACTTGTCCACGCTTTTCAATACCACATGGTGATAAATGGCGACTCGACCAGCCTCCGAAACCTCGAAAACCTGCCACTTTGGATGGTCGAAGGCCTCGCCGAATACCTCAGCATCGGGCGAATCGACGCGCACACCGCACTTTGGATGCGCGACGCAGTGCTCAACGACGACCTGCCGACGCTCAAAAATTTGAACAATTTTAAATATTTTCCATATCGCTGGGGGCAGGCGTTTTGGGCATTCGTCGCCGGGGTTTATGGCGATGAAATGATCCCCGTCCTGTTCATGAACACTGCGAAATACGGTTTGGACAGGGCTTTGGAAATGAATCTGGGCATCAAACAAAAGGAACTTTCCGAGGCCTGGCACACCGCACTGCGAAATCACTACGGAAAATGGGTGGCAAAAGGCCAAAAAGAAGACCCGCCCGGACGCAAATTGATGGACGATAAAAACGCCGGGGAACTCAATATTTGCCCAGTTTTGAGCCCGAACGGCAAGTACATCATTTTCCTTTCTGAAAAAAACCTGCTGACCACCGACCTTTTTTTGGCAAATGTCCAGACCGGGAAAATCATCAAAAAAGTGGTTTCGACCGCCCGCGACGGCCACATCGACGCCCTGAATTTTATCGAAAGTGCCGGGACTTGGTCGCCCGACAGCAAGCGATTTGCTTTTGATGTTTATCAAGGAGGGCGTTCGGTTTTGGTGATCCAGGATATTTCAAAAAGGAAAAACGTCAAAAAAATGGCGATTCCGGGCGTTCCTGCTTTTGCAAACCCGGTTTGGAGTCCCGACGGAAACACGATTGTCGTTTCCGGTTTGGTCAACGGGCAGACGGATTTGTTCGAGTTCAACTTAAAAACAAAAAAAGTACGCCAATTGACGAACGACAAATTCTCTGAAATTCTGCCCACATTCTCAGCCGATGGGAAAAAACTGGCGTTTTCGACCGACGAAATCAGCATGAAACGCACGCGGACGAACGGTGTTTGGACGATGAATTTGGCCGTGATGGATGTGGTTTCTGGAAAAATTGACCATCTCGATGTTTTTCCGGGCGCGGACAATTTGAACCCGCAATTTGACAAAAATGGCAACCTGCTTTTTCTTTCCAACCGCGATGGATTGAGAAATCTCTACCGTTTTGAATTTTCGGGGAACAAGGTTTTTCAAATGACCGATTTGAAAACTGGCATCACCGGAATCACGCCTTTTGCCCCCGCGATTTCGGTGGCCGACGACCGCGACCGAATTGTTTACACCTATTTTTTCAACCGGGAATACAAAATTTACACAGGCCGCGCCGAGAATTTTTTGAACAAAGAAATTACAAACACCACCGAAACTGATTTTCTCGCCGCCACTTTGCCGCCGTTCGACCCTCGAAAAAAGGACATCGTGAACGCAAATTTGCGGATGATGGATTTGAAATTCAAAGAAACCGCGAACACCCAAATCACCGAAAAACCGTACAAATCCAAGTTCAAATTGGAGTACGCAGGCGGCAGCACGGGCGTCGGCGTGGCGACCGGAAACAATGGTTTTAACTCTGGAACCGGCATGGCAGGTGGCGTTGATTTGTTGTTTGGAGACATTTTGGGCAACAATCAATTGTACACCGGGCTGGCGTTGAACGGCGAATTCACCGACGCGGCGGGTATTTTTTCCTACATCAACCGCAAAAACAGGATTGGTTGGGGCGCGTCCATTTCGCACATTCCGCAGCGGTTTGTCAGTGGTTTTTACTTGGACGATCAACCAAATTATTACCAATTTGGCAACGATTCCATCTTGCTTTACGAAGATCAAGTGGATTTGACCAGGATTTTTCAGGAGCGGCTGGCGGCTTTTGCTTTTTACCCAATTTCCACGACGCGCCGGATCGAGGGCGGCATTTCGGGTGAATATTATTACGACAGGATTGACCGATATAAAACGTATTACACACTTACCGGCGTCCCGTTTGCCACCGATCGGGAAAAAATCCCCTCGCCCGGCACGTTGCGATTGGCGAGTTTGAATGTGGCATACGTTGGCGACAATTCCTATTTTGGTGGCACGGCTCCGCTGCAAGGTTGGCGGTATCATTTGGGCGCGGAGCAATATTTTGGGGACTTCCATTTTCCGGCGGTTTTTTTGGATGGTCGCAGGTATTTTTACGCAAAACCGTTTTCGTTTGCCGTCCGCGGCTTGACGTACAGTCGGTTCGGCGGGAATCACCGGGAAGTTTATCCGTTGTCGGCTTTTCACCCGTTTTTGGTGCGCGGCTTTCAACGTGCGGTCACCGAATCGCCGACCTTGGCATCGCAGACCCGGGGCAGCAAATTGCTCGTCGGCAATTTTGAAATCCGTTTGCCGTTTACCGGGCCACGTCGTTTGGCTTTGATTCCGCTCAATTTTTTGCCCACCGACCTCAATTTTTTTGTGGATGCCGGGGCTGCTTTTTATGATTTTAAAGATTTGAAAAATGGGGAAAATGGCCGTCAGGCGAGCAAGGCAATTGTCAGCGCGGGCGTTTCTTTGCGGGTAAATGTATTGGGTGCGTTGATTGTCGAGCCGTTTTATGCCCTGCCGATCAGTTTGAAAAAGGACGATCGGCAGTGGGTTTTTGGGTTTAATTTGATTCCGGGCTGGTGATTTTTTTACCACAAAGACACAAAGGAAACATAAGGATTTTACCCAAAAACTTTTGTTCCCTTTGTGTCTTTGTGGTAAAATAAAAAAAATCCGGAACCTTCTTTTTCCAAGACTGTTTTGCCAACTAATTTTTTAAAAATAATGCGAAATCTCTTTTTGATGTCTTTACTTTTCAAAGGTGTTTTTTCCATCGGCCAAAACCCCGGCCAACCACTCACCGGTCCCGGTGGCGCGGAATATTCACACGAAACCGTCGCGTTTTTCGACCATGCCGAACGGGCGGACGGTTTCTGGGTTTTTGAACCAAACGACCCAAAACCGGACTCCGCCGAAGTCGTAGTTTTCATGCATGGATATGGTGCGTACAATCCAATGGCTTATGGAAAATGGATAAAACACCTCGTTGCCAAAGGCAATATTGTCATTTATCCAAGATACCAAAAAAACCTGATTTTCCCAAAAGCCGATAAATTCCCCGAAAACGCCGCCGCCGGCATCCAAAAAGCATTGAAATTTTTGGAAAATGACGAGCACGTCAAGCCGCGCCTCGATAAAGTGGCCTACATCGGGCACAGTTACGGCGGCGTGATCAACACAAATTTGGGCGTGAATTGGAAAAAATTGGGCATCCCAAAACCTGCCGCGATGCTGCTCGCCCAGCCAGGAAGTGGCCCGTTGAAAGGAGCGCGGCTCGCAAGTTATGCCGGTCTGCCAGCCGATTTGAATTTGGTGATCGTGGCCAGCGAGCATGATTTTGTGGTCGGTGACGAGTTCAGCCGCCTCGTTTTTGAAACGGCGGTGAACACGCCGAACCGGAATTTGGTCAAACAATGCCGTGATTTTTGCCCCGACAGCACGCGGATGATTGGTGCTTTTCACTCCGAACCATATTGTTATGACCTCGATTTTGACACGGGCGTGCGGAATTATACGGCTCTGCGCGTTCTGCAATCTTCGCGGTTGAACGAGGTGGACTACAATTGTTTTTGGAAATTGGCGGACGCCGTCATCGAATTTACTCGAACTGGAAAATACGGCGACGTCGCTTTTGGAAATACGCCAAAACAACGTGCGCTCGGCACTTGGCCAAATGGTTTGCCGATGCGGGAATTGAAAGTTTATTTGCCAAATTCCATTCATGAAATGGAAGACGAACTTCATTCCGTGCCGCTGGAAATTTCTGCAAAAATTAAATAGAATTGTCGCAAAAAAAACTCCAACTGGTTGTTTGTCAACCAGTTGGAGTTTTTTTTTGAAATTCCAATTTCCCAATAACTAATTCCCCAATTCCCCAAAATCATTCTTCATAAACCACCTTCCGCAGCAGCCGCACGCCCACCGAAAATTCAATGGTCACGTTTCGAATCCGCCGTTCGGCAATCGAAATCGTTTGGCCAGGATTGAACGGGTCAATCACATTATTTATCGGCCCTTGTTTGTATTGCGGCGTGATGTCTGGATTAATGGAAAATTCAAATTGCAGCCCCACCAATTCCCGCAAATCATACTCTACGCCGCCGCCGATCGAAACGCCAGCCATCCACCGCTGCACTCCGCCGATAAATGGGTAATAAATAATTACTTGTGAATTAGGTTGCGCCAAATCATCAATATTCGTATTTAAAGTATAATCGCCGCGCAAACCGCCGTAGTAAAAATAGCGCGTTTTCCCACCTGCGCCGAGCGGTTTTTTCGATTTCGCGGCAAAAAGCAGCGACAAATTATTGAACCGAAACTCTTGGGAATACGTCTGCGCCCCGCCGCCGGTGAACAAAAACCGGAACCGCGTCGCGCTGCCCCGAACGTGATATCCAAATTGGGTAAAAAGCGAGTACCCGTTATTTTCATTGTCCACCGATTCGATGGCGATTGCGCCGTGATATTTGAAAAGCGGATTGCGGTCAAAACTGTTGTCCCATTTTTGGGTGCCGATGCTGCCGCCACCTTTCAAAACAAAAGCGGTGGATTGCCCGACGAGCGAGGTAAAACCGGCGAAAATTGTCAAAATCAACAGGCAGGTATTTTTCATTTTAGTAAATAATCTTTGGCTCAATTATGAATTATTTGCTGGTTTGAAAAGGTGCGTAGCACCTCAATATTTGTAGAAAATATTGAAAAAACATCAAAAGGTGCGTAGCATCGGAACATTTGGTCTCAAATATCTCGGTGCTACGCACCTCTAAAAAATTATCTCCCCATGTTTTCTACAAATATTGAGGTGCTACGCACCTTTTCAAACCAGCAACTTGAAATCATTATTGAGCCTATTTTTTGAAAAAATTTCTGGCGAAGGTATCAAACCAAGTTTTGGTGCGGCATTTTTCAGGTTCAAAAAAATTTTTTTAAAAATTTTTAAATTTTTTTTCAGAAGTCAAGTCGCTGATTTTCAATGATTTAGACAAAAATCTGACTAAATTTATAAGATAGTACCTTGTCTGAATTGGTACTATGTCTTGCATAGTACCTTTTTTTACCTCACCTTTGTGGCGTAGTTAATTGGTTGATTGGTTAAATGGTTGATTCGACCAGCCTAGTAAACCAATCAACCAGTAAACTAATCAACCACGACTAAAAAATTAAGCAATGAAAAACTGTCCAATTATCTTATTTGCCATCGTTGTGGCTTCCTTTTTTACCTCAAATTCAGTTTGGGCACACCAAAACGATTTTGGCGGCGAGCCAAACTTCCATTTTGTCATCACCGAAAAACGGCTTTGGATTGTCGGCGATGAATTTCCAGTTAAAAACTTGGAAGTCAAAATCACGGACGAAACCGGGAAAGTGGTTTTGGAAAAGAATTTTACCTCAAAAACTGAATCTTGGTTTTTGGATTTGACCACTTTGCCGAAAGGAAAATACAAAATTTCCGCAGGGGATTTGGAGACCGAATGGGTGAAAAAAACGAATTTGCCAATCAATCAATAATTATAAAAAATTAAGCAATGGACATCGAAAATGCGAAAGCGCAAATGCGAAAAGGGGTGCTGGAAATGTGCATTTTGGCCATCATTTCGGAGGACGAACTTTACCCGGGCGACATCATCGGACGGCTAAAAGCGAACGACCTGATTGTGGTGGAAGGCACGTTGTACCCCCTGCTGACTCGGCTGAAAAATGACGGGTTGCTCAATTACTCGTGGCAGGAAAGTTCGACTGGGCCGCCACGCAAGTATTTCAAAATCACCGACATCGGGGCGCAATTTCTCACAAATCTCGCGGGCAGTTGGCGGCAGTTGGTGCAATCGGTCGGCCAAACGATAACGACCGTGCCGGAAATTCCGACCTCGACAACTGCCTCGGACACGGCTTCGGAGATTCCCAAAACTGCCACGACGGATACTTTTCAAACCAATTATTTTGAAAGTTGAGGTCGGAACGGATTTGAAATTTTTCAAAAAATTCAAATTTCAGGACTCCAATTTTCCAAAAAAACTTGAAATCAAATCATTTCTAAAAATTCAAAAACCACATAAAACCACTCGGTTATGAACAAGATATTGAATATCAATCTCGGCGGATACCCATTAACTATTGACGAGGACGCATACGAATACCTCGAATCGTACCTCGGCAGCATCCGCCGCCGCTTTTCCGAAAGCGATGGGCGCGACGAAATTTTGACAGATATCGAGTCGCGTTTGGGTGAGTTGATTTCCCAAAACATGGGCCGGCGCACCATCGTGATGCTCCCCGATGTCGAATCGGCGGTGCAAGTCATGGGAAAACCCGAAGAATTCGGCGCAGACCCAATCGACAATCATCGCAGCATGGGCGGTGCGACGACTTCGCGCAGTTCGTTGCGCACCGGTCGGCGGCTTTTCCGCGACGAGGAAGACGCGACGGTCGGCGGTGTTTGCTCCGGTTTGGCGGCGTATTTTGGGATTCAAGACCCGATTTGGATGCGGCTGATTTTTGTTTTGTTGTTTTTTGTGTCCGTCGGTTTTTGGGTGCCGGTCTACATTTTGTTGTGGATTTTAGTGCCCCCGGCCAAAACCGCCGCCGACCGTTTGGCGATGCGCGGCGAACCGGTCAACGTGGACAACATTGCAAAAGAAATTGAAGTCGGCTTCGACCGGTTCGGAAAAAAGGTGAACGAGTTCGGCGAATCGGTGAAAAAAAAAAATGGTACGGCAAGCGGCGAGCGTAGTTTCGGTAACGCCGTTGCGGGCGGGGTTTCTGTATTAGGCCGGATGTTTGGGTTTTTCCTAAAATTCGTCGCCAAATTCGGCATCCTGATTTTGATGGCTATTGGTTTGGCGATGTTCGTTGCGCTCGTCGTTTCGTGGGTCGTGGGGATTTGGTCGGCGTTTTCGTTCGCGCCGCACCTCCATTATTTCAGCCCGTACAGCAACACGACCACTTATTTTTGGGTGACGAACCTGTTTTTGGTTTTGAGCATCCCGATTGTTGGGCTGATTTTGCTTTTCGTCCGGGCACTTTTCAAATCGCGCACGCCGCGCTGGCTTTCGGCGACTTTGGGTGCCGTTTGGGGTATAAATATGGTATCGCTCGTGATGCTTTCGGTTTTTGGGTTTCGCGGTTTTCGCACCCAAAATTTTACTTCCAAAACGATGGAATTGAACGGAATCAACTCGGACACGCTGCGCGTCGAGGGTTTGGGAGAATCGAACGACGATTTTCACATTGGTTACAATGATGATATCGACGATTGGGATTTTCCCGGAAAATGGCAAAATGACAAATTGACCTTGCAAGTTCCGGTGGATATTCGGGTGGTGAAAAGTAAAAACGGCCAATTTCGGGTGGTACAAAATGTGTACGCCCGGGGCAAAAACGACACCGAAGCCTTGATGAATGCCACTCAAATCGGCTACGATTTGACCCAAACTGGCAATGTTTTGAAAGTCCCGCTGGGCATGGAATTGGAAAAAGGCCAACGCTGGCGCAACCAAAAAGTGCGGATTTTTATTGAAATGCCCGAGGGGAAATCAGTGGTTTTTGATGAAAAAATCTACCACCACGCCGCCGCCGACATGGACGATTATGCCAAGGGAAACGACCGGAACTACATTTCCCGCACGCCGGGGCGGGTTTTCAAAATGACGAACAACGGTTTGGCCTGCACGGAATGCCCGGGCTGGGGCGACAACGGTTATGATTACGAAAACAACTACGAAGAATTTATTTTGGAAGGCAATTTCACCACCGAAATCCGCGATGGCGAAAATTTTTCGGTGCAAATCAGCGGCGCAGACGTGGATAAAAAACAACTCAAATCCATCCAATCCGGCAACAAATTGACGTTGACGACCGAGGGGAAAACGCTCGGCAGCCCGGTGAAAGTGAGCATCGTTTGCCCCACATTTACCAGTTTGTATTGCAAAAATTCGGGAGATGTGAACATCACCGGTTTTGAGGAAGGGCGCGCTTCGATTTCGGTGCGCGGCGACAACATGGTGCGCGGCTATTTCGATTGCGACCACCTCGAAGTGAATGTGGATGGCAATGGAAAAATTGATTTGACTGGAAAAGGCAGGGAAATTGATGTGATTTTGAACGGAAATGGCGTGCTCGAAGCCACTGCTTTTCGGGTGGACAATGCCACGATTTTTACCCGCGACAATTCCCGCGCCCGGCTGAATGTCCGTGACAGTTATTCTTCAAAAAACGAAGGGAACAGTTCGACAACGGTGGACGGCCCAGCGAGAAAACGGGAAGAACGACAAGATTGATTGCTGTAAAAATAGTTATGTTTTGATGTTTTTTGTAGCCCGGGCTTTTGAGTCCGGGCTATTTTTTTGAGGCAAAAGACACGTTCAATATTTCCCATTTACTTTTGCTCCACAATATCTCAATTTCACAAGCAATGAAACTTCCTAAAATTGAAACGCTGGTCATCTTGATTTTTTTTGGAGCGGTTTGCCTCTGGGCAATTTCAAAATGCCGTTCGAAACAAGCGACCCTCGCCGCAAAAGACAAAAAATATGAAGAGGACGACCGCCCCGACCGTAGCCGCGACACGGTTTTTGTCCCGCAAACAACGCCCCAAACTTCTGCCCAACCAACTCAAAACCAACCGACAACGGTGCAAACTTCGCCGCAGCCGCAGCCCCAATTTCAAGACCGGCAACCACCTGCAAATCAACAACCGGCCACCATTCCCGGACGAACGCCGGCGGCTGGAAATCCGCAACCAACTTCTCCGACGACGACCCAGCCCGCAGCCGCAACTCCCAAATACTCAACACTTTACGTCGTGATTGATGGTTTGAAAATGCGAAAAGAAGCAGGTTTGAAAGGTGATTTGGTCGCCAAATTGGAGCTCTACGAACCCGTTTCTTTTTTAAATCAAAAAACAGAATGGACACAGGAAATCAGCCTCGGAAAAGAAAAAGTCACCGATCATTGGGTGAAAATCCGCACCAAAAGTGGCAAGGAAGGCTGGGTTTTTGGCGCGGGCGTGCATTATTATAAAATGAAAAGGAAAGGAGTTTTGGAATAAATTGGGAGATTGGATGATTGGTTGATTTGGCTCGCGTCTTTCTAATTTTTTGAATCAATTTTCATGATAAAAACCTATTTTCTCGCACTTGTTTGGTTGGCGGTCATCACGATTTTATCAGTAATTCCGGGCATTCAACTTCCTGAATTCAATCTTTTTTCTGCCGACAAATTGGCGCACGCCTTTGTTTACTGCGTTTTGGTGGTCGTGATTTTGCATGGCCACCGCAAGCAAAACGGTGGTTTTTCTGGAAAAAAATCAGTGGCGGGTGCATTTTTGTTTGCTACTTTTTACGGCGTGGCGATGGAATTTGTGCAGGGCACGTTTTTTCCCGGCAGGTTTTGCGAATTTGATGATATGATTGCGAATGCGTTTGGGGCGTTGGTTGGAACCCTGATTTTTTCTTTTACCACAAAGACACATCAGAAAACATAAGTTTTTATCTGCCAAAACTTATGTTTCCTGGTGTGTCTTTGTGTTGAAAAATTGAATGATTTATGAAAGAAATACTGCTCCCAGTTTTGGCTTTTGCCATTTTTCAAACGACTTGCACCCCGCCGGAGGAAGAAACTTTTGCCTTGCCAACCAAAATTTGCGTCCGCACCCAACACCATCACCAGCCGATTCCGGACGCGATGGTTTTTGTAAAATTCAATGCCGATTCGTTTCCGGGCTACGATGCACCGCCTTCTTTTTTTGATAAATCTTTTAAAATGGGAAAAAATGCGGAGGGCTGTCTCGCCGCCGTGCCGGAAGGAAAACATTGGCTCGTGGCTTTTGGGTACGACAGTTTGTATTTTCCGCACGATGTCCGCGGCAGTGTTCAGGTCGAAATTTCACTTTCTGGAAAAGCGACGGTGGACACCTTATTATATATATCGGAGTGAGGTTTGGTTATTGGGGAATTGGTTATTGGGGAATTGGCTAACTAATTTCCCAATAACCAATTCCCCAATCACCAATATCAATTTTTGACAAACTTTCTGGTTACTTCCTGCCCGTCTTTCGACATTTTCAAAAAGTAAATGCCCGGTGAAAAACCACTGACATCCACTGTTTCCAACGAACTGTTGAGTTTGAGTTTTTGGATTTGGCGGCCATCGTTTGAAAAAATGACGGCTGAAAAAACCGCATTTTCTGGCAGCGCAACTGAAATTTGTTTGTCTGCGACGGTCGGGAAAATTTTCACGGCAGCAGCCCATTCTGGTTCGGAGGCAGCGACGGAAGTGTTGAAAACGACGGCTTTGTTTCCGGTCAAAACATTGTCGCCGCCGTTGTTGCCGTTGCCGTTGGCGCACAAACTGGCAAAGTAAAAAGTGGCTTTGTTGCCGCTTGCCGTGGCAGGCGATTTCCATGAAAATGACCACGAAACCGAGCCGCCCGAAAGGACTTTGTAAGCAGATTGGCGGGCGTACTGCCGTGAGTTTGTGTTTTGATTGGCCACATTGACCCCGGTTGCGGCAACCAAAGTGCCACATTTTGCATTGTTTCCGTCAAGGCAAGTCAGTTGAAAACCGGAACGGATGGCGTTGCTCGTGTTCGTGATCGTCAAATTATAAGTTGTGCTGAATTGAATCGTGTCGGGCAGGCCAGAAATCGTAACCGTACCCGCATAACTTCCGCCGCTGTGGCAGCCCGATTTTTGACAGGTCGTTTCGTTGGGTGCGCCCGTGTTGACGAGCGGCGGGTTTGAAGGGTTGCGTTTGGAGGCCGTGCCGAGTGCCAAAATCGAAGTGGCGACGGCCAGAAAAAGTGAATTTTTGAATTGCATTTTTTGAAAAAAAGTATTTAAAAAAAATAGGTGAATCGAATAAGTTTGAGGTTAGTGGGTTGGCGTTGCAAAGGTGTTTGTAAATTTTTAATTTGATAAGAAACTGGCAAAACGGCTAGAACGAAAAAGCAGGGGTGGATGAAAGTCCATATTTTTGATTTGGAATCAAATTTTCTTTCTTCTTTTGCGAGACAAATACCATTTCAGGAAAGCCGACTTTCACCAAGTATTTATCGAAAAAAAACTAAGACGCGATATGCTGAAATTTTACAAAAAATTGATTGTCAGCACTTTTTGCTGCTGTTTTTGCCTCGTGGCAAATGCCCAAATTACTTTGAAAGGAAAAGTTTTGGATGCCGACACGGGCGAAGAACTGATTGGGACGACGGTCAGTTCGCCGGAAGCCAAAGTGGGCACGGTGACCAATTACGAGGGCGAGTTCACTTTGAAAGTGCCTTCGCTGCCAGTCAGTTTGAAATTTACGTACACCGGTTACGATGATATGGTGATTCAGGTTGCCACCGCCGAGCGGATTTCTGTAAAAATGGCGACGCACACGATTATCATCGGAGAAGGCGCGGTGGTCGTCGGCCAACGGATTGACGAAAAACAAAAAGCCGCGCCGCTGACCATCGAAAACATGGATGCGATTGCCATCAAACAAACTGCTGCCGTAAGTTTTTACAACGGTTTGGGCAATTTGAAAGGGGTGGATTTGACGACGGCGAGCCTCGGTTTTACGATTATCAACACGCGGGGTTTCAATTCGACGAGCCCCGTCCGCAGTTTGCAGATTATTGATGGCGTGGATAATCAAGCTCCGGGACTGAATTTTTCGTTGGGAAATTTTTTGGGCTGCTCGGAATTGGATGCCGCCGGGGTGGATTTGGTCTCCGGTGCCGCTGGCCCGTTTTACGGCCCGAACGCTTTCAATGGCGTAATTTCGATAAAAAGTAAAAACCCATTTGCCTTGAAAGGCCTTTCCGCATCGGTAAAAGCAGGCGAGCGCAACCTTTTGGAAGCCGCAATCCGTTGGGCGGATGCAGTGAAAAACAAATCGGGCGAGGAGTTTTTTGCTTACAAACTCAATTTTTTCCACCTCCGAGCCAACGATTGGGTGGCCAATAATTACGATGCGGTGGGCGGCACGACTGCCGGAAAGCATTTTACGCCGGACAATAATCCGGGCGGCCATGATGCCGTGAACCGGTACGGCGACGAGTATTTTGCCAGAAATGATTTGACGAAAACAGTGCCTTGGGATGCCTATCATGGTTTGCAACTTTTCCACCGCCCGGGCTATCGCGAGGAAGATTTGGTGGATTACGATACCAGAAATTACAAATTGGGCGCGGCACTGCATTTTCGGTTGCAGCCGTCGAAACAATATGAATCGCCGGAGTTGATTTTGTCCTCCAATTTTGGTAGCGGTACGACGGTTTACCAAGGCGACAACCGGTTCAGTTTGCGCAACATCCTGTTTTTTCAAAACCGGGTGGAATTGCAAAAAAAGGATGATTATTTTATCCGTGCTTATGCCACGAACGAGGATGCCGGCAATTCTTTTGACCCCTATTTTACGGCTCTCCGCTTGCAGAATTTTGCAAAAAACGACAATCAATGGGCAGCAGATTATCAGGCATATTGGACAAATGTGGGCAAGTACAACAACAAAATGATCCAGTTGGGCTACCCAAAATTGACCACCGTAATTATTCCTGATCCACCTTATTTTCAATCCACTTTTGATACCGAGGCTGCCGCAAAATGGTTTCAAGATTATCGGGACACATTATTGGTTTGGCACCAATTGGCTGCCATTTCTGCCAATTTGCCCAATTCAAATGATGCCACCACGAAGGCTTTTTTGGTGCCCGGTTCGCCTGAATTTAAAAAGGAATTTGATCGGATTACTTCCACAAAATCCGGGAAAGCGGGTGGCACTTTATTTTATGACAAATCGGCTTTGTACCATTTGCACGGTGAAAAAAAGTTTAAGCCACGTTGGGCGAGTTATTGGGTTGCGGGTGCCAATGCACGTTGGTACCGGCCTGTTTCGGAAGGCACTATTTTTTCGGATACTTTGGAATACACCAGAAATGCAAGCGGTGTGGCGATTGATTCGGCTTACAAAACCATCAAGAATTGGGAAATGGGCTATTACACAGGCATTGAAAAAAAGGTTTTTAACGATAAAATCATCCTCACCGGAACCATCAGAACTGATAAAAATCAGAACTTTGATTGGGTTTTTACCCCCGCTGCGTCTTTGGTTTTTACCCCAAACATCACCAATTACCTGCGTTTTTCGTTTTCATCGGCGGTGCGCAACCCTACTTTGACCGACCAATATTTAAATTTAAATGTCGGGCGTGCCACTTTGCTGGGCAATTTGAATGGGTTTGATAGTTTAATTACGATAGAATCTTTATTGGATGCCATCGGCGGCGGACAAGGTATTGATGTTACCAAATTAAGGTTTTTCAATGCGCCACCCATTCAACCTGAAAAAGTAAAAACATTTGAATTGGGTTACCGGACAACACTTTGGAACCGGGTTTATATGGATGCAGGCTATTATTACAATATTTACAATGATTTTATCGGTTATAATATTGGTGCGACGGCCAAGGTTTCCGGCAATTTTATTGACATTCAAAGTATCAAGGCTTATCGCGTTTCCGCAAATTCTGTGAATCAAGTTACCACTCAAGGTTTTAATATCGGATTGAACTATTATTTCAGGACTTATTATCAATTGAGCGGCAATTATTCCTGGAATAAACTCAATGTTTTGGATGTGGACGACCCGATTATCCCTGCATTCAATACGCCTGAGCACAAATACAACATCGGAATTTCAGGCCGCGATTTGCCGATGGGCAAATTGAAAAAGACAGGTTTCAACATCACTTACAAATGGATTGAAGGTTTTGTTTTTGAAGGTTCGCCACAATTTTCGGGCGGCATCCCAACTTATGATATGGTGGATGCGCAATGGAATTGTACTTTTGACCGCCAACATTTGACCTTGAAATTTGGCGCGACCAATATTTTTGGCTTTTCGCCTTTGTTTCGAGAAAGTGCGGATGGCGAGTCAAAATTCAATTCTATGTTCAAAAACAATCAATTTCAATCTTACGGTGGGCCGCGCATCGGTCGGATGGCTTATGTTTCGCTCGTTTATGATTTTGCAAAAAGATAAATCCCAGCAATTACCTTTCTATTTTTTCATCTATTTACCAACAATCAATTAATTTTTAACCTTTTTTAAAATGAAAAAGATTTACAATCTACTTTTTTTGGCCATGTTCATGGCTTCTGGCCTGACTGCCCAAACCCGTTATTTGCAACAGGTTTTTTCGGCGGCGTCCACGACCATCAATCAACCTTACGGCCAAAACTCAACGGTTTTGGCTTTCCCAACCATCATCAAACAACCTTTGATTATGGATGTCTATCAGCCGGTGGGCGATACCGAAACCAAACGCCCGCTGGTGATTTACCTGCACACCGGCAACTTTTTGCCATTCAAAAGCCCAATTCCGGGCGACACCACCATCGGTTTTAACGGTTCTTGCGGTGGAACGCTCCGCGATTCGGCAGCCAGAGAAATTTGCACCCGTCTCGCCAAAATGGGTTACGTCGCCACTTCCATTGACTATCGTGCAGGCTGGAATCCGATTGCCTCTTCCGATGTGGTTCGTCGGTACGGCATTATCAATGCGGCTTATCGCGGGGTTCAGGATTTGCGGACTTGCATCCGTTATTTCAAAAAAACGGTGGCCGAGGCAGGCAATCCTTGGAAAGTTGACACGTCCAAAATCGTGATTTGGGGACAAGGCACAGGCGGTTACATCACTTTGGCCACCCTGACTTTGGACAAATACCTCAAAATCCCCACTGCTTCAAAAGGCAAATTCCTCTGGGACCACCCGTCAATCCCCGGTCCCGATGTGACTCCAATGGTTATTGAGCCGATAAACGGCAATATTTGGGGCACCAGTTTTGGCCTTGCACCCAATGCAACGGGCGGAGTTGACACACTTTGCTACCCACAACACACGGCTTACACTTCTGGATTTGCTTTGGCGGTGAACATGGGCGGTGCGTTGGCCGATTCTTCATGGATTGATCCGGGACAAAGCCCGTTGATTTCTTACCACGTTCCGTATGACCGTTATGCACCGTATGATGAAGGAATCGTAACGGTTCCGACCAAACCGGGCGACCCGATTCTGACAGTGGTTGAAGTGCAGGGAAGTTACTCGGCGCAACATTTGCACAACAGTTTTGGCAACAACAGTTCTTTTGTCAATAAACCTGGCTTTTTTGATATGACAGAAGCACAAAAAAAGGCTTTTGCAAATACGCCCGATGCAAACGGCTCTTCTTGGCATTCGCTCACGCCCGGTTTGTATCCCTTCGTTCGTCCGTTGGTGGATATCGGTGGCGGTGTGAAAGTGGCCGACAATACTGCTCCGTGGGAATGGTCTGGTGTCGTGCCAAACAACCCAACTTGTAATCAAAATAAAGCATTTGCAATGGCTTATATTGATACAATTGTCCGTTTTTACGCGCCGCGTGCTTGTTATTCTTTGGGTTTGACAAGTTGCATCAATACTTTGGTGGGAGCAAACGAGCCTGTCGTGGAAAACATTGAAGTCAGTGTCGCGCCAAATCCAGCATCGGATGTCATGACTTTCACTGCCGAAGAAACCATCAAATCAATCACGATTTTTAACCGCGATGGCCGTTTGGTGGTGAGCCAACAAGCAGTCAACAACAATTCATACATTTTCAATAGAAATGGATTGAATGCAGGGCTTTACATCGTCAAATTGAACTTTGAAAAAGGCTTTATGACGAAGATGGTTTCTTTCAATTAAAGTTTTGAAACTCAACTCATCCGATGACTTTGAGTCATCGGATAAGTTTAAAAAAACCGTCTTGCAACTCCGTGTTGCAAGGCGGTTTTTTAATTCGACAAACTGTTGCTGCCCTAAAACACCCTGACTTTCCAAACGCTTTGGATTAGAAAAATTGACCGTATTTTTGTAAAAAATTTCAAAAAAATGGTTTCGATTTCCATCCCGGAAGAATATCTGTCCAAGCCAAAAGGCTATTCTGAAAAAGAATTGAAAATAGATTTGGCGGTGTTGCTTTATCGTAGAAAAATGATGTCGCTGGCAAAAGCCGCCCGATGGTGTGGGCTGTCCCGACTTGAATTTCAACAATTTTTAGATGACCAAAATGTAGAAATTCATTATTCGGTCGCTGAATTTGATAAAGACATGGCTACCTTAAATCAACTTTTTGGCCAATGATAATTATCAGCGACACCTCGCCGATTACCAACCTCGCGGTGATAGACCGACTCGAACTTTTGCCCGCTATTTTTGGAAAAATTATTATTCCACAAGCCGTTTTTGATGAAATCGTTGTTTTGGGAAACGGAAAACCGGGCGCGGAGGCAGTACAAAAAGTCCAATGGATTGAAGTAAAAACCTGTTTGGACAAGGCTTTGGTCAAAAAAATTTCAGCCACACTCGATTATGGAGAATCGGAAGCCATCGTGCTTGCCCTCGAAATCAAGCCGCAATTGCTATTGATTGATGACCTCGAAGGCCGAGAAATTGCTGAAAAATATAAAATCCCAATCATTGGATTGCTCGGTATTCTGGTTCGCGCAAAAAAAATGGGGCTGATTCAACAAGTCCAGCCAGTGATGGACGAGTTGATTTCAAAAGCACATTTTAGGATTGGGAAAGCACTCTATTTGCATATTTTGAAGCAGGTGGGCGAGTGAAATATTTTTATTTTGAAGTTGAATTTTGCCCGAAGATTGTTTCTTTCCAATAAACGCTTTGTTTTGATAGAGTTTTTATAGGTTTTTCTATAAAAAAACAAGCCGCCTTACAACTCCGTGTGGCAAGGCGGTTTTTTTGTAAATAAAAACAATGGCTATTTTCTACAAAAACTCTATCTCACTTATCTTTTTGTTATTGTCCTTAAATTTTTTATCCGCTCAATATCAAATAGATTTGAACGCAAAACCCGATATTAAAAAACCGGGTTACCACCTTATTTTTTCAGATGATTTTACAACGCTCGACACCACAGTTTGGGACAGAAGTTGCCCGGGAAACGACGGCTGGAATTACGATTCACCCAATTTTTGCAAAGCAGAAATTTTCGGTTTCGTCCCGACCAACAAATCAAATGTCCTGCCGCCCACCCCGGACAGCATTTTACCCATCCAAATCCGGCGCGGCGAGGAGCGCGGGCTGTGCGATTTTTCCAGCGGAGAAATAAAAACTTACCGCGTCGGCGACCCGTCCAACCAATTTCGAAATTGGAAAATCTACCCAAATTCTCTAGTCGAAGTGCGGATGAAAGTGCCAAAATGTCGCGGAATCGGCTCGGCGGCATGGCTTTTTGGCCCGTCCAACGAAAATCAAAATGAAATTGATTTCCTCGAAACCTTCGGCGAAAACACGACGACTTACCAAACTAATTTCATTTATGGAAAATCGGGACGCGTAAAAATGTCTTCCGAACGCGTCCGCTTGACCGATTCGACCCGCCAAACCATTGATATTTCAGAAAATTTTTTGACCTACGCCACCGGTTTTGATGCTCGAAACCGGATAGATTTTTTTGTAAATAACGCGCCAGTCGGCTCGGTTCGGCAAGGCAGAAACGGCATTTTTCCCAATTTCAGAAAACGTGTCCAACCTTTTGACCTGCGGATTGGCCTCGGGAATTCGACGCTCGACAAAACGACGGTCAAAGATTGCGACCAATTTCCGAGCCTGCTTTTGGTGGATTTTGTCAGAATTTATATCCGAGAAGGCGAAAGGGCCGTCCAAATGATGCTCAATTCTACCAACGAAATGCGCCTCCGAAACGATTATTCTTGGAACGACGGCGCAGGTTTTGCCGTGTCTTATTTTCCAAAAGCAAAATATGAATGGGACGAAATTGAGCATTTTAAAATCGACCACACCGGCCACGAAACCGAAGACAATCTCCAATATTATTGGGTTTCCGTGCTGCCCGGCACACCGCTCGGCGAGTACAATTTGAGTTTAACCGTCTCATTTCAAAGTGGTTACAAAGAAATTTTGCCTTTGAAAATTACGGTTTGGGATGGAAAATGAAGATTTGTCAACGTTTGAAAAGTTGGCAAATCAGGCAATCATCTGATTGCGCTGCGCAAAAACTCATTCACTGGCTTCCCGGTCTCGAACATATCCGCCACGAATTTCGCAAAATCCGCCCGCAGCGCATTTTGCGGGTCGAGTTCGGCCATGAAATAAAACTGTTTGTTGGCCACGAGCGGTTCGCGTTTGACGAGTTCTTTAAATTCGGGAGGCAAGACTTTATTTTTTTCACCTTTTATTTCCCCAAAATTTTTGACAAAACTGGGCTCTGAAATCAACGCCCGAAAAGTCTCCGGGTCTTGCGTGATGGCCGTGCGCACTTTGTGGAGCGCATCTTTTTCCAAAAAATACGCCCCGCCGCCGACCGCCAAACTCCCAAATCCAAGTTGAAAATAATAGGCCGGGAACATCATGTCCTTCCGCCCAAACTTCGAAATACTCGCCGCAACATGATCTTTGTAAGGCGTTTTGTCTGTTGAAAAACGGATGTCGCGGTAAATCCGGTAAACCGAATCTTTGGCCGTGCCCCGAAAATCAGGCTCGAATTTTTGGACAAGTTTGATGATTTCGTCCACCACATTTTCCCACGGTTTTTTCACCGTATTTTCAAAACGGCTCTTGTTTTTTTCAAACCAGTCCCGGTTGTTGTTTTGGCTAATATCGTACAAAAATTGTATAAAATCAGAATTAAGCATTATTTTTAGTTGAAATTTTATATTTACACAAAACCCATGGCAACGGTTTTCAAAGTCTGCCAGACGATGTCGGCATCCAAAACCGGCGATAAATTTTCGATATAAAAAACATCGCGCCGCCATTTTTCGCGCTCGCCGTCGGTCGAATTCGTGTAGCCCTGCGTCACCTGCGCGAACCCGGTGATGCCCGGGCTGACCAAATGCCGACGGTCGTAATTTGGGATTTCGGCCTTGTATTTTTCGTACAAATCCGACGGCACGGGACGCGGCCCGATCAACGACATATCGCCCCGCAAGATATTGTAAAACTGCGGCAACTCGTCCAGCCGCGTTCTTCGGATGAACCGCCCGATGCAGGTCACGCGTGGGTCAATTTCGGCGGTCAAAGTAAAAACGGAGCCCGGCGCGGCAGGTTTCATGCTTTTAAATTTATACATTTTGAAGGTGCGGCCGCCGCGACCAATCCGGTTTTGGGTGAAAAAAATTTGCCTGCCAAAATTTACCGAAACTAAAATCGCGGTCAGCAAAGCGAGGCTTAAAATCAGCGGCGAAAAAAACGAAATCGCGGTCAATTCGATGGCTCGGCGGAAAAAAAGATACGGGCGGAAAAGTTGTTGTTGTTTCATTTTTCATGAAAATTTGGTCATTGAAAATTTGTTTAAACCATTGAAAATGAATGGATTAAAATGAAAATTTGCGGATTAAATCGCTCGCGCCCTCCATTTTTTGGGACGCGAGCGAAGGGGGCGAAAGGGGAAAAAACCGGTCGATGGTACCAAATCTGAAATCGGTCAGCAGGCGTTCTATTTTAGAAAAAGTGGTGTCGAGATTTTGATAATGCCGCCATTTTTTGAGCGGCGCGAGGCCACCGATTTTTGGAAAACCGGGGTCGAGCTCCCAGGGATGGATGTAAAAAATGAACGGCCTGCCCTGCGAATTACAACGCTTCGCCAATTTTTTAAAAATGGGGTACGGCAACAATCGGAGATAACCGCCGCCGCTGCACGGCACGCGTTTTTTGCCAAAAGTGGCGACGGAAAGTGGCAATTCGAGCAACCCATTTTGGGTTTTGAAAGGGTGCAGCGGCGCGTCGGCGATGCCATAATCGGGGTTCATCGCGGTCGGATAAATGGAAGAATCGAAGGTCAAACCATATTTTTCGAGGATTTTTAAAGCCCAAATTGTTTGGGAAGTCACCGAAAATGCAGGCGCGCGAAACCCACGAATCTGGTTTTTTGCCAGCGGCTGCAAAATTTCGAGCGAACGAACAAGGTCGTCTTCAAACTCGGCTGGCGACATTTTCGTGATTTGCCGGTGCGAAAAACCGTGCGTCGCAATCTCGTGGCTGCGTGCCGAAATTTCACGAATCAGACTCGGATTTCGCTCGGCTGTCCATCCCAACACAAAAAACACGGCCTGAACTTGGTATTTTTCCAACAAATCCAGCAGTCGAAAAGTAGGCGGCGCGACCCGGTTTTCGAGCTCGTCCCAGGTCGAAAAAGGCACGGCATCGGCCAGGTTGTGCGAGCAAAACCAATTTTCGAGGTCAACGGTAAATAAATTTTGTGGAGAAGCGGAGGGCTGCTCGTTGATTAAAAAATTCATGGGCAAAATGTGGACAGGCGGCTGTCCGGTGTTCGTTTCGAGAAAAAATTCAGTCGTGGATTGGATTAGAAAATCGGCAAGAGGAAGGTGAGAAGCGCGATTTTGCTGAATTAAGTAATTCAAGTTGCTACCCAGAGATTTCGGAGAAATCAAACGTTGGTAGAAATGCCGTTTTTTTCGCTTCACCAACGACCTCAGAGAGGTCGAACTGGCCAAATTCTACCAACGTGCGACCTTTCCGAGGTCGGGAAAATATCCATTCTGATATTCTACCAACGTTTGATTTCTCCGAAATCTCTGGGTAGCAACTTGGATTAAGAAGTGCTACAAAAATAGTGTTTATTTTAAACCTGAAATTGGGTCTGCCTGGTTTTTGAAAAATTAGGGGAAACGCGGGTTGTTGTTTTTGTTTTTTGTAAAAATTCTAACTGCTTGTTTTTCAAAGTTTTAGGAATCGTTTTTTAGAAATGTTAGGGTTGTTTTTTTTGATAAGTTGCGAAAATTGTTGGCAAATTGGAGGTCGGAATTTATTCCGACCCGTTTTTTTAAAGAGCGGAATAAATTCCGCCCTCCAATTATTTTTGACCAATCACCGAGGCGAGCCACGCCCGGTTTTTCCATTTTTCAGCAGCAAAAAACTGGTCGTCCATTTTTTCCAAAAAAGAAAACAACCAGCGCGGCGGCGGGTAAAAACAGCCGCTGCCCTGCAAAATCCGCGATTTGATTTCCGAAGGAATCAGCGAAAAAGGCGAGGCGACGTGGCGGGCATCCATTTTCCATTTTGAAAAATTTTGGCCAAGTCCGGGCAATGTTCCCCAATCCAAATAACCCGACGGATTTTGAAAATTGGTGTATTTCAAACCGGCGAGGCGGTGGAGTTTTCGGTAGGTTTTTGTGAAAAGGTTGTTCCCCAAATTTTCAATCAAAATCAAGTGGCCGCCGGGTTTCAAAACTCGGTGCATTTCGGCGATAACTTTTTGATGGTCAACGTATTGCAGCACCGAAAACGAATGTACGACCTCAAAAAAATCATCTGGAAATGGGAGTTTTTGGGCATCGTGGCAGACGAAATTCACATCTGGAAAATGCTTTTTTGCGGCTTCGATGGACGCTGGATTGATGTCAATCCCGGTGGTTTCAAAACCGATTTTTTGAAATGCGTTGGCTTTTTCGCCGGTGCCGCAGCCGAAATCGAGGAGCCCGGGCGCGGGTTTTTCATTTGGCGAAGGCCAAATTTCGGACAGCGCATTCTCCATCATCGGGGCGATGAAATGGTCGAGATAGTGGGGCGGGAGGTGGATTTTCCATTTTTCAAAGTGGTGGAATTGGTTCATTTTCAAGGGTTTCAGTTTTTGAAAACGCCGGGTCGAAATTTTTTAAAGTGACCAAAATCGCCAGAAAAATATTGTAAATCACGTTCATCGGCAGTTGCAAAATTGCTTCTTGGGCATAGCAAGCGACGGTCAACATGAAACACCAAACCGTGATCGCGGCATAAGTATATTTGATAAATGGGTCGCGACAGCGGAAAAAGTAATACAATCCCGTGCGAATTACGATGTAATGGAACAAGGTGTATAAAATCAGGCCGATCCAACCGAGTTCGACGGCCATCCGCACGAAACTCGAATCGTGCGGAAATTTTGAAAGTTCGCTGTCCGGGTTGAATCGTTTTCCCCACATCCCGCAACTGCCCAAACCACCGCCGAGCGGGTGACTTTGGATGTACGGCTGGATGCGTTTTTGATTTTCGAGGCGCACGTTCATCGAGGCATCTTCCGAGGGTTTGAAAGCGGTTTGGATGCGATAAATCACGCCGCTCGACGATGATTTTAAAATAAAACCAGTGCCCAAAACTCCAAAAACGGCGGTGGCGATGACCACATTTTTGTTCAAAATCATCCCGGCAAAAAACAATCCGCCGATCGGAACGAGGACATAAGCCGTGCGCGTACCGGTGTAGGCCATCGCCCAAAGTGAAAGTGCGGCCATGATTCCGAGCCAAGTTTTTTGGGTTTTGTTTGTCGGGCCGACCGCCAAAACGACGCAAAACATGCCAAAACAAGCCGCCAAAATCCCAAAAGTGGTCGGGTCGTAGCAAAACGATGGGATCCGCATGACGCCCCACTGGTAATATCTTTCAAAAATTTCTTTGTTCGAGTAAATCCATGCTTTTTCGGCTGCCGAAAAACCAAAAAATTGCTGTTTCAAACCGTACAAAGTGAAAGCAAAACACATCCAAATGATCAGTTTTAGGATGCCTTCGATGCCTCGTTTGTCTTTTTGAAAAGCATACGCACCGACGAAAAACACCAAAAGTTGGATGGCGACGCTGCGAATCGTGTACAGCCAAGCCATTTTTGACTCGGCACCGGGATTTAAAACTTGCAGCAAATTAAAATATAGCCAAATCAAAATCATGTAACCGAGTGGACTTTTGCCAAACGACCAATCGCGTTCTTTGATTTGGCGCAGCAAAATGCCGAGCATGCTGACCAAAATCAATAAATCGAGGAGTGTTCCGATGGGTGCGGTCGTGAATTTCGCGCTGTAAACCACCAGCATCGAAACCACCAGCATCAATCCGAGACCAAAAACGAGGTTAAACAACACAAATCCGACCAGCGGCAGGCCAATAATCACGATAAAAAGTAGGAAGCCGATTTTGAAATCCAGTTTTGCCAAAATGTACGGCACAGGCAGCATGGCCATCAAAAGTATAATCAGGCCAAGCGGATTGTCGAATTTTTGAACCCACAAACGCTGCCCCACCCAATCGCGGGCGCGTTCGATGGCCGTACGTTTTGGGGCGAAAGTTTCGCCGTGTCGGAGTGCTTTTCCCAATTTTTCAGATGACTAAAACTTTTAAAAAAATTGCCAGCAGCAGGAGGATTAAACCTGCGTGCATCAAGGTTTCGAGGTTTTTTTGGTGGCGGGTGAGTTCAAATTTTGATTTTTCCATACCGTATTTATATGGTGTATTTTTCAACGAGTTTCCACAACTGCGAAATCCGTGCCTCCCAAGTATTTTCTTGCGAAACGGCGACGCGGCGGGCGACCAAATCTGGTTTTTTCGCGATTTCCAAAGCCAGATTTATTTTTGAAATAAAATCTTCGTGGTCGTCGCCGAGCGAAATTACATGGCCGAAAGTTCGGATGTCGTCCGAAAAAGGGGTCGAAACGACCGATTTTCCAGCCGCGAGGTACTCGTTTATTTTTAAAGGATAAATACTGCGCGTCAATGTGTTGCAAAGAAATGGAATCAAAACCACGTCCATGTGCTGCAAAAGTGGCGGCAGTTCGTCGAGCGGACGGCTGCCCGCAAAAATGACGTTGGGCAATTTGTCCAAACCAATGGCTTTCGGTTCGGGCGAATTGATGGGGCCGACGAGAAAAAGTGTTTTTTCGGGGTGCGCCTCGGCGACTTTTTTCAAAAGTGGGTAGTCAATTCGCAGTTCGTCCAAGTTGCCGATGAAACCAATGATTTTTCCGGTGCTGCCTTTCAATTCTGTGGGGCGCGGATATTTTTCGGTCAAAACTTTTTCAAAAATGGTGTTGTCCACCGCGTTGAAATAAGTTTCGAGGTGTTTTGCGAATGGTTTTTTCAGTTTAAAAAGGTTGGTCGAGGTGACGAAAGTGAGGTCGGCGTGGCGGGCGGCGTTGTTTTCGAGGTCTGTTCCGTGTTTGTGGGTGTAGGCATTTTGGGTGATGTCGTCAATGCAATGATAGATGGTCAGGCGTGCGTCGAAGTTTTCGGGGAGGTAACCGGCATAAAACGGGTCGTAACAATTTATGAAAATGTAATCATTTACCGCGTTGTCTTTCAACACTTTGCGGATGCTGCGGAGGATGATGGCGTTGTTTAGGTTTTGGAAAAAATCGTAAATCCTGCCTTTTGGCAACCAATTTATTGGCAAAGTCATGGGCGGTTGGGCGGCCAGGAAATTTTGTGGGATGCTGTCCAGTTTTTCATACCGCGTCCGAAAAGTCAGCAAGTGCCAAAGCCGCTGGCGGAGCGGTTTTTCGCCATTTTTCAAACCTGTAAAAACATCTTTAATGGAATACGGATGGTTGACGTAAAAAACACGGTGTTTTTTTGCCAACTCCTTCGCCATGCTCAACGAGATGGACGAATAAGGGTTGTCGGTGCGAAAAAGGGTAAAAAAAACGACGTCTGTCTGTGTTTGCATTGATGACCAAAAGTTTTCTCAAAAAAAATCAGGGGGTGAAAAGCGGACAAAAGTAGGAAGGAATTTGGCGAAATTTTGAGCAAAAAATTGGGGTGGGGAAATTTTTAGCGGTGCGCGTAGAGATATTTCAATTCAAAAACTTTCCCTTTTTTCGCATCAAAAATTAGTTCAATGGTTTGAGAACCAATGTTTTAGAAAATGATTTTTGAAATATAAATTTTAAAAAATTTCGAGTTGGAAGGTTTTGGGAAAAGGGAGTTTAGTACTATTGATTTTTGAAATAGCAAACCTTGACCAAATAACAAACTGGCGATGAGAAAATTTAACCCACAGGACGAGCATGAAAAGTCGGCCATGTCGCAGGTGCTGCACTCAATTTTGAACGAAGTATCGAAGAAATGCCGGGGCTTCACGGCGATGGAATTTTCGCGGCGGCATAATTTGCAACCCAGCGAATTGACGCGGATGAAACTGTTTTTCAGGAACCAGGAGGCGAAGGATGCTTCTTCCATTTGTATTTTGAAAATGCAAGCAGTTTTGGCCGCACTTTTCAAACTTTTCCCGGCACTAAAAATTTGGGAAAAGAAAAACGGGGAGTTCAAAGCGGTTTTGCGTTTGGACAAGATGCGGGGCAAGAAAGTCCAGCCGTTCAAATATGCGGATGGAAAAATCGTGTACCCTCCGTTGGGCCGGCCAAGAAAACAAGCAAAAATGGAAGCCTCAGGAACCCGGATATCCAGCAGGGTATAAAAAAGCCCCGTCTCGAAAAATCGAGCGGGGCTAATTTGTATTGAGTTGGCACCGACTTACTCTCCCTGGGCATCTGCCCAAGTACCATCAGCGCAGGCGGGCTTAACGGCTCTGTTCGGAAAGGGGTGCCCAACCACGAGCACGCGCCCATGAAACCACGGCTATACATCCGTCTAACACGGCCATATACCCATTAAACCACGACCCGCAAACCAGCCAATTATGACTGAACACCCTTCCAACCACGGCCGCAAGCTCACCAAAAACGACTCATCTACCCTGACAACAAGGGCGGATGAGTCATTTTAGCCGAGTGGCAAGTCATGCGAATGTGCATGAAGACCGCTCAAACAGGCGTTGGTTTATCGCTTTTGGCGACTGGTTTGGGCGTGGACTTGGCTACGCGGGGCACTTTTTCCAACTTGTTTTTGGCAGCAAGTGCTTCCAAGTTGCCTTGGTTGGCTTTCGTGTAGGCTTCTTCTTCACATACTTTCACCATGTTGAGCGATTCGGCGCCGACCAATGTTTTGCGGCGGAGCAAGTAGGTGATTTCATCTTGGTGCGCCTTGATGAGTTCATCTAAGCCGTCGAAGTGCTGCAAGTCCAGTTCTGCCTCGGCGGTGCTGAGCGGCTGCACTAGGAACGAGCCGTGTTCTTTCAGGATTTTGAGGGCAGCATCGACATACGGGCGTTTGCCTTCACCGAGCTTGTCCCATGTTTTCATTTCGTCATCGGATATTACTGGGTTCGGCGAGAGCTTTTTGCGGTTGTCGAGGATGCCCGTTTTGTAGGCTTCGATGGTTTCTTTGGAGAGCAGTTCGCTCATCCGGTTGGGCATGAGTTTGGTGGCCATGATGATGGTTTAGTGATGAAAGAAATGGGTTGGAGCAATCTGGTTGGCTGCCGGAATGGTCGCCTTCCAAATATGTTGACTAACGCTGAAATTATTGGCGAGGGAAAATATTCAGATGCCCCCTGTCGAGGCCGAAAATCAGGTCAATCGCATTAAAAATTTCAAAAACCCGTAGGGTTGGCATTTTAGTAGAAAACAAGGTTAATCAAGCAGGGAAATGCCGTAGGCATGGCATTTTATCCGTGAATGTTGCTGCCAAAATGCCATTCCTACGGCATTTTTAATAAAACGCACTTCGATTTTCTACCTAAATGCCAACCCTACGGGTTTTTGAAATTTTAATGCGTTTGACCTGATGGAAAATAACCGAGTGGTCATCGACACCAATGTTTTTATATCTGCCGTGATTGGGCAATTTAGTTATCCGTACAAAATTTTCGAGGAATTGGTGCTGACCGGGGAAATTGTGATTTGTCTTTCCCCGCAGTTGCTCAAAGAATACGAAGATATTTCACAGCGGGAAAAATTCAAGAAAATCCCTCAATTTGCCGACCGAGCGGTGAAATTGATACAGGCCATCAAAAAAATTGCCTTCACCGTGGTTCCAACCGAACGCATTGATTTTATTTCTGACGAACCAGATAATCGAGTTTTAGAAGTTGCGGTCGCTGCAAATGCAAGAGTAATTGTCACTGGAAATACCAAAGATTTCAACTTTTCCCAATTTCGAGGGATAGTCATACAGACACCGAAAGAATTTTACGAGGAATATTTTAAGGTTTGAAATGTTCCAATCAATAAAAACAGGCCGCCCGCAACCCCGCGAGCGACCTGTTTTATTTTTTAACCAATTGAAAATGAGCAACTTATTTCACTTCCGCCCCAATTTTATTCAAAGCCGACCCAGCCAAAACCCACTCGATCTGCGCTTGATTATAAGTATGGTTCACGTCAAATTTCTCCGTCGTCCCGTCTGCGTGTTCCAACAAAATTTGCAGCGGTTTGCCCGGCGCGAATTTTTCAAAACCCAAAATCGAAACCTTGTCGTCCTGCCGAACTTTGTCATAATCCGCTGGATTTGAGAAAGTTAGCGCGAGCATCCCCTGTTTTTTCAGGTTCGTTTGGTGGATCCGGGCAAACGATTTGACCACGACTGCTTTGACTCCCAAAAATCTTGGTTCCATCGCGGCGTGCTCGCGGCTGCTGCCTTCGCCGAGGTTTTCTTCTCCAAAAATGATGGTCCCGACCCCTGCTTTTTGGTACGCCCGGGCGCTCGCCGGGACTTCCATCCATTCATTTTTCAAAGTATTTAAAACCTTGTTCCGCTCGCCGTTGAACGCATTTTCGGCACCGATATAACAATTGTTCGAGATGTTTTCGAGGTGTCCGCGATACGTCAGCCAGGGCCCGGCCATCGAAATGTGGTCGGTCGTACATTTTCCTTTTGCTTTTATCAAAAGGCGCATGCCCTGCAATTCCTCGTTTTTGATCGGCACGAACGGTTTCAAAAGTTGCAGCCGGTCGGATTTTTTGTCCACCACGATTTTGATTTTGCTGGCCGATTTTGCGGGAGCGATGTACCCCGCATCTTCAACGGCGAACCCGTTTTTCGGCAATTCGATGCCTTTTGGCGGGTCGAGTTTTACTTTTTCACCTTTATTATTGGTCAAAAAACCCGTTTTTGGATTGAACATCAAATCTCCCGCAATCGCAAAAGCAGTGACGATTTCCGGGCTGGCGACAAAAGCATGGGTGTTCGGGTTGCCGTCGTTCCGCTTCGTGAAATTCCTGTTGTACGAAGTCATGATAGAATTCGCGCGGTTTTTGTCGTCGATGTGCCGCGCCCACTGACCGATGCACGGGCCGCAGGCATTCGCCAAAACCATCCCGCCCATTTCCGAAAAATCGGAAAGCAAACCGTCGCGCTCGGCGGTAAAACGAATCAATTCCGAACCCGGCGTGACCGTAAATTCAGCATTTACCGTCAAACCTTTTTCCTTCGCCTGCCGTGCGATGCTCGCCGCACGGGTCAAATCTTCGTAACTCGAATTGGTGCAAGAGCCAATCAAACCAACTTCGAGGCGCGCAGGATATTTGTTTTTCTTGACCGCTGCCGCAAATTTTGACAAAGGCCAAGCCAAATCTGGCGTGAACGGCCCGTTGACGTGCGGTTCGAGTTTCGACAAATCTATCTCGATGACTTGGTCAAAATATTTTTCTGGATTGGCGTAGCACTCGTCGTCGCCGGTCAAATACGGTGCGATTTTGTTGCACCAGCCCGCGACTTTGCCGCGCCCGGTGGCTTTCAAATACCGGAACATGGATTTATCGTAGCCAAAAGTGGAGGTCGTCGCGCCAATTTCCGCGCCCATGTTGCAAATCGTGCCTTTTCCAGTGGCCGACATCGAAGTCGCGCCGGGGCCGAAATATTCAACAATTGCGCCCGTGCCACCTTTCACCGTCAAAATGCCGGCGACTTTTAAAATCACGTCTTTCGGCGAAGCCCAGCCGCGCAATTTTCCGGTCAATTTCACGCCAATCAGTTTCGGCATTTGCAATTCCCAAGCCATCCCGGACATCGCGTCCACCGCATCCGCGCCGCCGACACCGATGGCAACCATACCCAAACCGCCCGCATTTACCGTGTGCGAATCGGTTCCAATCATCATTCCGCCGGGAAAAGCATAGTTTTCCAGCACGATTTGGTGGATGATGCCTGCGCCCGGTTTCCAAAAACCGATGCCGTATTTTTGGGAAACCGAACCCAAAAAGTCAAAAACTTCCTTGTTTTTGACCGACGAAGCGGTCATGTCGGCAGCCGCGCCGTGCTCGGCCAAAATCAAGTGGTCGCAGTGGACGGTCGAGGGAACGGCCACCGTTTTGCGCCCGCAGGTCATGAATTGGAGCAGTGCCATTTGCGCGGTCGCGTCCTGCATGGCCACGCGGTCGACCTGAAAAAAGACGTAATCGCCGCCACGTTTGTAGTCCGCCATCGGACTTTCAGCATGGAGATGCGCGAAAATTATTTTTTCAGAGAGGGTCAAAGGCCGCTCCAATTTGGCTTGGGCGGCATCTACTTTGGCCGGGAAGTTTTGGTAAAACGTCCGCAGCATTTTTTCATCGAAAATCATTTTGCCGGATGGATTTTATTTATGTTTTTAAAAAATATCGTTTGAAAAAGTGGGCAAATGTAAGAAAATGATGGATGATGAACGATAAATGATGGCTCCAGAATCGGGCAAAATCAATTATCATTCTATATTTTTTTGAACAGAACGTTTTTGACAGAACCCTGTGGTAAGTGTTTTTCGTAAACGCCTCACCGAAAACTTGACACAAAAATCTTGCACAAACTCACTGAAAATCAATGTTTTAAAAATTAGAAAACTGAAATTTCAACCGTCACAACCTGAACCCCTGCCCACCGAACCCGCCCATTAACCTGGGGGTACTTT
Organism: Saprospirales bacterium; assembly: GCA_031398055.1. Lineage (GTDB taxonomy): Bacteria > Bacteroidota > Bacteroidia > Chitinophagales > Saprospiraceae > M3007. The sequence goes on along the minus strand of JANNMS010000177.1, from coordinate 24,094 downwards.
TACATCATTGTTTCCCGCCCGGATTTTTTCTTCCCCTTTTTTTCAATCTCGCCCCGCCGCACCCGGTTCCCCGCGCCGAGCAGTTTATTTTTTCCCTTTTATCAAATGTCAAATCAGTTTTTTATCAAATTTTAAACCATCATCCACGCCATGGAGAAACCGGAAATTATTGAAAAATCCAGGCTTCCTGACCTCAAACCGCTCACCACGGTCGAACTCATCACCATAAAAGGTGGCTGCGGCAATGCCTTCGACAAAGGCAAAGACAAGCGAAAACGCCCGACGGGCAGTTGAAAAATTACGTTCGGTGTCGGGGAGGCTTTGAGTCGCCCCGACACTTTCAAAATCGTTTTCAACAAAAGTCAAAATGAAATTCAAGCATTTTTTTCTCCAATTTTTAATTTTCGGATGCACCGTTTTTTCGGTCGCGGCCAACGTGCCGGACAGTTTGCACCGCCATTTGGCTTTGCAAACCGGGAAAGACGTGCTGGTTTTTGCCAATAAAATGGCTTCCGAAGATTTGGAGGTGGCAAAATTTGCCTTTGATTTGGCTTTGGGAAAAGCACTTTTTGACCGAGACCAACCGCTTTTGTTTTCCGTTTTGCGGGACAAAGGCATTTTTTTTGAAGACCAAAATCAGTTGGACAGTGCCGAGTTTTTTTACAAAAAGGCGTTGGTTTTGGCTGAAAAAGAAACGTTTGCCGAGCCGACGCGCACGGCTTTGAACGATTTGGCGATTATTTCCCGAAAATTGACCAAATTTCAAGATGCCGAAAACTACCACCGCAGTGCATTGCAAAAAGCAGCAGAGGCCCACGACGTGGAATTGGAGGAGTTTTCGCTGCACGGTTTGGGTTTTTTGTATGAAAATGTGGGCGATTACGACGCGGCAGCACATTACTATTTGGAATCCTACGAAATCGCCAAAAAGCGCGAAAGCCCCGAAGGCCGAATTGTCACCCTGACCAATCTCGCGGGGATGCGGATGGCTGCGAACCGTCGCGACAGTGCTTTTTTGCACGTCCGGGAGGCGTTGAATTTGGCATTTTCGGCACACGACACGGCTCAAATTGCCCATGTTTACCATGTTTTGGCAGCGGTTTTTGAGCATTTTTCGCAGTCCGATTCGGCGCAGGTTTTTTATCAAATTTCTGCAAATTTGGCAGCACAGTCGCACAATTGGTCGCTCCGAGCGGCTTCGTTTTTGGATTTGGGCTTGATTGCCGAAAAATCGGGCGACTGGAAATCTGCCGAAAAATTTTACCAAAATATCCACGTCGCGCATTTTTCGTCGCTGCCGCCGGAGCAAAAAGTGGAGGTTTTTTTTCGTTTGGGAAAAATTTTGATGGCGCAAAATCAACCGGAACTTGGCCTGAATTTTTTGTCAAAAGCCTATTTTTTGGCCGATGAATTTTCGTTGGCGGAATCTCAAATCGAAGTTGGCCGCGAGTTGTTTTCCTTTTTTCAAAAAAAGAACGACACGCAAAAAGCACTTTTTTACCTCGCTATTTCAGACAAATTGAGCGATTCGTTGTCGGTCGTTTCGCGGGAAACGGGCACTGCGGCACTTGATTTTCGGTACAATTTGGTCAAAAAAGACCGCGAATTGCAGGAAATGGATATCCGCCAAAGCCGCGTGCGCATTGGTTTCGTGATTTTAATGGGTCTTTTGCTGGTCGGCGGGCTGTTTTTTTTGGTCAAAATCCAACGGAAATCGAACGCCGATTTGCGGCAAAAAAACGAGGCCATCCGCGACCAAAATTTGCGTTTGGAGGAATCGAACAAGTTTTTGCACCAATTTACTTACGCCGTGGCGCATGATTTGAAAGAGCCGCTGCGGAGTATTTCCGGTTTTTTGGGACTGCTCGAACGTCGGCATCCCGAAAAATTTGCGGGCGAAGGGCAAGAATACTTGCAATTTGTGCGGCAGGGCGTGGCTCGGATGACCGATTTGATTGCCGATTTGCTGGCTTTCAGCAATATTTCGTCGCAGCGACCGGGGCAAGAAAAGATAGATTCGCGGTTGGTTTTGGGGCAGACCATTTCAAAATTAGATAGTGAAATTCGGTTGAAAAATGGCTCGGTCGAGTTGCCAGAAGCCATGCCGGAAGTGGTGATGAAATCGGAACATTTGGGTCAGTTGTTCCAAAATTTGATACACAATGCGTTGAAATTCAACCACAACGAGCATCCGACGGTCAAAGTTGGAGCGGTTCGGCTGAACGGCCACGTCATATTTTCGGTCGAAGACAACGGCATCGGAATTGATGCCGACCATGCCAAAAAAATCTACGAACTATTTCATCAATTGAACAAAAACCAGCCGTACGGCGGCACGGGCGTCGGCCTCACGGTCTGTAAAAATATTGTGGACAAATACAAAGGAGCTATTTGGTTCGAGGCGGCGGCGGCAGAGCACGGGACGCGGTTTTTGGTCAAATTGCCAGCGTGAAATTGGACACAGATTGACTGATTTTTTTTGAATTCTATTTAAAAAATCAGTGAAAATCTGTCCAATCTGTGTTCTTTGCTAACCAGTTATTTTCTATTTTGAAAAAATTGCAGCAGCGACTTGACATAATTATGCTCCGTCGAAATGCTCAAAAAATCTGCCCCGCTCCGTTGAAAAGCAGTTTTGGCGCGTTGAAAATTGGCCTCGAATTTTTGGCTGTAATTTTTTCGCAGCGTTTTGTCCGAGGTGTCCACCCAGATTTTTTTCCCCGTTTCGGCATCGGCAAAATGCAGCAGGCCGACCGCCGGAAGTTCTTTTTCCAATTTATCGAACAAATGAACGCCAATCAAATCGTGCCGTCGCGCCGCGATTTTCAGCGGCGTGTCATAATTTAAAGCCAAAAAATCGGACAACACAAAACAGACGCTCCGTTTTTTCAACATATTATTCGTGTGGCGAAGCGCTCCGGCGAGGTCGGTGCCGCGCCCCGTCGGCTCAGCGTTGACCAATTCTCGGATGATTCGAAGAATGTGCTGGCGACCTTTTTTGGGTTGGATAAAAAGTTCGGTGCGGTCGGAAAAGAGCAGCAAACCAACTTTGTCGTTGTTGGCGATGGCCGAAAACGCGAGCACTGCACAGATTTCCGCTAAAATTTCATGTTTAAATTGTTGGCCGGAGCCAAAAAACGACGACCCGGAAACGTCCACCAAAAGCATCACGGTCAGTTCCCGTTCTTCTTCAAAAACTTTGACAAATGGTTCGCCGGTTCGGGCGGTCACGTTCCAGTCAATCGTGCGAACGTCGTCGCCAAATTGGTAGCTGCGCACCTCGCTGAACGACATCCCGCGACCTTTGAACGCGCTGTGATAGCCCCCGGAAAAGAGGTGGCGGCTCAGGCCGCGCGTTTTGATTTCTATTTTTCTGACTTTTTTGAGCAGTTCGGCGGTGTCCATTTTCAAATTTCGGCTTCTCTAAAAATGTCCTCGATTTCCATTTCAAAACCTTCCAAAACGGTGGATTTTAAAACGCCAGAACCTTCGAAGTAATCGGTGAGTTTGTAGCGTTCGTTTACATAAACATATATTTCAATTGACTTTTTTTGCGGATCAACCAGCCAATATTCACGCACGCCATATTTTTCGTAATTATCTCTTTTTGCTCCACGATCCCATTTTGCAGTTGATTTTGATAAAATTTCAATCACCAAATCTGGTGCGCCGATGACGATTTTTTCTCTTTCATTAAAAATAAAGAGGCGTTCTTTTTTAACAAAAAAGATGTCCGGGTGATAGGCATTGCCATCGTCAAGGACAACATCTAACGGAGCATGATAAACTACCCCGGATTTCGTCTTTTTTGTGTGCCCCACCAAAGCATATTCAATTTCTCTTGAAATACCTTGATGGTCGTAGGTTGGCGATTGTTTTTTCACAATTTCTCCATTTATAAGTTCATACCACGAGTCATCATGGTCGTCGAACTCCATGTTTTTGAATTCCTGATAGGTCAGATATTTCTGAATGACTTCCATTTTTCCTAAATTTTAGATTCAAAGATAAAGATTTACATCAAACCAATTACCAGACTTTCCTTTTTCAAATACGGTTTCAAGGTCGCCCACGAAATCAAAACCCGCTGCCGCCCAAACATCGGATGAAACGGCGAGGACATTTCCAGCCCGTCGCGGCTGATATTCCACATCGGAAAACCCACTTTTTCGAGCCAACTGCGAAACTCGGGTTTTGAAATTTCGGGCAATTTTGCGCCCTGTTTTTGGGCTTCGGTTTCGAGCCAGTTTTTGGCGTTGAAATTTTTGATAAAAATATCTTCCAGCCCGATTTCCTTGTTTTTCTGCAAATCAAAATTGAAAGATTTTCCTTGCGGAAAGTCGTGCCACGACTCTGAAAAAGACAAAATGCCGCAGAAAAAATCATCCGACCAAAGCGAAATTTCAGGCCACGCGCTCGCCCGTTGAATGTCCCGATTGGCCGGAATTGGCTCTGGCAGGTTTTTTGTAAACTGGTTTTTGCACATCCCCAACCAGCCGGCTACCTGCCGTTCAAACCAAGAATTGCACGCGTGTGACTTTGTTTTTGGGTAAATAACATCGTATCCGCCAAAAAAATCCGCCGATTCGTAGCAACCGACCGAAAGCGTTTCGAGCAAACTCAAATTGAAAAATTGCTTGCCGCCGCCCGACGTGTGCCACGCCACTTCAAGATTTTGAAGGTATTGCATCGCGCCGCGCAGCTGCCCCGCCGACGCGCCGCCCGGTTTAGAGACGTTCAAAAAATAGGTGCCATCGGGCTGCATTTCGCCTTTTAAAAAATAAGTTTTGCGCTCTTTTTCCAGCCAAATTTCACCGGTGAGCAAGCCGTTGTTGGCTCGAAAAAGGGTGATTTCGAACGCGCCGCCGTTCAATTTTGTGGCGTACCGATTGAGCCATTTGTTGTCGCCGCAGTGGCTCACGCCGATTTGGCTGACGTTGACTTCCTCGGTTTCGAGCCGTCCGCCGAGCGTCGAATTGTAATTTGACCAGTCGGCATCGAATTTTTTGTCCCGAAAAATGCCATGCAAAAAACCCGAGGTCTCACCGTTTTTGGCAATTTCCCGCAAAATCAATTCATCTTTTTTCAAACTGCCTTCCAATCGCAGCCGGGTGCGGCTTTCGGTGTAGGTCAAAAACCCGCGACAATTTTTACCATCAAAACCGAGTGAAATATCCACATCGCTCACATCGTCGAGCCGCCCGGAGAAATATTTTACCCATTCGAGCGGGGCGTTTTTTGGGAATAAATTGGCGACCGCCGTGTCGTTCGAAATGCCCGAAGTCAGGTGGTTTTGGGAAAACAAAACAGGGATTTGCAAGCAGAGCAGGGCTGCGGTGGGCAAGTGTTTTTTTGTAAAATTTTGTAAAAAATATAGCACAATGGTTTGGTTTTCAAACATTTAGATTGTCAATCGCCCATTTTGCCGATGTAAAAAAGTGGCGGAACGGTTGGCAAAGGTTCAAAAAAAACTCCTGCTGCCTGCTGTCCACAGTCTTCAGACTGTTGGACGATTATCTGGCGGACTTTGTCCGCCCTTGATTTTGCAGTCTGCAGACTGCGGATAGCAGGGGTTAATTAACGAACAGCATCTCTGCGGCTTATTTCCGCTTGAATGCCCTTTAGGTTTTGTGAATTCCTGTAACCAATCAGAAAAGAAAAAATTAGCAAAATAACAGGAAGGACAAAGCCTTTATGTGTAGCAGAATAAACAGCAATACCAATTACCACACCTATGAACACAGCGGTTGTGGTTTTTTGAGATTTCATTTTTTTCTCTTCTGACACTAATTCTCCAAGCGTCATTTTAGAGTAGTCTATACTTGAAAGCATAATAATATGTAAGTTATTTGAAAATTCGTTTAATTATTTGTCATTTTTGTATTTAACCTCAAATCTTCTCCTTCAAAAACTTCCCCGTCAAACTCCCCTCCACCTTCACCAAATCTTCCGGCACCCCCTGAAAAACCAAATGTCCGCCCATTTTCCCACCTTCCGGCCCCAGATCGATCACCCAATCCGCCGATTTTATCACTTCCATGTTGTGTTCGACCACCAAAACCGTGTGGCCCTTTTCAACCAAAGCATTTATCGCGGTCAATAATTTTTGAATGTCGTGAAAATGCAACCCCGTCGTCGGCTCGTCAAAAATGAAAAAGATGTGCCCCGCGCCATTTTCTTTGATTAAAAAAGAGGCCAATTTCACCCGCTGCGCCTCGCCGCCCGACAACGTGGACGACGACTGGCCCAATTTGACATAGCCCAAACCCACCTCAAAAAGTGGCCGAATCCGCTCCGTAATTTCTTTGTTTCCTTTAAAAAATTCGAGTGCCTCCTCGATCGACATTTCCAAAACATCAAAAATGGACTTGCCTTTGAACTGCACATCCAGCACTTCCTGTCGGAACCGCCGACCGCGACATTCCTCACATTCCATGTGAACATCGGCCAAAAACTGCATTTCGATGACCTGTTCGCCCTCGCCTTTGCAAGTTTCGCAGCGGCCACCTTCGACATTGAAACTAAAATGTTTGGGCAAAAAACCACGAATCCGGCTCAATTGCTGGTTCGAAAAAAGGTCGCGGATATAATCGTAGGCTTTGACATACGTCACTGGGTTCGAGCGGCTGCTTTTTCCAATCGGACTTTGATTGATAAATTCGACCCGCGTGATTTTTTTGAACGCCCCGGTGATTTCGTCAAAACTGCCCGGTTGTTTTCCCGCGCTGTCTGGCAAATGTTGGCACAGCGCAGGGTACAAAATATCGCGAACGAGCGTTGTTTTGCCCGAGCCGCTGACCCCGCTGACCACCGTCAAAGTTTGCAGCGGAATTTTGACATTGATATTTTTCAAATTGTGCTGCCGCGCGCCGTGCAATTCGATGAAATGGTTCGGCTGCCGACGTTTTTCGGGCAGTGAAATTTTCATCTCGCCGGTCATGTATTTTGTGGTCAAACTTTCCGGCGCGGCGTTTTTGATGTCCGCGTAATTGCCCGCAAAAACCACGTTTCCGCCGTGAACGCCTGCTTCCGGGCCCATATCTACCAAAAAATCGGCGTTTTTTATCACTTCTTCTTCATGTTCGACGACGACAACCGTGTTTCCCAAATCCCTCAAATCCTTCAAAACTTTCACCAAACGCCCCGTGTCGCGCGGGTGCAAACCGACCGACGGCTCGTCCAAAAGGTACATGGATTCCGTCAAATTCGAGCCCAGCGTCCGGGTCAAATGGATGCGCTGCGTCTCGCCGCCGGACAAAGTGCTCGAAATCCGTTCGAGCGTCAAATAGCCCAAACCGAGTTCGACCATGAATTTCAAGCGGCCTTTTATTTCAATCAAAAGCCGTCGGGCGATTTGGGTTTCGTGGTCGGTGAGTTCCAATTTTTCAAAAAACGTGGCCAGTTCGTCGAGCGGTTTTTCGGTCAGTTCGGCGATGTTCGTGCCTGCAATTTTTACGCAAAGTGCCTCCGGTCGCAGCCGTCCGCCGTCGCAAGTGTTGCACAAAGTTTTGCCCCGGTACCTCGCCAACATCACGCGGTTCTGGATTTTGTAGGTTTTTGACTCCAAATCTTTGAAAAATGCCTCGACGCCCGCAAAATATTGATTGCCCGTCCACAACAGTTTTTGCTCTTCTTTTGTCAAATTTTCAAAAGGCGTGTGCAACGGAAAATCAATTTTGTGGGCATTTGCCAGCAGCGGCGCGAGCCATTCCGACGATTTTTCGCCCCGCCACGGCGCGACGACGCCATCGTAAACCGATTTTGTTTTGTCCGGAAACACTTTGTCACGGTCTATTCCGAGGATTTTTCCGTAGCCTTCGCAGGTCGGGCAGGCACCGTACGGATTGTTTGGGTTGAAAAGTTGCGGCGTCGGTTCGGGAAATTCGATGCCATCCAACTCAAATCTGTTCGTGAAATTGACCGCTGCGTTTTGGTTTTCATTTTGAAAAATGACGACCGAGCACTCGCCCTCGCTTTCCGTGAAAGCCGTGTGGACAGAATCCGCGAGCCGCATCCACATCGCATCGTCTTCTTTTTTGACCACAAAACGGTCGACGAGCAGGCACAAACCTTTTTCGCGGAACAAAAAAGCAGGTTCGGTGGTGTCAAAACGTTTTTCGTCCCCGGTCGCAGGAGATTTATCGGAGGCGACGCCTGCCAAAACATCCTCGATGTGGATGATTTCATCGTGAAATTGGAGCCGCGAATACCCTTTTTGCAGCAGCAAATTCAATTCTTGTTGGAGGCTTCGCTCTTTATATTTTTTTGTGAAAGGACTTAAAATCAAACCTTTTGTACCGTCCGGATGATTTTTTATAAAATTTATCACGTCTGTCACCTCGTGTTTTTGGACGATATTTCCTGAAACGGGCGAGTACAATTTCCCGACGCGGGCAAATAGCAGCCGCAAAAATTCATTGACTTCGGTCATCGAACCGACGGTCGAACGCGAGTTGCCGCCCGACACCCGTTGCTCGATGGCAATCGCCGGGCAAATGCCACGGATGTAATCGACGTCCGGTTTTTTCATCCGACCCAAAAATTGCCGGGCATAACTTGAAAGACTTTCAACATATCGCCGCTGTCCTTCGGCATACAACGTGTCCATCGTGATGCTCGATTTGCCGGAGCCGCTGACCCCGGTGACGACGATCAATTTATTTTTCGGGATTTTTAGGTCAACATTCCGCAGGTTGTTGACCCGCGCACCTTTGATGGTGATGTGGGTGTTGTCGACCAAATCGGTCTCGATTTCGATTGGATTTTCTAATTCGATAGGTTCGACGGGCGTAATTTTTTTCTTTGCCATGCTCCATTTTTGAGAACCGCAAAGATGGTGAAATTTTGATTTTTAAACCAATTTGTTTGAAAAAAGAGGTTACGCAGGTTAGTTTTTACACAGCTTTTTTGTTTTTTCTGAAATCTATAAATTCCTTTTCTGTATTGTTAATCCATAGAAAAAGCTGCAATAAACTAAAAAATCGTTTTTATAATTTATATAAATGGCTATTTTTTTTTACAAACTGAAACAACTGTTGGTTTCCACTACCAAAAATTTTAAATATCGTTCAAAGAAGGCATTGGGCATTTTTTCGCCGGAAAGATAAAACTCAAGCGCCGCAGGTTTTCGCGCCCGCCGCCGACCGAGTTGTTTTTTCAGTTGCCGAACCGTCCCCGCGTGCCCATCCAAAATTTGGATTTCCGGCGGCACGAGCGAACGGATTTGTTTTTCAAAAAATGGAAAATGTGTGCAGCCCAAAACCACTGCGCCATATTTTTTCCAATCAATCGGGTCAAAAATTTCATGCAAATAAGGCAAAACAGCGGCATCGTCGAACTGAAAATTTTCGGCCAGCATCACCAATTTTTGGGCGGGCAAATAATCTACCCGGTTTTCCAAATCCACTCGGGCGACCAATTTTTGGAATTTTTCCAATTGAAAAGTCAAAACGGTGGCCAAAACGAGCACCCGTTTTTTCGCCGGGCAGATTTTTAAAGCCGGTTTCACCGCCGGTTCCATGCCAATTATTGGAAAATCAAAACGCGCCCGCGCCGTTTCGATGGCCACGCCGGTCGCCGTGTTGCAAGCCACGACGATGGCTTTCACGCCTTGCGCTGCGATAAAATCCATCGCCAAGAGGAACAGTTTTTCCACTTCCTCTTTGGTTTTCAAACCGTACGGCGCGTTTTTTCCATCTGAAAAATAGAGAAAATGCTCGTTCGGCAATTGCCGCATCGCTTCGGCGAGGACGGTCAGGCCGCCGACGCCGGAGTCGAAAAAACCGATTTTGGATGGGAGGGCGGAATTTATTCCGCCTTTTTTAGGGGCGGAATAAATTCCGCCCTCCCAGAACCCGCTGTTTTTCACAACTTTCTGAGTTTGATATTTTTGTACCACACCTTGTCGCCGTGATCCTGCAACGAAATTTTCCCTTTCATCGAAAGGCCAAAAGCAGGTGCAGGCAAGCCCGGAAACTTGCTGGTTTTAATCAAATCCAACCACAGTTGCGTCGGTTTTCCTTGCTCAAACATTTGAATATCAACGACTTTCACGTTGTTCAACCAATGTTCGACGTGGCCGTTCGCCGAGACGAGGCGCACCTGATTCCACTGTCCGTGCGGTTTGACGACCACCTGCGAACACTCCATCAAATCGTACAAATCGCCCGCTTTGTGTTTCTTGATTTTGGCATCGTCGTGGCAATCGTTGTCCAAAACCTGCATTTCCGGCCCAGTCATCCACGGATAATCGTACTTCGCCGTGTCCTCGACGATGTGGTAAATGATGCCCGAATTGCCGCAAGAATCAATTTTCCACTGCAACATCAAGTCAAAATTTTCATAATCCTCGTTGGTCAAAATATCGCCGCCGTCGCTCGTTTGCCATTGGCCATCGGCGCGTTTTGCATCGAGGTAAATGGCGTTGTCGGAAACGACCCACATTTTTCCGACGGGCGCGTTACCGTATTTATGCCACCCGGCGAGGCTCGTTCCGTCAAATAACAATTTCCAGCCGTCCGATTTTTCGAGGTCGGTGAGTTGGTTGTCGGCTGGGGGGAGATGGGTTCTTGGCATCGCCATGTGTTTTGGGTCGGATTTGCAGGCAAAAAAAGCAGTGAGCAAAAAGAAAAGAGGAATAGAAAGTCGCATTTTTTTCAACTTGATTTTAGTGAAAATTTGATGAAAAGTGGATTTGAAAAATTTCGGGTAAAATTAGTTGGCGAATGTCGGGTTGGAGTTTTTTTGGAAAAAAATCTAAACTGTTGTGGCAAAAAGTCAATTTACATTTGTCTTGAAATTTAAAATTTACACAACTTTTAATCAATCGCCCATGCTCACACATTTTCCAAAACTGATTTTTTTCGCACTCCTCCTTTTCATTTCATGTGAAAAAGAAAACCCAGCCCCGCAGACCAAATCTTTCGAAATCCTTTTCGACAACGAGTTGAACGAACTCCAAATCAAAGCCGCCGCCTGGTTTTCGGATGCCGACGGCAAGGTTTTGGCGTTCCGTTGGTTGAACGGCGACGACACTACCCGCCTCGTTTTCAACAAGTTAGATGAAAATTTGCCCACACCGAATTTGACTTTGGCAAAATATTTTGTCCAATCGAACGGCGTCGGAAACGACACGACGGTCACGGTAAATACGTTCACGGCGGTCAAAAACGGCAGCACTTTTCACATCCGAAACCAGGAATTTCGGCAAACCACCCAACTCAAATTGACTTTTCCGGACGCCCAATCGGTGGACACGATCATCGTCCCCGACGGTTTGACGTACTCGCGACCCGGTTGGTGGAACAATTATTACGGTGAATACCGCTGTTTTCACACCGGAAATCTTTGGTTTCGGTTGAAAGTGAATGGTGACGACCACTGGCGTTATCTTTTTTTCAAAGAAATAAATCAGGCGGAAGTCGTGGTGCAAGTTCCAACGCAAATTTTGCCCATCGAAGCACACGAAACGCCGATTCCGTTGCCGTTCGATGCGCCGTGGAAATACCGGATCGAAGGTTTGATTGACGTGGCGAACCGCAAATTTTTGCCGCTCGGCGACCTCGAACGTGCGCCCGGCGGCGCGCAAAAAGTGTTCGATACTTTGCTGGTTTTTGAGCCGATTCCGTTCGACCCGGTCGCGCCGCCGTCGGTTGCGTATTCGCAATATCGGTTGGCGGTCGCCGGGCAAAATGCGGGCGAAGGCTATTTTTTGGATGATATTTTTCAAAAACTGCCCACAAAACTGCCCGTCGCCACTTTTGACATCAACCCGGCGGGAGCAGTTTCGGATGGTCAAAATGCGTCGGCGAATTGTTTCGGCGACTTCGATGCATTCGTTTTTTCGAGGAAAAAATCTAATCCAAATTCGACTTTGACTTGGGAAACTTGGCAGGCACCGCAGACTTCTCTGAGTTTCAAATTGCCAGAAGTGCCGGATGATTTTGGGAAAATTTTCCCCGATTTGAAAAATTACAATTTCGATGGAAAACCGCGCGGCAGGGCGGAGGGGTACCGGAATCTCGCCTCTTTCGATGAAGTTTTGACCCAACTTTTTGACGAAAACAACCCGTTTTGGAAAGCGCAGGCTGGTTTTTTGGGGCGCGACGAAGCGTTGTGATTTGCGATTTTTGAATTACGATTTACGATTGCCCGGCACGCGACGGAATCGTAAATCGTATTTCTAAAATCGTAAATATTTTTGAAAACATTTTAGTTAAAAATCATACCTTTGAGCCAGAGCATCAATGGAAAGCACCCGGCGATGTTTTGTTTTAATCCATCAGAAATGCCACGCGATGCGTGGCAGCGGCCAAATCCTTCGGACACCTTTGTATTCTCTTTCCTACCTTGTCATTTAAAAATAATCAGCCGGAGGAGGCAGGTCGAATTTCTAAATCCGATTTCGTTTACCAAAACACACAAGTCCTCCCATGGCACGTTTTTCCACACTCCTGCTTGCGGTATTTTTTACTGTATTTTCCACCACATTTTTCTACGCTCAGATTGTCCAATCGTTTTGCAGCGGCCCAACATCTCTCCAAAATCAATATCTCGAAGATGCGTGGTACGTCGGTTTTAATTTTCAAATGAAAACCGACAGCATCGCGATGTCCAAAACTTTGCCCATCAATCCTGACACCAAAAACATGGTGCTTGCTGCTTTGATGGGCGTTTACAATGCCAATTTGCCCGCCCGCGACTCGGTCATTTTGATGTACAATATCCATGCGCACAAACAGGTCGACTTGCGCCGATTCGAGATTTATTTGGATACTTCTTTTGCTTGGTGCAGAAATTTGTTGGCCGGCGAGGTCAAAAACACGGGCAATTATTACATCGATTCGCTGGCAAACCTGTACGATTTTTCGCTCGATTTTGCCAGTTATTTCCCGGAATGGGTGCCCAATTTTGACGCGCTGGCCCGGATCAAAACCGGAAAATATGTCAACACAGATTTCATGGCCGAGGTGATGTTGACACAAATGGGCGTGCATTTTGCAAATCCCTATACTTTTGGCGGCGATGGAAACCAGATTTATTTCGCCCGGGAAGACTCGTTTTCGCGCCTGACTTTTCGGCGAGGCTGGGAAGATTGCCCGTCGGGCTGCCTTTTTCAACGCGATTGGGTTTTCAAAATTTATGATGATTGCCGGGTGGAATTTTCATCAAGTTACGGCGATGACCCGGCGAGCAGCCCGGTTTCTGTGCCGGAATTTGCGGAGGCCACGAAAGTTTATCCGAACCCGGCGAGCGATCGCGTTTTTGTGAAAAGCCAAAATTTGCGGGGCGACGTAGCTGAAATCCAACTGACTGATTTGTCTGGAAAAATTTGTGCGGAAGCTGAATTTGACGTTTTTAATTCAAATTTAAATGGTCAAATTGCGGTGGGACATTTGCCAGCAGGTTTGTATTTTTTGACTTTAAAGAATGACAATCAGTCTTTTACAAAAAAGGTAATAATCAATAAGTAGGTCGAAAATTTTTTCAATCGGCAAACGAAACGCCGCACAATTTTACATTTGTGCGGCGTTTTTATTTGCCAAAACCGAAGTGTTCAAATCCTCGAATCTTCAAATTTACAAATCCTCTATTCAAGAAAATGACTAAAAAAAACATCATCCTATCTCTTTTGGTCGTGTTGTTCATCGGCCTGTTTTTGGCTTGGAAACCGATCAAAGCCATTTACCTCGGCGGCGTTCCTGCCCATTTGGACGACCCGTTTTTGTACGTCCACACCGGCGCAGATTTTGAAACGCTGGTTGCCGATTTAAAAAAAGGGAATTTTATCCAAAACGAGGACGATTTTCGCTGGCTGGCCGAGTACATGAAATTTGACAAACCGCGCGCTGGGCGTTTTGAAATCACCCCGGCGTGGAGCAACCGCGAATTGATCCAACACCTGCGCGCCGGAAAACAAGCCGAAGTGAAAGTGGCTTTGGTCAACGAACGCCTGCCGGAAGATGTGGCCGGGAAAGCCGCCCGTTTTTTGGAATCCGATTCGTTGGCGTTTTTGAAAACTTTGCAGGACACCAGTTTTTTGCTCGAAATGGGCATCCGACCGGAGCATTTGCTGACCATTTTTATTCCGAATACCTATAATTTTTTCTGGAACACCTCGCCGCAAGATTTTGTAAAAAGGATGGTGAAACTCCGCGACGAATTTTGGGCAAAAAACAACCGCGCCGAAAAAGCAAAAGCACTCGGCCTGAGCCACGAACAAGTTTACACGGTCGCCTCCATTGTCGAACGCGAAACGAACAACGCCGCCGAAAAACCGACCATCGCAGGCGTTTACCTGAACCGTTTGAAAATCAACATGAAATTGCAGGCTGACCCGACCTGCGTTTTTGCGACCCGCGATTTTTTGACGCACCGGGTGACGCAATTTCACACCACTTTTGATTCGCCGTACAATACTTATATGTATGTCGGACTGCCGCCGGGGCCGATTAGCATGGCTTCAGTTGCCAGTTTGGATGCGGTTTTGAACTACGAAAAACACGATTATTTGTATTTCTGCGCCCGCCCGGACGATTCGGGGACGCATGCTTTTGCGGCGACTTTGCCTGCGCACAATGTGAATGCAGCGAAATTCCGTGCGTGGATGGCGGGGCGGTAATTATTGGAACACAGATGACACAGATTTTTAAACACAGATTTTTTAAAAAAATCCTTTTAAATCTGTGTTTGAAAATCTGTGTCATCTGTGTTCAAATAATCCAGTTTTACCGGAACCACGAAGCATAAAAAACATAATTATTCGCAATCCGCTCGATCTGCCCGCTGAAAAGTTCAGGCGACAAATCCTTGACGCGGCGGGCGGGGATGCCGGCATAAATTCCGCCGGTTTCGCAGACAAAATTTTCCAAAACGACGGCCCCTGCAGCAATCAAACAATTTTCCTCGACCACGGCTTTGTCCATAATTATGGCGCCCATCCCAACCAAAACATGGTCGTGCAAAGTGCAGCCGTGAACCAATGCCCGGTGGCCGATGCTGACATTATTTCCAATTGTGGTACCGCATTTTTGGTAAGTTCCGTGCAAAATCGCGCCGTCTTGGATGTTCACCCGGTTGCCGATTTTGATGAAATTGACATCGCCGCGCACGACGGCCTGGAACCAAATCGAGCAGTCGTCGCCCGTTTCGACATCGCCGATGACGGTGGCATTTTCGGCCAAAAAAATGTTGTTGCCAAATTTTGGGGTGAAGCCGCGGCAGGGTAGGATCAGTGCCATTTTTGGTTGGTTTATTGGGAAATTGGTTATTGGGAAATTGGGAAATTGGTTACTGGGAAATTGGTTATTGGTAATATTAGGAATCGCAAATTTTCCAATAACCAATTTCCCAATTTCCCAGTAACCAATTCCCCAATAACCATTTCCCTATTTTATAAATGATACAATTCCCAGTATTTCCAGCCGGTGTCGTTGAATTTTAGCGGGACGATTGGCTGGGTTTGGATTGGTTTTTTCAAATTTTCCAAAACCAATTTTGCCAAATCTTCGGCCTTGTCGGCGGTGTCGATTTCGGGGATTTCGGGGGCGATGCCGACTGGCGTGCTGACGACGCGGCAACCGTTTGCCAGTGCTTCGACGAGCACCATGCCGAACGATTCAAAATGTGCGGTGTGCAAAAAAACCTTGCTTTCGCGCATGATTTCCAAGACTTCGGGGCGTTCGATGTGGCCGTGCAATTTCAAGTTTTTTTCCAAACCAAGTGCCAGTGCTTTTCTTTCGACGGCCTCGAAAAGCGGGCCGTCGCCGATTATTTCTGCTTGCAAATCGGGCATTTCTTTGACCACCAAAACGAGCACGTCGAGCATCAACCAATAATTTTTCACCTCCAAAAACGAACCGACGGCAAGCAAATCCACCGAGCGGGTTTTGGGCAGCGAGGCTGGGATTTCTTCTTCCAAATATCCCCAGGGGATGACGTGTTTTGCGCGAAAACCGGTTTCTGCTTCCAGTTCTGCATTTTGGTATTCGGACACGGCGACCAAATGTTGGGCGATGGTTTCGCCGAGTTTTTCAATCTTTTTTCCAGCGGTAAAAACATCCTGACCCATCGCAGTGGCGTACCAAGGGATTTTTTCGCCGTTTGACATCGAACGTGCCAAATTCATTGGAAAATCCAACCAAAAAGCATGGATGTAATCCACTTTTCCTTCATCTGTCAAAGCCACGAAACGGTAAATCGAACGAAAATAGGTACGCCATTTTAGCCATCTTCTGTTTGCGCCGCCGCAGGGGAAAACGCGCGCCGCGTGCCAAGAATAGGGCTTCGAATGGAATGGATATTCCAAAGCAATAATGTCGATTTTGACACCTCGGCGCAGCATGTTTTTCACCAGCATTTGCAGCGGCGGAATGCAGGTGGTGTCATTTTCGTCTTCGGCAAAGCCGGGGGTGACAAATACAATTCGCATAGTGGTTATTGGTTATTGGTTATTGGAGAATTGGTTATTTGGAAAATAGTTATTGGAGAATTAGTTATTTTTTTAGTTTTGCAGTCAAATATTCTAAGAGATGGCATATTTATCATTTACAGATTTAGATGTTTATAAAGAGTGCAGACAATTGCGAAAAAGCATTGCTGAATTGACGAAAGCAAACTTTCCGCCGGAGGAAAAATATAAACTGACTGACCAAATTACTCGCTCTTCTCGAAGCATAACTGCCTGCATTGCAGAAGGTTATGGGCGTTTTTATTACAAAGAAAATGTTCAGTTTTGTAGAACAGCACGGGGTTCGCTTTTGGAAACTCTCGAACATCTAATCACGGCTTTTGACGAAAACTATATTTCATCGGAAACACTCAAAGACTTTAAAACTAACACCTGCGGTCGGCTTTTAAATGGTTATATCAATTATTTGAAAAAAGATAAAAATCCAAAAGACGAGGAATAGTTATTGGGGAATTGGTTACTGGTTATTGGGGAATTGGGAAAACTTCATTTTCCCCAATTTCCCAATAACCAATTCCCCAATAACCAGTAACCAATTCCCCAATAACCAGTAACCAATTCCCCAATAACCCAATAACCAATTCCCCAGTAACCAATTTCAAAAATGTTTCCAGCCCTGTGCCTGCAACGGGTGCAAATTCCCACCTTTTGTGTTCAATTTGATTCCGTCGGCGGCGTCCAGGATTTCTCCGGCGATATAAATTTCGGGCAAAAAACGGATTTTATCCACAGCTTTTGGGTCAATGGTAAATAAAAGTTCATAATCCTCACCGCCGGAAAGGGCGCAGGTGGCGGGGTCGAGTTTGAATTTTATGGCCATTTGTTCGGTGTCGGGGTGGAGCGGAATGCCGCTTTCTTCGATGAGCGCGCCGACGCCGCTTTGTTTGCAGATGTGAAAAATTTCGGAAGCGAGGCCGTCCGAAATGTCGATCATCGCGGTGGGGACGAGGCCGATTTTTCGAAAAATTTCAATCATGTCTTTTCTGGCCTCGGGTTTCAGTTGACGATTTATCAGGTATTTTTGGTCTTCAAAATCGGGTTTGATGTCGGGGTGTTCTTGCCAGATTTGTTTTTCACGTTCCAAAATTTGCAGCCCCAAATACGCTGCGCCGAGGTCGCCGGTGATGCAAATCAGGTCGCCAACTTTTGCGCCGTTTCGGTAAACGAGTTTGTCTTTTTCGCATTGGCCGATGGCGGTGATGCTCAAAGTCAGACCACGTGGCGAGGACGCGGTGTCGCCGCCGACCAAATCCACTTCGTAAATTTCGCAGGCGGCGCGGATGCCGTCGTACAATTCTTCGAGTGCTTCCACCGAAAAACGGTTGGAAATGGCGATGCTCACCGTGATTTGTTTTGGAAAAGCGTTCATCGCATAAATATCCGAAACATTGACGGCGACGGCTTTGAAACCGAGGTGTTTCAGCGGGGTGTAGGCCAAGTCAAAATGAATGCCTTCGACCAGCAAATCGGTGGAAACGACGGTGCAAAACGGACCGTTTTCGATGACCGCCGCATCGTCGCCGATGCCTTTCAAAGTGGATGGCTGGCGGATTGGGAAATTTTGTGTGAGGTGTTCGATGAGTCCGAACTCGCCGAGAGTGTTTACGTCAGTACGTTTTTCTTCCATTTTTTTAGTAAAATAGGTTGTTGGCGGGGCTACGTTTTTATTTATAAAAATCAACGATATGCTGCAAAACGCCGAGCAGTTTTGGCAGGTCGTTCAAATAAAAAATATCGGTGTCGTGGATGCAATTGTTGTTTTCTAGTCGTAGAAATTGCCAAGCCAGACCAAAGGTTACGGCCCCAAAAATGATTTCGGTTGGATTCCCTTTCATCTGGTTGAAAGCGTGCGCGGCAAACATTTCGGCAATGCACTGCGGTACCCTGATATCCAAATTGTCATTTTTAGCCTCGACGACGCAGAAAACAGGTGATTTGATGATGGGGTAGGCAGGGCTTTTTGACAAAATAAAATCAACGTGGCCTTTCAATCCAAGGCTTTTGTTCACATCAAAATTGTACCCTGAATAAACTGTCAGGTTTTCTGGGTTTCGTCTCGACAATTCAGAAAGTATTGGGAAAACGATCATTTCGGATTTGGCTTTTTCGGTTGCCATTGGGTTGGGCAGGTTGATTTCCAAAATCTGGGTCAACAGATCGCTTGGCAAAATGGGTGCAATTGGCTGTTCAAACAATTTTTTACGGACGATTGAAACACCAAGGTTTTCCACATCTTCAATCGTGAATTTAGAATATGATGTAGCCATTTTTTTTTAAATTTTTATGCAAAGTTAAATCAATTCGCCAGCGGGATCGACACCTCTTTTTCCGTACGCCACGCATCAAAACCGCTGCCCGGCAGGAAAGAAATGATCTGCCCAAAATATCCCGGCGACTTCAAATGCATGTTGACGACGCGGCGACCGAGGCGTTTTTTCTCTTCGATTTTTTCCACATCTTCCCAAGTGTAACGTGCTGTTGTCCAATAATTTGTAACAAAAATGTGGGTGTCGGTGGCATCCACGCGGCGCAATTTCCAGATGGTTTTACGGACGAAAATGACCCATCCGAGGCAGGTTAACGTAAAAATAATTTGCCCTGCGAGGACGCTCGTCCTGTTGAAATAACTATCTTCGGGCTGCGAAAACCAAACGCCGACGAGCAGTGCAGTGAGCGTGGAGGTGACAAAAATGGGGATGAATAGTCTCCAAAAAAGAGTCGTGTTAGACGACAGCATGACCGGGCGGCTTTGGCCATTTTGGTGGATTGGGGGGATGTCGATTTCTTGTTTTTCCATTTCAAAAATTTTAGTGGACGAGCGGCAAAGGTAGTTTTAGAAAAATTCCAAGTGAGGAAAATCATTTGGTCAAATTAGTAGAAAATGAGTTGCAAAAGTTTACTTTTGCCCCCACTTATAAACTTCCGGTAGGCCTTTTTGAACTTGATTTTGGAACTAAGTTTGTTTTGCAAGTTGATTTCCAATCTTTAATAGAATTTTATTTTCTTAAAACGAAAGATTCAAGAACTTTGAAAATCTTTACCCGCCAATCTAATTTTGACATTTCCCCTGAACAAAAAAAAGAAACGAGCCCTCGTTTCTTTTTTTTGCAGGTCGTTGCCATACATTTGGCGGCATATTTTTTTATAATCTTTTCTGCTTTCCTTTCATTCCTGAATGGGAATCTCACCTCTGAAATTTCTGCAAACAATCTTTTCTCAACTGATGCCGACGCCGTGCGGGTGTTGCCCAATCAGTTTGCCGTCCGCGATTTCGAAATTAAAAATCGGAACCGCCGAGGGCATTTTTTGCACTAAATCCAAACTCCGAGACCCCGGAGCCAATATAATTTAATTGAATTTTATCTCTGTGCAACGAAGTTTTACTACCGCGCTTGTCGCGTCCGCAACCAAACGACCAATCACGCACCTGTAACTAATTTGTGAAATTCTTAGGTTAACCAATCACCAACATTTATTCATTTTATGAATCAAATTTTAACAACCAATCTGCGGAGCATGCGATGTCTTCTGATGACATTGTTCATGCTTTTTTCGGTTTCTGCGATGCAGACCGTGCAGGCCAACAACCCGACCGGTCCGGTTTCGGGAAGCCCGACTTCCGTCAAATTCCGTTTGGATTTTGATGCGACATCGGGCAGTGTTCGGATGTTGAATGCCAACTCTGGCTCGACATACGAATATTCATTTGATAACTTTAAATCCATCGCTGGCTGGGTGCGCGGTGCGGACGGGATTCCGTTTGTTGCCTCTGGCCAAAAAGACATCCAAATCCGGGAAGTGGGCACTGGCGTGTCCAGTTCATTGACGTTTTTGGAAGGTTCGACCGTGACTGCTCCGCTGTTTGTCGGCTTTTCGGTGGACAACTCGGTGGTTTGCTCCGGCGAGATGGTCATGTTCAGTGCTTTCACTTCGAGCAGTGTGGCGGGCTTTCGGTTCGACCTTTTTTCGGGGGTGAGCCCAAGTGGTACTTTGGTAGAATGTAAATATGAACCTGCCAATAATTTTACGGATTTTACCGCTTTTGCAGTGACAAACATGTCTGCGACCGACGTTTCTCTTCCGTATTATGTGCGTGTTTATCGGGCTGCGACGAGTTGCGCGGATGGTACTTTTGATGGTACTGCCAGCCAATCGGTAAATGTGCGTCCGATTCCGACGGTGACGATAACACCGAGTTCGGCAAATGTTTGCAGTGGAGTAGCCATCCCCACGATGACTGCCTCGGTTACTGTTTCGCCATCTGTTAGTTGGACGCAATCTGTCGCTGTAAATGGCGCAGGCGGTACGCCAACTGCAAGCGTGGGCAATACCGTACTTGACTGGACGCCAACGAATACTTCTGGCGCGACGATTACAGCAGTAGCCACTTTCACGGCCACTTATACTACGGGCGTGATGTGCACAGATTCTGAAACGGCTAATATTGATGTGAAATCCCCGCCGGCCATTACCACTCCAATGGTTGATTTTACCATTTGCGAAGGTTCTAACGCTTCTTTCACGGTGGTGCACAATGGTTCTCCGACCATTACTTATAATTGGGTAGATAATTTTGCTGTCAGCTATCCAGGAACGGCTACGCAAAACGTCAGCCCGACGGTGACTACTACTTATAATGTTACGGTGTCGAACGGCTGCTCGCCGGATGCGACCGATAATATTATGGTGACGGTTTTGGCAACACCTGCTGGCGGCGTGGACAATGCAGCCGAAACGATCTGCTCGGATGCTTCGCCATCTTCTATACTTGATCCATTGACTGGCGGCGGGACTTTGGCTTACAAAGTCACGGCAGTTTTGACAAGCGGCGCGGCCACGGGCTTTACCGCACTTCAAAACAACATCACCGCTCCGGGCGATATTGATGCCGCTACCATTAATAATGTAGGAACTGGCGATGCTGTTGTTACTTATACCGTCCAGCCGTACAGCTATGGCCCGGATGGTTTGAACAACAATGCCACGATGGACGACTGTTTGGGAACAGCATTCGATGTGGTGGTAACGGTTCATCCGGAGCCGGTGATTGCTGATGCCACAGACCTTCCTGATCCTGTTTGCTCCGGTGATGTTATCGACGGCACACTGCCCGGTGACCAAATTATTGGAGATGTCCCAACTTACGAAGTTACGGGAGTGGTGATTGATCCTGCATTGACACCTGATGGTGGAAATGCAGCCACTGGTGTACCTGGCCAATCGGACACTTATCTCGCAGGAGATATTTATACCGTTGCTCCGTTGGATGATGGTATTTACGATGTGGTTTACACCGTCGTACCGACAAGTGCTGACGGCTGTGTGGGTGCTTCTTTTACTTATACCAGAAGTGTTGGGGATAATGAGGCGCCGGATATCACTGGTATTGATGCTTTTTTTGCTCCTCTTCTATTTGATGTAACACTCAGCTGCGAAGAAGATGTTGCATCCGGTTTTTCGGATGTCTTTTCCCAAGCATCATTGGTAGCAGGCGGAATTGTTATTGATAACTGTTCGGATTTCGCTGATCCCACGCCACCTTATGAGATCACGTTGGTTACAGATTCAGATATTACGGTATTCGATGGTGCCCCCGGACCTCCCTCTGCCTGTGGATCTGGTGCACAACCTGTTTATGTTCGCACGGTTACTTTCCACTTTGTAGACGAGGCTGGAAATGCAACTGATCCGATAACTGCTGTTTTGACGGTTATTGATGCGATTGCTCCATATAGTGATGTGATCTTTCCAATTGATCCCATGGATCCTATTACTTATGTACCTATTGTCTGCCCGGATGACGTTATCGCGACTACCACTGGAGTAACTGGCTGCCAAGTGGAGATTCCAATTTTTAACGTTAATTCTACTGGTGCAGATTTTACGGATAACTGCACAGACAATTCTGAATTAGTGGTTACCCAAGATATATCCGGCTTGGTTGATGGCGTATTGCATGGTGCTTCCCACGTTGTAACAATTACTGTTACTGATAATTGTGGAAACAGTGCTACTTGTCAGTTGAATGTGGAAGTGGATGATGATGACTTTCCAACGGTCACTTGCCCAACTGCAACTGCAACGATTCTAACCAATGCAGTTGCAACTTGCCAAGTTACGATTCCAAATTATGTTACCATGTTGACTCCGACGGACAACTGCACTGCTGCTCCTACAGAAGCACAAACAGTTGCTGCTGGAATTATGAATGGTGTAACGGATGGTCAGGTAATCAATGTAAATTACACTGCAACGGATGCTGCAGGAAATACGACGACTTGTACGGTTGCCATTACTGTTGATGATCAAGTTGCACCAGTGGTAACTTGCCCTGCATCTACCGTTGAAATCGGTACGAACGCTGCGGGCACTTGCCAAATCACAGTGCCTGATTATATCGGCACATTGACTGCAGTGGACAACTGTTCGGCAGTCACCGAAGCACAAAGCATTGCTGCGGGTGTAGCAATTGGCGTGACGGATGGACAAACGATTACGGTAAACTATACCGCAACGGATGGTGCTACTCCGGCAAATACCACGACTTGCACGGTAGTCATCACGGTAAATGATGATGATGCGCCGACGGTGACTTGCCCAGCGGGCACAGCGACCTTGACAGCCAATGCGGCCTGCGAAATCACGATCCCTGATTATGTTGGCACCTTGTCCGCGACGGACAACTGCACGGCAGCACTTTCAATCGTTGAGGCGCAAAGCGTCCCAGCAGGTACATATGCTGTTGCTAACCCAGCGGACGGCGCGATGGTTACCGTAAATTATACGGCCACAGACGGCGCAAGCCCCGCGAACACCACGACTTGTACGGTTGTGATTACGGTGGATGATGTAACAGCCCCGGCGGTGACCTGTCCAGCAGGTACGTTGACGGTTGATACGGATGCAGGCGCGTCCTGCTCGATCATGATCCCGAACTATGTTATGAGTTTGACAGCCACCGATTGCACCAATACAATCATTGAAGCCCAAGACGTTGCAGCAGGTGCTTACACTGTTGCAGGCGACGGCTCGACGGTGACGGTGACTTACACGGCCACCGATGGTGCTACTTCACCAGCGAATACCGCGACTTGTGTCGTTGTAATCACTGCAAATGACAACGATGCACCGACGGTCACTTGCCCAAGTAACGTGACCATCGATACGGATGCAGGCGGGAGTTGCTCGATCATGATCCCAGATTATGTGGGCACTTTGGCACCGACCGACAACTGCACGATTGCCGCTTCGATCATCGAAGCGCAAGATGTTGTCGCAGGAGCGATGACAGTCGCAGGCGACGGTTCGACCGTAACGGTAACCTATACGGCGACCGATCTGGCCACTCCGGCAAATACCACGACTTGCGTCGTTGTGATCACTGCAAACGACAACGATGCGCCGACGGTGACTTGCCCAGCGGGCACAGCGACCTTGACAGCCAATGCATCGTGCGAAATCACGATCCCAGATTACGTGGGCACTTTGTCACCGACCGACAACTGCACGGCAGCACTTTCAATCGTTGAGGCACAAAGCGTCCCAATGGGCACTTATGCGGTTGCTGACCCAGCAGACAATACAATGATTACGGTAAATTATACGGCCACCGATGGCGCAAGTCCT